>NZ_JBEXNL010000005.1:0-304734 GCF_040611135.1 Tsukamurella sp. NPDC003166
GTCGGCCGACCCCGAGGTGGGAGCCCTGGAGGATGACCTGATCCCACGATTCAGGCACCCCCCACTCTGCGTCGAAGAACCCCTTCGTTCGGTCGTTCTTCTCGTGCCAGCCGGGTGAGAATTGGAGTCCAAGGGATGAGAACCTTGGAGCTGCGGCCAGCTTCTCCAATACTGCGGCCGTAGACTGGTTGACTGCGTACACCATACGGGTTTGTGAGAGAGGAACCTCGTCCGTCTCGAGTATCGCATGCCATGAACGGAGAGTCTCCTGGGTAGCCAGTACTATCCGTGAAGAGTGGGGCCGGAGATCCCAGTTTCCGTCGAGGTCCTTGATACCTGGCTCGGTTCCTGAACCATCATGTTTGATCGACCGCTCGACGGTGTCCGGGTGGTAGAGCGACGCCGCCTGCAAGAACCTGGGGGCCTGGCGCCCGCCATACACGTTCACGCCGAAGCGCTTCTGGTCCTGAATCTCGAAGAGCTTCAACTCGTTGATGAACTGCCAGTGCCTTCGAAGGCGGCGGTAGGTCTCAGCTCGAAGGCGGCCAGCCCTCTCGTCTGTGAAGTGGGACTCCAGGTGGATGAGACCGACCGAACCTGTCGGTCTGGTGTTTCGCCAAGTAAGTTCCATGAAGCAGCGGTACAGGTCGGGCTGCAGGCCGCTGAGATGCGGGAACAGGCGGGCGTCGCCGAGGAACGCCGCCGTCGCGGCGATGTCGGCGGTGCCGTCCAGTACGAGGTCGGTGATGCCGGGCAGCGCGAGCGTCGCGTCCCGCTTGGCCTTCACCTGCGCCTGCGTCGGCTTGACCGAGAGCTGGAACCACGGGTCGCCCTCGGCGAGTAGGGCGTCGACGTTCGATCGCGGGCGGACCCAAGGCGGGTTTCCGACTTGGAGATCGAAGCCGCCGCGGGCGAAGATGGGGGCGAAGTCCAGCTCCCAGTGGAAAAACCCCTGCCGCTCGGCGACGCGCTCGGCCACCGTGAGCCAGGGGTGCGCTGCGAGCACAGCCTCGACCGGCTTCACCTGCGCGAAAAGGAGATCCGACTCCTCGGCGTCGGTGAGCTCGGACCAGCTGGTCGTCTCGTAGAGGTTGCCCTGACCTGCCTTCTCGCCTCGTGTCTCCTTCACCGGGGTACCGAGCAGGTCGGTGAGTGTGTCGATCCAGTCGTCAAGACTCGGAGGCTCGACGATCACGCCGTCCACGGTGCGGTCACCGTCGGTGAGCGGCCAGAACCAGAGGGCGCACCAGGCGTCCATGATCCGTCGCAGGCGGCGGTAGGCGCCGTTCTGGTCGGCGAGGGACTCCTCGATCTGCTCGCGCGTCACCGCGCCGCCGGTGGGGACGAAGTCGCGGCCCCAGAGTGGGATGTCTCGCCGGATTTCCGATTCCGCGATCTCCAACCGCCGCAGTGCGAAGGCCCAGAGCGTCTCCGTCCGCACAGCGAGGTCGCGGAGGCGGCGCACCTGGGCGGCGGTCGGCTGCTTGCGGAATGTCTTTCGCCACTCCTTGAGCTTCGCGGTGGTCTCCGACGCGAGGTTCTTCGCCTCCTTGGCATCCACCGTCGAACCCCAGCCGGTAGACGGCAAAAGGAAGGTGTGTACCGAGTTGTGCGGGATCGCCTCGCCGAGCACTACATCCACGGGCGTCGCCTCGACATACCCGCGGTCAGTGACCTGGTCCGCGGCGATCACGGTGTGCCGCGCGCCGATGAGGGAGTTGCCGCGGCGCAGGTGCAGGCCGAACCACGGCGCCGCAAGCCCGGGGCCCATCGTGTCGAGCCACAGGGTGATCTCGGCGAATTCGACTGCGGTGGTGTTGAGGTCGACGCCGTAGACGTTGTGCAGCGCGAGATAGGACTTCACGCGCTGCAGCTCGATCGCGTACCGCTCGGGGTCGATGCGCTCGCCCAGCTCATCCTGCCGCCGCTTGAGGTACTGCTCCGCGAGTTGGCGTACGGCCTCGATCGCGAACGCTCCGGACCCCATCGCGGGCTCGCACACCGTGAGCTCGAGGATCTGCTCGGCAGTAGTCGTGGAGTCGTCCTGGTCGAGCAGCTCCTCCAGCGCCTGCCCCACCGTGAAGCGGGTCAACACCTCCGGCGTGTAGTACGACGCCGACTGCTGCCGCTCGCGGCCGGCGAGCCGGAACACGAAGGTTCCGCGCCGATGCACGACCGGCTTGAGCTCGCCGTTCTCATCCGGCGCCTTCACGAAGTCGGAGGGGGAGATCGATGCAATCCGGTCCTCGGGAACCACCCACGAGCCATCCTCGGGGTCACCGTGTTTGGCGACCTCGTACAGGTCCTCCTCGGCGAAGAAGCCGGTGTAGCTCATCAGGCCCTCGTACACGGCGCCCAGCTGGTTGATGCCCAGCTCGGCGTACGAGATGAAGCCACGATCGCGGCCGCGGGCCTCCTTGCTCAGCAGCAGGTGCCGGAGCACGCGCTGCAGCTCCGCATCGCCCAGCTTCACCTCCGCGATGAGTGAGATCGCCTCGGGCCGGAACAGATCCGCGCGCAGCGCGCCGAACGTGAGCCCCTCCTCGTAGGCGGCGTCGTTCGCCGAGACGCCACCGTCATGGCCCTGATCTACCCGCTCGAACAGCACCGCCAGCGAATCGTAGAAATGCGTCTTCGACTGCGCGCTCAGGTTGGTGATCTCGACGGGCAGCAGCTCGCGGAGCCGGTCGAGGCTGTAGCCCTGCTCATACGCGGGAACGCCGGTGGGGAGCACGCCCAGCTCGGCGGTCGCCTCGGCGTACAGCAGGAACAGCACGCGGTAGAGGAAGCGCAGCGACTGCCCGGCGAGCGCCTGCGCCTGATCGGCCGGGAGCGGCGGGAGTCCCTGCGCCGCACGGCGGCTGACGACCTCGTTCGCGACAATCTCGATCGACAGCCGCACGCCCTCGCGCAGGTCCTTGGACACGCCCACGGTGTGCTTGACCGACTCGTCGAGCACCGTCGACCACCAGATGTCACCGTCGGCGTCCGGGGCGAGGGAGTCGGCGTCGAGACACGTGAGGGCCCGGTCGATCTCGCCACCGCGCCCCGCGTCGTTCCGCTCTCCGACCAACTGCAGGTCGACGGCGAGGTAGCGGCCCTCGAGCCACCGCTCGCGTTCGGTGACGAGCGCGATGCCGCCGGCGAGCACGAGGGCGAAGCGCGGGCCGTCGTCATCCACGAACAGGGTGGACAGCAGGGCGGCGACGGAGACGATCGGCTCGGCATCGTCGCGGTGGTACACGCGCAGCAGGGTCTTCTCGTGCTTGGCCAGTAGGTCTTCGAGCTTCAGGCCGCCGGCGGCCTCCACGACGACGAACGGTGCCGGACCCGTCAGCCCGCGGGTGCGGAACTCAAGGACCGGTCCGGGTTCGGTGTCCGAGCCGCCGACGCGTTCGACGTCCCAGCGCACGGCGTTGTCGAAGCCGAGGATCGCCCGCAGCTCCGCGTACAGCGGGTCGAGAGTGTCGGCGTCGGCGCTCTCGGCGAGCCCGCTGAGGGCGCGACCCAGCTGGTTCCGGGACTCGGTGAAGCGGCTGCGAGTAGTGGGGGTGCCGTCCGCCCGCGCGGCCTCCCACTGCTTGCGGCGCCCCAGCGCCTTCGCCTGGAACGACTGCGACGTGGCGTCGGTGGTGAAGTAGTGCTCGCTGAGGAACTCGTCGCCGACGATCAGCGCGTCCGAGACGGGCATGCTCAGCTCTCCGATCCGAGGGGTAGGACGACGATCAGGGGACGGATCAGGCGGCGCGCGGGATTCATCGCGACCGCGAGCTCTTGCTCCTCGGTGATCCGCTTGCTCTGCTCGGCCAGCTCGGAGCGCCTGATCAGCGTTCCGGCTTCTTCCTGCCACCGGTGGGAGCGCCGCATCCATGCATCGATCCGCGCGGCGGTCTCGCGGCGGATGGCCTCGGCCTGTTGCTCGGCGTTCGCGTCGGCGGCGCGCACCGCGGCCGCCACGAGGGGCTGCAGCGACTGGGCATCGGTGACGTCGCAGGTGTTGACGTCGCCGAGCTGCAGCTCCGCGACGGCCTCGTGGGCGGTCGCGTGCGGCATCGCGAGCGATGCGCTCGGCTCGTCGACGTCGGGGAAGGCCACCGTGTAGTAGCCGGCCGCGACCACCTGCCCGCGGTCGTTGGTCTGCGTGACCTGGACGAGCACCGTCGGGAACAGGACCGCGCCGCGCACCGCGTAGATCTGCGCGCGGCCCAGCTCGGCGAGCGCGCGGTCGGCGGCCCAGTCGAGGATGGGGTGCAGCGGCGCGAGGTAGTGCGCTTCCGGCCAGGTCGAGGTGGAGGCGCCGGAGCGGGCCTGCGTCAGCTCCTCCTCGCCGCGGGCGGCGGTGTACGCGAGCTTGTACGTCTCGGTGACGCGGCGGGCGGTGAGGTAGTCCTGCGGGAGCACCTTGAGGCGCTGCGTCAGGTCCTTCGGTGGAGTGAGACTGGCGATCGAGTACTGCTTGTGGACGGTCCAATCCACGCCGTTGGGCGGCGCCAGCTGCGGTGTCTTGAGGAACTCGAGCAGCGCGTCGGCGAGGAACGCGAAGTCCGACTCGTACACGCCCGGGGAGGCGGTATCGACGGCCGTCTCGGGGAGCGTGTCATCGTCGTCCTGGTCGATCGTGCCCAGCGCCAGGCCGGCGAAGAAGGCGTCGAGGCCGCCACCGTCGGTGACCTGATCGACTGTCTTGACCACCGTGTCCAGCTCCTGCTGGCCAGCGAGCACTGCGATGATCGACTCCTCCTGGGCCTTCACGTCGTAGGTGCCCATGAGCGACGAGGCGTCGCCGAGCGCCTTGTGCGCCTCGTGCTCGCGTTCGACGAGGCGGGTGAGGACGCGGATGTCGCCCGCGAAGTGCTCCGTGGACGGGGTGAGCAGCAGCGTGGTGATCTGCGGGCGGTGCTTCTGCCCGTAGCGGTCGATGCGGCCGTTACGCTGCTCGATCCGGATCAGGCTCCACGGGATGTCGTAGTGGATCAGGTTGTGGCACTGCGAGTGCAGGTTCACGCCTTCAGACGCCACGTCGCCCGTGACGAGGATGCGGATGGGTGACGACTCGAGCTTGAACGATTCGACGATGTCCGTCTGCTCGGTGTCACTGAGCCCGCCGTGCAGCACCGTGACCGGTGCGAGCGCATCTCCGCGGGAGGGCTTCAGCTTCAGGTCCGCGGCCAGTGCCTCGGCGAGGGCCGTCAGGGTGGCCACGCGCTCGGCAAAGATCACCACGCGGGTATCGCTGCCGGGCCCGACGCCGATTTCTCGCAGCAGCTTCGCGAGTGCCTCGTACTTGGCGGACTCCCGGGTGGGGACCGCCTCGGTGAGCTCGGCGAGGACGTCGAGGGCGCGCCGTTCCTTCTCCGCCGCGGCGGAGGTGTCGAGCCGGCGCCGCCGCTCGCGGATCGTCTGCATCAGGGCGGCAGGGGAGGAGAGGAACGCCTTCGCGAGCGTCCACGGGAACAGCGAGGAGGTCCTGCCGGAGTAGGGGGAGGCACCGTCGGACGGCCAGAGCCAGACGTCCTCGAGTTCCCGGGCGATCGCGTCCTCGGCCGGGGTGGCCGGCACCGTCACATTGCGGGGCGGCTGTCGCTCGGCCCAGTCGGCCCCGACCTCACTCGCCACGTCCGGGTGATGGCGGTGGCGGCGGATGACGAGCTTGCGGACCTCGTCGAGATCGGGCTCGCCATCGGGGGAGACGGCGGTGGGGTCGAGCATGCGGACCAGCTCGGCAAAGGACTCCGCGCGGCCGTTGTGCGGGGTCGCGGAGGCGAGGATCAGCGCATCGGTGCGTGCCGACAACAGGCGCGCGAGCCGGTTGTTCTGCGACGCGGTGTTGGTGACGTTGTGCGACTCGTCGATGACCACGGCGTCCCAGCGCTGCTTCTGCAGGTTCGCGATGTAGCGATCGCTCTTGAGCGTGTCGATCGAAATGATGACGCGCTTGTAGTAAGTGAACGGGTTGCGGCTGGCGGGCAGGACCTGCCTGATCCGCTGAATGCCGGCCGAGTCCAGCCGGACGAAGGGCAGTGCGAACCGGGTCCACAGCTCCATCTGCATCTGCTCGAGCACGTGCTTCGGCGTGACGATGAGGATGCGCTCACCACGCCCGCGCCGAACGAGCTCGGACAGGATCATGCCGATCTCGATCGTCTTGCCCAGACCGACGGAGTCCGCGAGGAGGATCCGCGGCCGCAGCTTGTCCGGATCGAGCGCCTTGGCGACGGCCTTCACCTGGTAGTCGAGCGGCTTCGCGAGCCCGCTCTTCGCCGTGGCGAAGCCCGGATCGGTGACGGCGATCGGGGTCTTGCGGAACATCGACTCCAGCCACAGGCGGCTGAGCCGGAACCGTTCGGACATATCGGGGACGACGGCGACGGCGGTCGGGTCGACCTCCTCGATCTCATCGAGCGCCGTGGAGAACACCGCAGTGGTGTCGCGCACCAGCTCTGACAGACCCGTGACGTGGACGAAGCAGCCGTCAGCAGTGGGCTCGACTGAGGTGACCAGCCACTCCTGATCGCGCACGACGACGACTGACCCCGGTGCACACGAGAACGCGCGCGGCCCGGCGCTTCCGCCGGTACCGACACCGTCGTGCTCGATCACGCTCATCCTGCCCGTGCCCCCATAGTCCACCGGGTAAACCCCGTGCGATGAACCTAACAACCGGGGCTGACAGATTTGCGCGATGGTGGGGTTTACCTCGGTGGTACGGCGATTGCGCCGTCGGAAGTGTGGAGCGGGTGCCTGCCTCGCCGATCGAGATGCACCTGGCGAAGCAGCTGGGGCTGCGCCTGCGGCGTCTGCGCGAGGATCGGGGCTACACGCAGGAGTCGATGGCCGCGAAGACAGGGATCGACCCCAAGACCTATCAGGGCTACGAGAACGGCGTCGGCGACTACAAGTCGGGACGGCCCTTCAATCCCAAGCTGAACACGTTGATGGCGATCGCCTCCGGGCTCGAGCTCACGACCCCGGCGCTGATGATGGTGCTGTTCGACGCGGACGGAGCGCAGGAGACTACCGCGCCTCGGGTTGCGGGTGGATCGGACTTGTCGACCTGAACCGGTCGCCAGCTGTGGGTTCCCTGCTGATATCGGCGTGACCAGCGCCGATGCTCCTACGCTGAACGCATGGGCAACCAATCCGCCGAGTGGCTGCAGCGTGCGCGGGTGTTGCGCCGCATGGGCTTCGGCGCCACCGGGACGGAGGTGGACGCCACCGTCGGGACGGCGATACCGGACCTGGTGGCGACGCGGTTGGACAGTACGCCGGAGCCGTCCACGGCGCCCGCGGCCGCCTACCTCGCCGCCCCGGGCAAGACGGCGTCGACTGCCGAGCGGAAGGCGTACCAGCAGAAGCTGTCCGCGCAGCAGACCGAGCTGAGCAGGTGGTGGCTCCAGCGCATGGTCACCGCGCGCGAGCCGGTGCACGAGCGCCTCGCGCTGACCTGGCACAACCACTTCGCGACGTCGGCGGTCAAGGTGCGGCAGGCGCAGTCCATGGCGCGGCAGAACGCGGCGCTGCGGGCGGGCTCGCTCGGCGACTTCCGGGCGCTCGCACTCACGATGCTCACCGACCCGGCGATGCTCTACTGGCTCGACGCGCAGCAGAACACCAAGAAGGGCGCGAACGAGAACCTGGCGCGGGAGTTCATGGAGCTCTTCGCCCTCGGCCACGGCAACGGCTACACCGAGGACGATGTCAAACAGGGCGCCCGCGCGCTCACCGGCTGGACGCTCGACAACACCGGCGCCGCGAAGTTCGTGCCCGCCCGGCACGACGCCGGGGAGAAGACGGTGCTCGGCATGAAGGGCCCGCTCGACGTCACCGGGTTCTGCGATGCCGTCCTGGCGCACCCGAAGTCACCGTCGTACATCGCGACGCGACTGTGGCACGGCCTCGCCTCCGACACCCCGCCCAGCGACGCCGCGCTCCCCCGCCTGACCACGGCCTACGGCGCCCGCCGCGACTTGAAGGCGCTGACCACCGCCATCTGGACCGATCCCGAGTTCCTGGGCGGCCGCGCGAGCGTGGTCAGCGGTCCGGTCGAATGGCTGGTCGGGGCGCTGCGCGCCCTCCGGATCACCCCCGCGGACACGGGCAAGAAGGGCTCGCCGGCCACCGTCGACGGTGCCCTGGCCCTACTGACCACACTCGGGCAGCGTCCGTTCTTCCCGCCCGACGTGGGCGGATGGCCCAGCGGCCTCGGGTGGGCCTCGACGGCGGCGGTCTCGGCCCGGCTCTCGGCGGCGACGGCGCTGACCGCAGCGGGGAACATCGCCACCGTCGAGCAGGCGGCCCGCACGGACCGCATCGACGCCGCGGGTCACCTGCTGGGGGTCGGTGCGTGGTCGGACGTGAGCGCCGGCGCCCTGCGGCCGTTCGCCGGCGAACCGAAGAGGCTGGTGGCCGTCGCCCTCCTCACCCCCGAGTACCTCACCTCGTGAAAGGTTTCGCATGGTGCAGCTGACGCGACGTTCACTGCTCGTGTCCGGGGCCGGTGTGGCCGCGGTCGGCGGGCTGGCCGCGTCCGGGGTGCTGACCTGGGAGGAGCTGCACCGCCGGGCGGGGGAGCGCGCGCCGGACGCCGGGACGGGCACCGTCGTCCTCGTGACCCTGTACGGCGGGAACGACGGCCTGTCCACCCTCGTGCCGTACGCGGACCCCGCGTACCACGACGCCCGCCCCGACCTCGCCTTCACCGCGGACCAGGTACAGCGGCTCGACGATCGGTACGGCCTCAATCCGGAGATGAAGGGCCTCGCCGGGCTGTTCCACGCGAACAAGCTCGCGATCGTGCGCGGCGTCGGCTACCCGAAGCCCGACCGGTCCCACTTCCGGTCGATGGACATCTGGCAGACCGCCTCCCCGTCGGAACCGGTGCCGACAGGGTGGATCGGGCGATGGCTCGATTCCACGGGTGACGATCCGGTGCGCGCCCTGAACATCGGGGCGACGGTGCCGGCCCTCGCGGTCGGCGCGAAGACCTCCGCCGCGGCGCTGTCGCTGGCCGGGATTCCGAAGACCTCCCTGGCCGCGTCGGCGAAGGCGCTGGGGGCGGCCGATCACGCGGACACGCCCGCGATGGCGACCGTCCGGACTTCGTACCGCTCGGCGCAGATCGTGGGCGCCACGTTCGCGGGTCCGGCCGGGGAGAAGGACGACGGTGCCGCCGATCGGACGAATCCGCTCGCGCGCCAGCTCGACCTGGTCGCGCGGTGCATCCTGGCGGGCGTGCCGACCCGGATCTACTCCGTCTCGCTCGGCGGTTTCGACACCCACTCAGCGGAGCGCGATACGCAGCACCGGCTGCTCGGCGCGGTGGACACCGCGCTCACGGCCTTCCACCAGCGAATGCAGGCGGATCCGCGGGGGCGCGGCACCGTCGTGATGATGTACACGGAGTTCGGCCGCCGGGTGCACGCCAATGCGTCCGAGGGCACCGACCACGGCACCGCCGGCCCCGTGTTCGTGCTGGGCGACACGGTGCGCGGCGGCTTCCACGGCGACGAGCCGAGCCTGACGGATCTGGATCAGGGCGACCTGAAGTACACCGTCGACTTCCGCGACGTCTATCACGAGCTGCTGTCGAAGGGTATCGGCGCCGACCCGACGCCCTCGGTGGGCGCGGGTCGGCGCGACGTGGGGTTCCTCGCCTGAAGTTCGACGGTGCGCGGTCGGGGCCCGCGGACCGCCGGGCCGGGCGTGGGATCGATCAGCCGACCGCGCCCACCGGCTGCTGGTCCCGGTGCGCGGCGACGCGCTGCTGGAGGAACCACTGCTGGGCGAAGAGGGTGACGCCGATGAACAGCATCGTGGTGACGCCGGCGAAGCCGTGGCCGGTGTGGTCGCCCATCGCGGCGGGAACGACGACGTCGACGGCCACGTGCAACGCGATCGCGACGATCCACAGCCCGATCGTGGCCGGCGTTCCCTGACGGAGGTAGGCACCGTCGGGCCCGGGGAAGACCTTCGTGGTCAGGGCCCGCGGGTAGGCGAGTGCGACGGCGATCACCAGGCCCAGCACGGCGGCCACCACGTGCCCGGCCCCGACCTCGCCGCCGGACGAGACGTATTGCACCGTCTGGACCAGTCCGAGGATCGCGAGCACGGCGGCGATCCGCGAGGTCTTCTCCTTGAGAGGCCGGGCCTGCACCTGGCGGTAGAAGATCCAGCCGATGACGAGGACGGCGATGACGGCGGTGGTCGCTGAGTTCATACCGCAGACTCTTCCGCGATCAGCGCGGAACCGGATCGACCGACGGGTGGAGATCCGGGTGGAGACGTAGCCTCGACCTCATGCAGATCACGCAGTCCCTGACGCAGGCCGTCGTCGAGTTCCTCTCCACCGGAACCCGGACGGGGCACCTCGCCTACCGCGCGAGCGACGGGCGCCCGCTCACCACGCCGGTCTGGTTCGTCATCGACGACGGTGCGCTCGTCTTCGCCACGGGACGGGACACGCCGAAGGGGCGGCTGCTGGCCCAGGATCCCAGGGTCGCGGTGTCGGTCGACCTGCAGGAGCCGCCGTACGCCTTCGCACAGGTGCAGGGCGTCGCCGAGTTCGTCGACGATCCCGACTATCTGCTCACGATCTGCACGGCCTGCGGCGTCCGGTACATGGGCGCCGAGCGCGGCCAGGAGTTCGGGCAGCGCAACGCCGTTCCTGAGGAGGTGGTGGTGCGGGTCCGCCCGACCCGGGTGCTGTTCAACGGCGATGTCACCGCGTAGGGGCTCAGCCCAGCTGGTCGACGGCACCCTTGATCAGCTCGAGGCTGCGCTTGCGCTCCTCGATCCCCGGGATCATGCCGGAGATCATGAGTTCCTGCGGCTGCGTGCGCGCCAGCAGCTCTCGCAACTCGTCCCGGACGGTGTCCTGCGAGCCGACGATCCACGCCGATGTCGACGGCGCGATGAGGTGCTCCTGCTCGGCCGTCAGCGGGTTCGCGGCGGCCTCGTCGAACGTCGGGAGGCGGCGGGGATTGCCGGTGCGGGCGGCGAGCATGCCCACCTTTCCCGGTCCGGCGATCCGCTGCGCCTCCTCGTCGGTGTCGGCGGCGATGACCGTCACGGTCAGCATCGCGTACGGATCGGCGATGTCGCCGGGCCGGAAGTTCTCGCGGTACTCGGCGAGCGCGGGCAGCGTGGCCTGCGGTGCGAAATGGCGGGCGAAGGCGAAAGGAACGCCGAGCAGGCCCGCGAGTTTCGCGCTGAAGGTCGACGAGCCGAGCAGCCAGATGCCCACCTGGGCGCCGAGGCCGGGCACCGCGGTGATCGCGGCGTACGGGTGATCGGCCGGGAAGTCGTCGTTCAGGAACGCGCGCAGGTGCGCGAGTGCCTGGGGGAAGTCGTCGACGGACTCGCTGACCCTGCCGCCGCGCAGCGCGTGTGCGGTCAGCTGGTCGGTGCCGGGAGCGCGACCGATTCCGAGGTCGATCCGCCCGGGGTAGAGCGCGTCGAGGGTGCCGAACTGCTCGGCCACGACGAGCGGCTGGTGGTTGGGCAACATCACGCCGCCCGACCCGACGTGGATGGTCTCGGTGGCGGCGGCGATCTGCCCGATCAGGACGGCGGGAGCCGAGCTGGCGATGCCGGGCATCGAGTGGTGCTCGGCGACCCAGACGCGTTCGTACCCGAGGCGTTCCGCCTCCTGCGCCGTCGCGATCGTGCCGCGGAGGGCGTCGCCGAAGGAGGCACCGTCGACGACGGGAGCGAGCTCGAGGAGGGACAGGCTGGGGCGGGGGAAGGAAGCTTCGGTCACGGAAGAGACAACCGGGGGCGGCCCGGAAATCTTCCCGGACCGCCCCTTATCGGACTGTGTCGGACGCTACAGGAGCCCGCGCAGCAGCTCGACCTGCTGCACGCGACCCGCCGCGTCCTCCGCGATCGGCGCCACGTTGAGCACGGTGGCGCCGGCCTCCTCGAACGCCGCGATCCGTTCCTTGACGAAGCCCTTCGGGCCGATCAGGGACACATTGCGTGCGAGCTCGTCGGGCACGGCCTCGGCTGCGGCGGCCTTCTCGCCCGCGAGGTAGAGCTCCTGGATCCGGTCCGCCTCGGCGCCGTAGCCGTAATTGGTGGCGAGCGTGTGGTAGAAGTTCTTGCCCTTGGCGCCCATGCCGCCGATGTACAGCGCGAGGTGGGGCTTGACGAAGCCGAGCAGGTGATCGACGTTCTCGCCGATCGCGAGTGCCGGGCCGGCGTACACGTCGAGCTCGCCGAGCGCGGGATCGCGCTTGGCCTTGCCCTCCGCCACGGCATCGCCCCACACGTCCTTGGCCTTCTCGGGCAGGAAGAAGATCGGCTGCCAGCCCTCGGCGACCTCGGCGGCCAGCGCCACGTTCTTCTGCCCCAGGGCGGCAAGCAGGACCGGGATACGATCGCGGACAGGGTGGTTGATGAGCTTGAGCGGCTTGCCGAGGCCGGTGCCGCCGTCCTCCCTGGTCAACGGCATCGTGTAGTACTTGCCGCGGTGCTCGAGCCGCTCGCGGCTCCAGACCTTGCGGCAGATCTCGATGATCTCGCGGGTGCGGCCGATCGGGGCGTCGTACTTCACGCCGTGGAAGCCCTCGATCACCTGCGGGCCGGACGCGCCGAGTCCGAGGATGAACCTGCCGTCGGAGACGTTGTCGAGTCCGGCAGCGGTCATCGCGGTCAGGGTGGGCGTGCGGGTGTAGATCTGCAGGATGCCGGACGCGAGCTTGATGTGCTCGGTCTTCGCGGCGAGGTAGCCGAGCGCGCTGACGGCGTCGAACGAGTACGCCTCGGGGACGAAGACGATGTCCAGCCCCGCCCGCTCCAGGTCGAGGACCTCGTCGGCCGTGGCCTTGAACCCGTCCGTGTAGTTGATGCCCAATCCGATTCGCATACGGGAAAGGTTCTCACAAAGCGATCGCTTAGCGACAGGGTGGCGGGAAAAGTGACCTCATACCGCGCGGCGGAGGACCACGAAGGATTCGCCCGGCACGGTCGTCGCGTCTCCCCGGACCGACGGTGCCGCCCACTCCAGGACGGGGGTACCGCCGAACGGCGCCGTGACGGCAGCGCCGGAGACGTTGACGATCAGCGTGAGGTCGCCGCGGTGCACCGCGAACCACGTGGCCTCCCCGGGATGGTCGATCGTGACGGACCGGAGGTCGTCGACGGTGAGCGCCGGGTCGCGGCGGAGCGCGATCAGCGCGCGGTACACGTTCAGTAGCCGCGCGTTCTCGGGGCGTTCGCGCTCGGTCCAGTCCAGGCGGGACGCCACGAAGGTGTCCGGGTCCTGCGGGTCGGGCACCTCGCCCGGCGGCCAGCCGTGTTCGGCGAACTCGGCCTTGCGGCCCTCGACCGTGGCGCGGGCCAGCTCCGGCTCGGGGTGGCTGGTGAAGAACCGGAAGGGCGTGCGCGCGCCCCACTCCTCGCCCATGAAGAGCATCGGCGTGAAGGCGGAGAACAGGACCAGTGCGGCCTTGATCGCGAGCCGTCCGGGGGACAGGTACTCGGACGGGCGGTCGCCCCGGGCCCGGTTACCCACCTGGTCGTGCGTGCAGGTGTACGCCAGGAGCTGCGACGGTGCCACCGCCGCCGGGTCGATCCGCTCACCGTGCACCCGCCCGCGGAAGGAGCTGAAGGTGCCGGCGTGGAAGAAGCCCTCGGTGAGCACCGTTGCCAGGCATTCCGGGCTGCCGAAGTCGGCGTAGTAGCCCTGCCGTTCGCCGGAGACGAAGGCGTGGATCGCGTGGTGCACGTCGTCGTTCCACTGCGCCGCGAGCCCGTACCCGCCGTGGTCCGCGGGGGTGACCAGGCGCGGATCGTTGAGATCGGATTCCGCGACCAGCGCCAGCGGCCTCCCGAGCTCGGCGGACAGGTCGGCGGCCAGGGCGGCGGCGTCCTGGAGAAGGTGGCGGCCCGAACGGTCGACGAGGGCGTGGACCGCGTCGAGCCGGAGCCCGTCGACCCCGTAGCGGCGCAGCCACCACGCGATGTCGTCGAGGATGAAGCGCCGCACCTCGGCACTGTCCTCGCCGTCGAGGTTGATCGTCCGGCCCCAGGTGTTGGCGCCGTCCGTCTCATACGGGCCGAACCGCCCGAGGTAGTTGCCGGACGGGCCGAGGTGGTTGTACACCACGTCGAGCAGCACGCCCAGCCCCAGCCGGTGCGCGGCGGCGACGAACCGCTCCAGGCCCGCCGGCCCGCCGTAGGGCTCGTGCACGGCGTACCAACCGACACCGTCGTAGCCCCAGCCGTGCGTGCCGTTGAAGGCGTTGACCGGCATGACCTGGACGAAGCCGACGCCCAGCTCCACGAGATACGGGAGCCGCTCGACGGCGGCATCGAAGGTGCCCTCGGTGGTGAACGCGCCGATGTGCAGCTCGTACACGAGCGCGCCGGCGAGTTCGCGGCCCGCCCAGCGCGGCGGCGCGACTTCCGGGATCAGCGCCGACGGTGCGTGCACCCCGTCCGGCTGGCGCGGCGATCGCGGATCGGGGAGGACCGTGTCGTCATCGCCGAGCAGGTAGCCGTACCGCGCGCCCTCCCGGGCCGGTACCGATGTGCGCCACCAACCGCCGCGGTCCGCGCGCATCGGGTGCACCGCGCCGTCGAGCCAGAGACGCACCCGATCCGGGCGCGGCGCCCACACCTCGAACCGATGATCGGCGACAGAAGCGGGCGGCATGGACATCGGTGAAGAACGATAGCGTCAATGCAGTGCCTCCCACTCCGGGGTGCGTGCGTGGTGCAGCGCCAGCGCTGCCACCGCCGACTCGACGGACTCGTGGCGACCACCGGAGATGCACCCGACGGACCGGAACTCGTGCTGGTCCAGCAGACGGAACCGCCACACCTCGTCGAGTGAATCGGCACAGATGTGGGTGGTGAGCGTGACCACCGAGGGCGCGCCGAGGCAGGCGTTGCCGTCCTCCGCGAAGAACTCCCCGAACGTGCGCTCCCCGAGCCGGACGTACAGCGTGTCACCCATCGGGACCTCGCTGAGCACCGACCGCGCCCCGTCCAGCACCAGCCTGTCGTAGATGTCCGCCGTGAGTTCCCAGGCGGTGGCCATGCCGGCGCAGCGGATGAGGAGGTGCGCCACCTCCTCCGGATCCTCCAGGAGCCCGAGGATCGAGTTGCGGCCCTCACGTAGCGCCCGCACCTCGATCGCGCCGCCGGGCAGGGATTGGGCCGTGAGCCGCGACGTGGCGACCGTCATCACCAGGCGGCCCGTGGGAAGCAGATCCGCGGGGAGGCCGTGTTCTCGGAGCGATTCCGCCACGCGCGCCAGTGACGAGGCACGGATCCGCGCGCCGCTGACGCCGGCGCGCGCTGTGGCGGACTGGGCGAGTGCCGTCCGAAGCGGCCGCGGGGTTTCGCTGTTCATGTCCACGAGTGTGCGCGGACCCACTGACAAGTTTTCTACTCGCGCACCAGCAGGGCGACAGGATGTTCGAGGAGAACCTCGGTGAGTAGCGTCCGACCTGCGAAGACGTTCCCCGTGAGGCGGTCCGTCCACTCGCCCCCGCCGAGGTCCACGCGGGTGCCGTGCCAGCCCCCGGCGCGGTCGAGGACCAGCGAGCGACGCGTCGCGAGGGCGGCGACGTCGGGCGACCCGTCCTGCGGTCCGCGGAGGAACCCGAGCAGGTGATCGGCGGCGGGGCCGTCCGCGTGGAGCGGCGCATAGGACCCGCCGACGAAGCTGTCCGGGCGCTCCCTGCGCAGTCGTAGTGCCGCGCGCACGACTGCGTGCTTCGGGTGCGAACCGTCCCGGAGTGCCGTCCAGTCGACGGGGCGGCGGTTGTCCGGGTCCACGAGCGAGTCCGCCCAGCGCTCCGTGCCCTGGTAGACGTCTGGCACACCCGGCCCGGCGAGCTGCAGCAGCTTCTGCGCGAGCGAGTCGGATCGACCGTGCGGCGCGAGTCCGGCGACCAGCTCCGCCATCTCCGTGCCGATCGGACCGTCGAGCACCGCGTCGAGGAAGGCGTGCCCGGCGGCCTCGAAGGCACCGTCGGGCGCGGTCCAGGAGGTGCCGATCCGGCCCTCGCGCATCGCCTTCTCGGCGTACGCGTGCAGTCGGCCCCGCAGGTCGTCGGCGACCGCGCCGTCGTCGGGCAAAACCCCGAACACCGTCTGGAGCAGGAACAGGCCCGTCACGGGGTCCGGGGCGGAGGGCAGCTGCGGGAGCCAGCGGTCGACCGCCGCGGCCCAATCGTCGGCGCACTGGCTGAGTACGCCGATCCGCGCCCGCACGTCCTCGCCGCGCTTGGTGTCGTGCGTCGACAGGGTGGTCATGGCCGCGGGCCACTCGGCGGCGCGGCGGGACAGGGCCGGGTGCGGATCCTCGGGTCCGAAGTCCGACGGTGCGCCGCCCACCTCCTGCAGGGAGAGCAGCCGGGCGGCGCGATAGAAGGAGGTGTCCTCGAGCGACTTGGCCGTGAGCGCGCCGGTGAGCTGGGCGAACCGGTGCGCGCTGTCGCGGCCGAGGGAGCGAGCGGCCGTCACGGCCTCGGTCGCGGTCGCCTGCCCCGGCACGGCCTCGGCGAAGGACGCCTGATAGTGCGCGTAGGTCCGCAGGTTCGCGGCGGGGACGTGCAGCACCGGGTAGTCGTCGCGGTAGTACGGGATCTCGTTCATCCACGCGAGCGCGGCGTCGGCGAGGGCGTCGATCGGGACGGACGTACCGGTCTCCTCACGGACCGACCGGGCCAGCCGGAGGAACTCGGGGCGCAGGTCGCGAGCGGCGAGCCCGTCGCGGATCCGCAGGACCGAGTTGGAGTTCCACCGCACGGCACCGTCGTCCCCGGTCCAGCGCGCGTGGAGGTCCGTCATGCCCGGCTCCCCGGCGGGGTCGAGCAGAGCGTGGCCGAGCTCTCGGAGCGCGTCGTAGCCCGTGGTTCCGGCGACCGGGAGGCCCGGATCGAGCGGCTCGTCCGGCGCGAGGATCTTCTCGATCACGATCCATGCGTCGGGCCCGACGAGTTCGCGCAGCCGGCGCAGGTAGCCGATCGGATCGGCCAGGCCGTCGGGGTGGTCCACGCGCAGGCCGTCGGCGATCCCGTCCGCGAACCAGGAGCCGATCTCGGCGTGCGTCGCGGCGAACACCTCGGGGTCCTCCACGCGGACGCCGGCCAGGTCGTCGACCGTGAAGAACCGCCGGTAGGAGCGCACCGGGGACCGCCAGGGCACGAGCCGGTAGGGCTGCGCGTAGTGCAGTCGCTGCGCGTCGAGGCCGCCCACGTCGCGGCCGATCGGGAACGTGCGGTCGTGGTACCGGAGCACGGGCTCGGGCCCCGCACGGTCGACGGTGAGCGCCGCCGCGTCCTCCTCGGAGGCCAGGACCGGGATCGCGAGCTTGCCCCCGGCCCCGTTGCGCGGGTCCCAGTCGATGTCGAAGAAGTGCGCGTACGCGGACTGACGGCCGAGGCGCAGCACATCCCACCACCACGGGTTCTGCTCCGGGCGGCCCACGCCGAGGTGGTTCGGCACGATGTCGATCACGAGCCCGAGACCGTCGACGTGCGCCGAGTCCGCGAGTCGCTCGAGGCCCTTGCGGCCGCCCAGCTCACCGCGCACCGTCGTCGGATCGACGACGTCGTAGCCGTGCGTGGAACCGCGCACCGCTTCCAGCACCGGCGACAGGTACAGGTGGGTCACGCCGAGGTCGGCCAGGTAGGGCACCTGAGCTGCGGCATCGTCGAAGGTGAAGGCAGGGGAGAGCTGCAGGCGGTAGGTCGAACCCACCCGACGTTCCTTCGGGCCCAACCCGCTCGTGCCGTGCACCCGGCCAGAGTAACGCGGCTATGGTGGCCCGACATGACGCCCGATGAGATCCTCGCCCTGGACGCCCGCACCCTCTGGCACCCGTACAGCGCGGTCGGCGGCTCCGGGGCCCGGGTGGTGACCTCGGCGAAGGGGGTGCGCCTGACTCTCGGCGACGGATCGCAGGTCATCGACGGGATGAGCTCCTGGTGGTCCGCGATCCACGGCTACCGCAACCCGGTGCTCGACGCTGCGGCGAAGGCGCAACTCGAGACGATGTCGCACGTCATGTTCGGCGGGCTCACCCACGAGAGCGCCGCGCGGCTCGGCGAGCTCCTGGTGCGGATCACGCCGGACGGGCTGGACCGCGTGTTCCTCGCCGACAGCGGCTCCGTCTCCATCGAGGTCGCCGTCAAGACCGCTCTGCAGTACTGGCGCGCCCGGGGCGTCACCGGCCGCAACCGCCTGCTCACCTGGCGCGGCGGCTACCACGGCGACACCTTCACGCCGATGAGCGTGTGCGACCCCGACGGAGGCATGCACTCCCTGTGGTCGGACGTCCTGGCGACGCAGGTCTTCGCGCCGGCGCCGCCCGCGGAGTACGACGAGGCCTACGTCGCCGAGCTGGATCGCCTCGTGGGCGAGCATGCGCACGAGCTGGCCGCGGTGATCATCGAGCCCGTCGTGCAGGGCGCCGGCGGCATGCGCTTCCACCCGCCCGCGTACGTCGCGGCGCTGCGCGAGATCACCCGGCGGCACGGGGTCCTGCTCATCTGCGACGAGATCGCCACCGGCTTCGGCCGCACCGGCACGCTCTTCGCCTGCGACGCCGCCGGGATCACGCCGGACATCCTGTGCGTCGGCAAGGCCCTGACCGGCGGCTACCTCACGCTGGCCGCGATGCTCTGCACCGACGAGGTCGCGCTCACCATCTCGAACTCCGATCAGGGTGCGCTCATGCACGGCCCCACCTTCATGGGGAACCCGCTGGCCTGCGCCATCGCCGTCGCCAGCACCGAGCTGCTGCTCGCGCAGGACTGGGCCGCGCGGGTCGCCGAGATCGAACGGGGACTGCGCGACGGACTCGCGCCACTGCGCGAGCTGCCCGGTGTCGTGGACGTCCGGGTCCTCGGCGCGATCGGCGTCGTGCAGCTCGACCGGCCCGTCGACATGGCCGCCGCGACCGACGGATGCGTCGCCGCCGGTGTGTGGCTGCGCCCCTTCCGCGACCTGGTCTACACGATGCCGCCGTTCATCAGCACGCCGGCGGATGTGGCCGCGATCTGTGGAGGGGTGTCGGCCGCCGTGCGCGCGGCGCTACAGTGAGCGCATGAACGGTGTTCAACTCCCGGCTCGCCGGGGTGTTCAAGTCGATGCGCTCGGATGGCTCGACGGCTACGCCGCCGACCGCACCGAGGCGGGTCTCCGGCGGTCGTTGCGTGCGCGCCGGCCCGGCGAGCCCGACCTCGATCTGGCGTCGAACGACTACCTCGGCTTGAGCCGGCACCCGCGCGTCCTCGACGCCGCCACCGACGCGCTCCGCCTCTGGGGCGCGGGCGCCACCGGCTCGCGGCTGGTCACGGGCACCACCGAGCTGCACGAGCAGTTCGAGCAGAACCTGGCCGACTTCCTCGGCGCCGAGGCCGCCCTGTGCTTCTCGTCGGGCTACCTGGCGAACCTCGGGGTCGTCACCGCGCTCGCCGGACGGGGCGCGCTCGTCGTCTCCGACGGCGGCTCGCACGCCTCCCTCGTCGACGCCTGCCGGCTCTCCCGGGCCCGGGTGGTGGTGACTCCGCGCGGCGACGTGAACGCCGTTCGGGAGGCGCTCGCGGGCCGCGTCGAGGAGCGGGCGATCGTGCTCACCGACTCCGTCTACAGCGCCGATGGAGTTCTCGCCCCCGTCGCCGACCTGCATGCCGCGGCCCGGGCGTACGGCGCCGCCCTCGTGGTCGACGAGGCGCACGGGCTCGGTGTCCGCGGCGCCGGCGGGCGCGGCCTGGTGCACGAACTCGGCCTCGCCGGCGCGCCCGACCTGGTCGTCACGGCCACCATGTCCAAGGCGCTCGGATCCCAGGGCGGCGTCGTCCTCGGTCCCGAGCGGGTGCGCGCACACCTCATCGACGCGGCGCGGCCCTTCATCTTCGACACGGGGCTGGCGCCCGCCGCCGTCGCCGCCGCCGATGCCGCCCTCGCCGAGCTGCGGGCGGACCCCGCCCTCGCGGGCCGCGTCCTCGATCGCGCCCGTGCGGTCGCCTCCGGGATCGGGGCGCCCGAGCCGACCTCCGCCGTCGTCTCGCTCGTTCTCGGCGAGCCGGAGCGCGCGGTCGCGGCGCGCGACGCCTGTGCCGCGCAGGGCGTGCACGTCGGCTGCTTCCGGCCCCCGTCGGTGCCCGAGGGCACCTCGCGGCTGCGCATCACCGTGCGCGCCGACCTCACGGACGCCGAGGTCGCGACGGCCGTCGCGGCGATCCGCGGGGCCGTCGCGTGATCCTCGGCGTCACCGGCACGTCCACCGGCGTCGGCAAGACCGTCGTCACGGCGGCGCTGGCCGCGGCGCTGCTCCCGAGCGGGCCCGTCACCGTCGTCAAACCTGCGCAGACCGGTTTCGCGGCCGGCGCCGACCGCGACGAGGACGGCCAGCTCAGCGATGTCGCCGAGGTCGCTCGCCTGGCCCCGGGAGTGATCACCGTCGAGCATCTGCGGTTCCCCGAGCCCCTCGCGCCGCTGACCGCGGCCCGTCGGGCGGGGCTGCCGCCGCTCGACCGCGCGGAGGCGGAGGCGGTGGTGCGCCGCGCGGCGGGGACCGTGCTCGTCGAGGGGGCGGGCGGCGTCCTCGTCCGGTTGGGGCTCGACCGGAATCGAACGCCGTTCACGCTCGCCGACCTCGCAGCCGATCTCGGGGCGCCCGTCGTCGTCGTCGCCGATCCCGCCCTCGGCACGCTCAACCACACCGAACTGACCGTCCGCGCGCTCGCCGTCGCCGGGGTCGTCTGCGCGGGGGTCGTGCTCTCCCGGTGGCCAGAGGCGCCGGGCCTGGCCGAGCGGTGCAACCTCGTCGATCTCCCCGAGGTCACCGGCGTGCCGATCGTCGGCCGGATTCCCGACGGTGCCGTCGCCCTCCCGGCCGAGGTCTTCGCCGCAACGGCGCGTTCCTGGTTCGACGCGGCGTGGCTCGCCGGGCTCGGATGACGCCGCGCGGAGCCCTTGAACACCGTTCATGAATTGAACGCTGTACAGTGCTCGGTAGCAGCGGCGCCGCGGTGTCGCAGACCACAGCCGAACGATCACAGCCGACGAGGGAGTGCACATGACCGGGGTCCTGGCCGACATCATCGAGGTCGCGCGCGAGCAGGTGCTCGAGCGCGGCGAGGGGCTGAGCCAGGAGCAGGTGCTCGCCGTGCTCCAGCTCCCCGACGACAAGCTCGACGAGGTGCTGCAGCTCGCGCACGAGGTGCGCATGAAGTGGTGCGGTCCCGAGGTCGAGGTCGAGGGCATCATCAGTCTCAAGACCGGCGGTTGCCCCGAGGACTGCCACTTCTGCAGCCAGTCGGGCCTGTTCGAGTCCCCGGTCCGTTCGGCGTGGATCGACATCCCGTCGCTGGTTGAGGCGGCCAAGCAGACCGCCAAGACCGGCGCCACGGAGTTCTGCATCGTCGCGGCCGTCCGCGGTCCGGACAAGCGGCTCATGGCGCAGGTCGCCGCCGGCATCGAGGCCATTCGCAACGAGGTCGACATCCAGATCGCGTGCAGCCTCGGCATGCTCACCCAGGAGCAGGTCGACGAGCTCAAGGCCATGGGTGTGCACCGCTACAACCACAACCTCGAGACCTCGCGCTCGCACTTCCCGAAGGTCGTGACCACGCACTCCTGGGAGGAGCGCTGGGGCACCCTGCAGATGGTCCGCGAGGCCGGCATGGAGGTCTGCTGCGGCGGCATCCTCGGCATGGGGGAGACGCTCGAACAGCGCGCCGAGTTCGCCGCGAACCTCGCCGAGCTCGAGCCCGACGAGGTGCCGCTCAACTTCCTCAACCCCCGCCCCGGCACGCCCTTCGGCGACCTGGACGTGCTCGAGCCGAACGAGGCGCTGCGGTCCATCGCCGCCTTCCGGCTGGCACTGCCGCGCACCATCCTGCGCTTCGCCGGTGGTCGCGAGATCACGCTCGGCGACCTCGGCGCTGAGAAGGGCATCCTCGGCGGCATCAACGCCGTCATCGTCGGCAACTACCTCACCACGCTGGGCCGTCCGGCCGAGACCGACCTCGACCTGCTCGGCGAGTTGAAGATGCCGATCAAGGCCCTGAACGAGACCCTGTGACGGTCGTGACCGCCGCGCCCGGCAAGGAGCCGGTGTACAACGAGTTCACCGGCAAGCCGCTCGCCGAGGGGGCGCCCGTCTTCGCCGCGGCGCTCCTCGGCCTCGAGCCGCCGCGCTACTGCGCCTACTGCGCGCGCCGGATGATCGTGCAGGTCAGCCCGGACGGCTGGACGGCCCGATGCTCCCGGCACGGCGAGCTGGACTCGAAGAGCCGCGAGCGCTGACGCCGGCCACACAGGATCGGTCGATACGCTTACCCCGATGGCTACTCGAACCGCGCCCAGCGCGACCTCCCACGTCGTGGTGCCGATCGTGGTCGGCGCTGTGCTCGGGGCCGCCGCCGCCCTCGTCTGGGGGACGACGGTGCCCGGCGTGCGCGGCGTCGTCCTCACTTCCGGCAAGCCGGCCTTCCGGACGGATCAACTGGACAACCTCTTCATCGCGACCGCGGCCTTCGTCGCGGTGTCCGCGGTCGGCGGACTGCTGACCGGTGCCGCGCTGTTCCGCGGCGCACGCCGGACCCCGCGGGGGGTCGGGATCACCCTCGGGGCCGCGGTGATCGGCGTGGCGGTCGCCGTGCTGCTCGGCCAGGCCGTCGTGAACGCCCGGTTCACGGGGCCCGGCGCGGCGGGGGTCGACTTCACCGCAGCTCCGTCGATCCGTCTCGACGGTGCCAACCTCCTCGCTCCGGCCGACCACTCCGGTGGCACGATCGCGGATCTCGCGTCGTGGGTGCTGGTCCTGGTGTGGCCGGGTGTCGCGGCGCTGTGGTGCGCCGTGGTCGCCCTGTTCGGCCGGCTGCCGGCGGATCGGCTAGCCGGTGTGCCCGCGGAGCAGATCGGCGAAGTCGGTGACGGGTCCGAGATCGGTGGTCTTCCCGGAGCGCCGTGGGGCTCCCAGATCCGACGGTCCGCCGAAGCCGGCCACAGCACCGTCGGACGTGACCAGGGCGCCGGCGAGTTCAGCCCCGGCCCGTGAGATCCGGGTCGCCAGCTCGGACGAGCCGAAGTCCTCGGTCGCGGCGAACACGCCGGTCGGGAGGGTCTGCGCGCGCAAGTAGCCGAACAGCGGCCGCAGCGCGTGGTCGAGCACGAGCGAGTGCCGCGCCGTACCGGCCGTTGCGGCGATGAGCACGGGTACCCCGGTCAGGGAGTCGGGGTCGAGCGCGTCGAAGAACATCTTGAACAGGCCGCTGTAGCTCGCGGTGAACACCGGTGTCACGGCGATGAGGCCGTCCGCCGCGGCGATCGCGTCCTTCGCCGCGGTCAGCGCGGGGGTGGGGACGCCCGTGGTCATCACCGTCGCGAGGTCGCGAGCGAGCTCGCGGACCTCGATGACGGTGACGTCCAGGGCTTCGCCGCGAGCCGAGACGCCGGCCCGGACGGTGTCGGCCAGCTGGTCGGCGAGCAGGCGGGTGGACGAGGGCTCGGACACGCCGGCCGAGACGACGACGAGGGAACGCGGCATCGTCAGGCCTCCTGTCCCGCGAGCAGGGCGCCGGACGGCACCACGTCGTGGTGCGCCGAGTCGGGACCGGCCGCGACGAGCGACTCGTGAGTCGGCGGATCCGACGGGACGTGGGCTGGGCGGCGCAGCTCGAACTCCTTGCGCAGCACCGGCACCACCTCGGTGCCGAGGATCTCGACCTGTTCGAGCGCTTGCTCGAGCGGCAGGCCGGCGTGGTCGACGAGGAACAGCTGGCGCTGGTAGTCGCCGGCGTAATCGGCGAAACCGAGCGTCTTCTCGATCACCTGCTCGGGTGTGCCGACGGTCAGCGGGGTCATCTTCTCGAAGTCCTCCAGCGACGGGCCGTGTCCGTACACGGGCGCGTTGTCGAAGTAGGGGCGGAAGCGACGCTTGGCCTCGGCCTCGGTCCCGGCCATGAACACCTGGCCGCCCAGGCCGACGATCGCCTGGTCCGCCGAACCGTGGCCGTAGTGCTCGAAGCGCTGCCGGTACAGCCGCACCATCTGCTCGGTGTGCTCGGAGTTCCAGAAGATGTTGTTGTGGAAGAAGCCGTCGCCGTAGAACGCGGCCTGCTCGGCGATCTCGGGCGAGCGGATCGAGCCGTGCCACACGAACGGAGGCGTGTCGTCCAAGGGTGCGGGCGTCGAGGTGTAGCTCTGCAGGGGCGTGCGGAACTGGCCCTCCCAGTCGACGACGCTCTCGCGCCACAGCCGGCGGAGCAGGTGGTAGTTCTCGATGGCCAGCGGGATGCCCTGGCGGATGTCCTTGCCGAACCACGGGTAGACGGGGCCGGTGTTGCCGCGACCCAGTGTGAGATCGACGCGACCGTTCGCGAGGTGCTGCAGCATCGCGTAGTCCTCGGCGATCTTCACCGGGTCGTTGGTGGTGATCAGCGTGGTGGCGGTGCTCAGGCGCAGGTTCTCGGTGCGGGCGGCGATCCAACCGAGCATGGTGGTGGGGGAGCTGGGGACGAACGGCGGGTTGTGGTGCTCGCCCGTCGCGAAGACGTCGAGGCCCACCTCCTCGGCCTTGACCGCGAGCGCGGTCATCGCCTGGATCCGATCGTGCTCGCTGACGGTGGTGCTGGTCGTCGGGTCCGTCGTGACGTCTCCGACGGTGAAGATTCCGAACTGCATGTCGATCCTTCCCGTTCGGGCCCCTGTCGGGCCCTTCGAGAACTTTAACGGACCGTGGTCCGATTATGTTCCCGGGGCTGCTCAGCGCCGTTCGCGCACGTCAGCGGTGGTGAGGACCCGCACCTGCCGGTCCGGCTCGGTGAGCACCGTCAGGAATCCCGGCTCGGCCTTGAGGACGTAGCCGTGCACGGTCTCCGTCGTCGTCACGACGTCCTCGATCGGTACCCACGGCGTCTCGACGAGCCCGGCGATCGCGAGCAGGCCGATCCCCGCGATCAGGGTGGCCCGCCGGAACACGAACTCCGTGAACCGGCGGAGCGCGCCGCGCCGCCAGAACAGCCGCATCGCGACGACGGCGAGCCCGACGACCACGGCGCTGATCGGCACCCAGATGTACCGATAGGTCGCCGACAGGGCGACAGCTGCGGCGATCAGCAGCGCCAGCGTCAGGCTCGTATCCACGATGCCCGTGCGAGTACCGCGGATCGGCCACACCAGCTTGAGCAGCACGATGGGCAGGAGCAGCGCCACCAGGGCGCCCGTGAAAGCCGCGTCACCCATCAGCGTCCCGAAGAACATGGTCAGCGCGTCGTTGACGTCGGTCACGGCCATGATCTCCGTCGCGGTGTCCCAGTTCCAGTCCGCCACGGCCAGTAGTCGCAACAGGAGGAACAGGACGGCCGCGCCGGCACCGATGCTCAGGCCGCGGGCGACATCGCCGGTCTCGTCGGTGGCGATCCGGGCGGAGGAGTCCTCCGACGAGTTTTCGGACGTACTGGTCATGGCGCTCCCCGGTCCGGTGTCTGGGTCGTCGGGAATTCTCGCGCACCGCGTCGTCCGGCGTCGGGCGGGCCTCGCGAGCCGCTGTGGTCGTCGTTGCTTTCGTACCGCAAGTTCGGCTGCACCGTCGCCCGGTGGCGTCCTACGATCGGATCGTCCGGACCGACGGAGGCGCTGACGATGTCGACACTGACCGACCTGCAACTGCTCACCGAACTCGAGCCCGTGGTGGAGAACAACATCAACCGCCACCTCCGTGTGGCCAAACCCTGGAATCCGCACGACTACGTGCCGTTCACCGCCGGCCGCAACTTCGCCGCGCTCGGCGGGGAGGACTGGGAGCTCGGGCAGTCCCCGCTCTCCGAGGTCGCGCGCGTCGCGATGATCACCAACCTCCTCACCGAGGACAACCTCCCGTCGTACCACCGTACGATCGCCGACAACTTTTCCCTCGACGGTGCCTGGGGCACCTGGGTGGGTCGCTGGACCGCGGAGGAGAACCGGCACAGCATCGCGATGCGGGATTACCTGCTGGTGACCCGCTCCGTCGACCCGGTCAAGCTCGAGCGCGACCGGATGACGCACCTGGAACTCGGTGTCGAGGCGCCGGAGAACTACGGCGGTGTGCTGGACCAGGTCGTGTACGTGACCATTCAGGAGCTCGCGACGCGGGTCAGTCACCGGCAGACCGCGCGCGTGTGCAACGAGCCGGTCGCGGACGCGCTGCTCAAGCGCATCGCCACCGACGAGAACCTGCACATGGTCTTCTACCGGAACCTCACGGCCGCGGCGCTCGACATCTCGCCCGACCAGGTTCTGAAATCCATCGTCAAGGTGACCACCAATTTCGTCATGCCCGGCGAGGGCAAGCCGGACTTCCGCCGCAACGGCGTGCTCATGGTCAAACACGGCATCTACGACCTCCGTCAGCACCTCGACGACGTGCTCAAGCCGATCTTCACGATCTGGGGGCTGTTCGACCGGACGGATGTGTCGGCCGCGGGGGAGCAGTACCGCGACGAGCTGGGCCGATACCTGGAGAAGCTCGAGGCCGATGTGGTGCGGTTCGAGGAGAGTCGGGCGCGCGCCGTGGAGCGGGAACGGGCCCGGGCCGCCCGGAAGTCCGCCTGACCCCCGTGGATCCGACGGTGCGCCGCGCACCGACGGGCGGGCGCGGTCGGCGCGCGGGCACCGTCAGCCCGGCGGGCGCAGCGTCGCGAACTCGTCGGTGATGCGCAGGTACGAATCGGTGAACCGGTACAGCGCGGGCGGGCGTCCGCGCGTGGCCTGGCCCGTCTCGCCGGTCGCGGTGATCACCGATCGGCGCGAGAGGATGCGCAGCAGGTTCGTCGCGTCGACCGGGTAGCCGAGCACGGCGACGTAGACGTCCCGCAGCTGCGAGACCGGGAACGCCCGCGGCGCGAGCGCGAAGCCGATGTTCGAGTAGGACAGCCGCGCCGCGAGGCGGGCGCGGGCCCGGTGCACCATCGCGGCATGGTCGAAGGCCATCGTCGGGAGGGCCTCGACGGGGTGCCACGTCGTGTCGTCGGGGAGCCGCGGGTCGGTGCCGGATCGGACGAGGCCGAGGAAGGCGGACGCCAGGGTGCGGTCGGCGTCGTCGCTCGCGGGTACGCGGTGGGGGTCGGAGAACTCGGCGAACTGCTCGAGGTGGGCGACCTCGGTGAGGTCGACCTTCTCCGCGAGCAGCCGGCGTGCGCTCGTGGGGAGGTCCTCGCGCGGATCGAGCAGGCCGCCGGGGAGTGACCATGCGCCCTGGTCCGGCGCCATCGCGCGCTGCCACAGCAGGACCTCGAGCGTGCCCGCAGCGCCGGTCTGCCCGATCCCGGGTGTGACCCGGAACACAACGGAGAGGACCTCGTGCGCGACCCGGTGCGGGGGAGCGGTGCTAGCATCGGCCATATATCGATCATAGGTCGATAAATAGTCCGACAGAAAGGGAGGCGCCGCGATGACCACAGCCACGTCCGCCGCCACCGCATTCAGCTCGCCCCTCTACGACCGGATCGTCGAGAACGGTGGCATGTACACCGGCGTCGACGGCGACCGGGAATGGGCCGCCGAGGTCAAGCGGCTCGCGAAGCTCCGCGATGCCACGATCCTCGCCCACAACTACGAGTTGCCCGCCATCCAGGACGTCGCCGACTTCGTCGGGGACTCGCTGGCGCTCTCCCGCATCGCCGCCGATGTCTCGACGTCGACGATCGTCTTCTGCGGCGTCCACTTCATGGCGGAGACGGCGAAGATCCTCAGCCCGGAGAAGTCGGTCCTCATTCCGGACCAGCGCGCCGGCTGCTCCCTCGCCGACTCGATCAAGGCCGTGGAGCTGCAGGAGTGGAAGGACGAGCACCCGGATGCCGTCGTCGTCTCCTACGTCAACACCACCGCCGAGGTGAAGGCGCTGACGGACATCTGCTGCACGTCCAGCAACGCCGTCGAGGTGGTGCAGTCGATCCCGGCGGACACCGAGGTCCTGTTCCTGCCGGACCAGTTCCTCGGCGCGCACGTCAAGCGCGTCACGGGTCGGCAGAACATGCACATCTGGGCGGGCGAGTGCCATGTGCACGCCGGCATCAACGGCGACGAGCTCGCCGCGCAGGCCAAGGCCCACCCGGACGCCGACCTCTACGTGCACCCGGAGTGCGGCTGCGCCACCTCCGCGCTGTACCTGGCGGGCGAGGGCGCCGTCCCGGACGACCGGGTCAAGATCCTCTCCACCGGCGGCATGCTCGACGAGGCGCGCGCCACCGGCAAGAAGGAGGTCCTCGTGGCCACCGAGGTCGGCATGCTGCACCAGCTGCGCATGGCGGCGCCCGGGGTGGACTTCCGCGCCGTCAACGACCGCGCGTCGTGCAAGTACATGAAGATGATCACCCCGGCCGCTCTGCTGCGGTGCCTGGTCGAGGGCAAGGACGAGGTCTTCGTGGATGCCGAGATGGCCGACGCCGGTCGCAAGGCCGTGACCCGCATGATCGGCATCGGGCAGCCCGGCGGCGGGGAATGACTACCACCGCCGGAACTGGGGAGCGCGGGGTGGCTGCGTCCCCGCCGGCCGACCTGCTCGTCGTCGGCGCCGGCGTCGCGGGGCTCACGGCCGCGATCGCCGCGGCGGACGCGGGCCTGACGGTGACGGTGCTGTTCAAGCCCGCGGTGGGTGGCGCACCGTCGACCTCGACGGCGTACGCCCAGGGCGGTATCGCGGTCGTGGACGTGCACGACCCGGCGGACTCCGTCGAGCGGCATGTCGCGGACACCGTCGCGGCCGGCGGCCCGCTCGTGGATGTCGTTGCGGCCCGGTCGATCCTGGCGGACGGTCCGGCCGCGGTGGACCGGCTCATCGCCTGGGGCGCGCAGTTCGACCGGCGCCCCGACGGCACACTCAAGCGCACCCGCGAGGGTGGGCACTGCCTCTCCCGCATCATTCACGCCGGGGGCGACGCCACCGGCGCGGAGGTCCAGCGCGCCCTGACCGCTGCCGCGAAGACCCGCGCGACGCTGACCGCGCGGCCCGGCCAGGCGTACGCCCTGCTCGCGAACGGCGATCGGATCGTCGGCGTGCGCACGCGCGACGGCGATGTCCTCGGCCGGACGGTGCTCCTCGCCACGGGCGGCGCGGGGCACCTGTTCTCCAGCACGACGAATCCGCTCGGCGCGACGGGCGACGGCATCGCGCTCGCGGCCGCCGTCGGCGCCGACGTCCGGGAGCTCGAGTACGTCCAGTTCCACCCGACGATGCTGTACACGCCGGGCGCGCGCGGCCGGCGGCCGCTGATCTCGGAGGCGGTCCGCGGCGAGGGTGCGCACCTGCAGGACGCGAACGGCGATGCCGTCATGGCCGGCGTGCATCCGATGGGCGATCTCGCGCCGCGCGACGTCGTGGCCCGCGCCGTGACGGACGCGATGGAACGCACCGGTGCGCCCTGCGTGTACCTCGACGCCACGATGATCCCCGATGTCGCGCAACGGTTCCCGACGGTGACCGAGGCGGTCCGGGCCGCGGGTCTCGATCCGCAGACGGACCTCATCCCCGTGGTCCCCGGCGCGCACTACCTGTGCGGCGGCGTGGTCACCGACCTGCAGGGCGCGACGACCGTGCCCGGCCTGTACGCCGCCGGCGAGGTCGCGCACACCGGCCTGCACGGCGCGAACCGTCTGGCCTCCAACAGCCTGCTCGAGGCGCTGGTCATGGGCCTGCGGGTCGCGTCCGCGGCGCAGGTCGCCCCAGCGCTGCCCGACGGTGCCGTGCACCCGATCGCGCCGTCGACCGCGCGCGCGGAGCGGACCGCGCTCCAGGACGCGATGACGCGCTTCTGCGGGGTCCGGCGCACCGTCGACGGCCTGGAGGAACTCGGCGTGCTGCTCGCCGACCCGGGCTTCGTCGTCGACGCGCCCGCGGCCACCCCGCGCGACCACGAGGACGGCGTGCTCGCCGCCGTCGCGCGACTGATGGCGGCGCAGGCGCTGGCCCGCGTGGATTCCCCGACCGAGGCACTGGAGGCGACCCGATGACGGAACTGACGCTCGAGCCCGACCGCGCCGAGGTGGTGCGACTCATCCGCACCGCGCTCGACGAGGACCTCCGGTACGGCCCGGATGTCACCAGCGAGGCCACGGTGCCCGACGGTGCCACGACCCTCGCCAAGGTGGTCAGCCGCGAGCACGGGGTGCTGGCCGGCGTCCCCGTCGCGGAATGGGTGCTCGACGAGGTGGTCGGCCCAGGAAACTACCGGGTGCCGGCGAAGATCGCCGACGGCACCGTCATCGCCCCGGGCGACGTGGCGATGGCGATCGAGGCGCCGACCCGCGCCCTGCTTACCGCTGAGCGCACGATGCTCAACGTGCTGACGCACCTGTCGGGCATCGCGACGGCGACCGCGGCCTGGGTCGAGGAGGTCGACGGCACGGAGACGAAGATCCGCGACAGCCGCAAGACGCTGCCGGGCCTGCGCGCGCTGCAGAAGTACGCGGTCCGCGCCGGCGGGGGAGTCAACCACCGGATGGGGCTCGGCGACGCCGCACTCATCAAGGACAACCACGTGGTCGCGGCGGGTTCGGTAACCGCCGCCGTTGAAGCCGTCCGGCGACGCGCGCCCGGCGTGCCGCTCGAGGTCGAGGTCGACTCGCTCGAGCAGCTCGACGAGGCCTTCGCGCTCGGCGTCGATCTCGTTCTGCTCGACAACATGCCGCTGTGGATGACGCAGTCCGCGGTGCAGCGCCGGAACAAGACCGCCCCGCGGACCAAGCTCGAGTCCTCCGGCGGGCTGCACCTCGACGTCGCGAGGGACTACGCGCGGACGGGCGTGGACTACCTCGCCGTCGGTGCCCTCACGCACTCGGTGCGGGTTCTCGACCTGGGGCTGGACATGTAGTGAGGGTCACCGGCGGGCGGTACTTCGGAGAGCGCACAATGGAACCCATGATCGTCAACGCATATGGAGCCGTGTCCGCCACCGAACCGCTGCAGTCGATGACCGTGGAGCGGCGCGATCCCGGCCCGCACGACGTGCAGATCGCCGTGCGTTACGCGGGGATCTGCCACAGTGACATCCACACGGTGCGCAGCGAGTGGGGGCCGGCGCGGTACCCCGTGGTGCCGGGGCACGAGATCGCCGGTGAAGTGACCGCGGTCGGTTCCGAGGTCACGAAGTTCGCCGTCGGCGACCGCGTGGGGGTCGGCTGTTTCGTCGACTCGTGCCGCGAGTGCGCGGCGTGCCTGCGCGGCGAGGAGCAGTACTGCGAGCGCGGTATGGTGGGCACCTACAACGCCAAGGGCAGGGACGGGCAGCCCACGCAGGGCGGCTACTCGACGAGCATCGTCGTCGATGAGAACTACGTGCTGAGGGTGCCCGAGAGCATCGACTACGCGGCCGCCGCGCCGCTGCTGTGCGCGGGGATCACCCTGTTCAGCCCGCTGCGGCACTGGAACGTGGGGCCGGGCACCAAGGTCGCCATCATCGGTCTCGGCGGCCTCGGGCACATGGGCGTCAAGCTTGCCGCCGCGATGGGCGCCGAGGTCACGGTGCTCAGCCAGTCGCTGAAGAAGATGGAGGACGGGCTCCGTCTCGGCGCCGCGCACTACTACGCGACGTCCGATCCGGAGACCTTCAAGGTTCTGCGCAACACGTTCGACGTCATCATCAACACGGTGTCGGCGAATCTCGACATGCACCAGTACTTCGGCATGCTCGCCGTCGACGGCACCCTGGTCGAGGTCGGCCTGCCCGAGCACCCGGTCCCGGTGAACGTCTTCGACCTCACCCGCAACCGCCGCAGCTTCGCCGGTTCGATGATCGGCGGCATCGCCCAGACCCAGGAGATGCTCGACTTCTGCGCCGAGCACGGCATCGGCTCCGAGATCGAGCTGATCTCCGCGGACCAGATCAACGAGGCCTACGAACGGGTGATCGCCTCGGACGTGCGGTACCGCTTCGTGATCGACACCGCGACGCTCGGCTAGCGACCGATCGCGAGCTCGGATAGTGACCGGCCGCGACGCCCGGAGCGCGGCGACCACGCGTGGGCGCGTGTGCCGCCCAGACGTGAGGACGTGCGCGCGAAGCGCCGGGTGGCAAGGACTCCCACACCGAGGGGGTATGCTTTTCGCGCACACCCCGCCCCCGTGACATGGCATCTGAACTGGGCTTTTACAGGATGCACGCTGGGTGTACAGCCTCTACGAGATGTACCTGTCGCACCGAACCGGCAGGGCATGGCGCCAGCGCATGTGACCCCGCGCGGGGAAGCGGTGCGGCCGCGTCGTCCTACAGCTGGTTGATGCGGATCAGGTTGCCCGCCGGATCACGGAACGCGCAGTCCCGCACGCCGTAGTCCTGATCCATGGGCTCCTGCACCACGTCGGCTCCCGCACCGGCCACGCGCTCGAACAGGGCGTCCAGGTCGTCCGTGGAGAGGGTGATCGCCGTGTAGGCGCCCTTGGCGATGATGTCGAGAACGGTGGTCCTCTCGTCCTCGGTCAGGCCCGGGTCCATGGCCGGCGGGTGCAGCAGGATCGAGGTCTGCGGCTGATCGACCGGTCCGACGGTGAGCCACCGCATGTCCTGGTAGCCGACGTCCTTGCGGACCTCGAAGCCGAGGGTGTCGCGGTAGAAGCCGAGGGCGGCCTCCGCGTCGGTGTGGGGCAGGTACGCGAGCGAGATCGTGATGTCCATGCCTCACACGCTATTGCGGCGCGGCGGGCGGCGCTTCTCGATTCCTGACCGGTCTCATCACCTGTCGCGCGAGGCAGGCGGGGATGCCCTCCGCGGCGGCACTGTGATCGCGCTTGTACACGCTGGGCGACACCCCGACGAGCTCGGTGAACCGGGTGCTGAAGGTCCCCAGCGACGAGCAGCCCACCGCGAAGCAGGCGTCGGTCACGGAGACATCGCCGCGCCGCATGAGCATCATCGCCCGCTCGATCCGGCGGGTCATGAGGTACGAGTACGGCGATTCGCCGTAGACGCGGCGGAACTCGCGACTGAGGTGCCCCGCCGACAGGTGCGCGCCCCGCGCGAGCTCCTCGACGTTCAGCGGCTGCGCGAACTCCCGGTCGATGCGGTCCCGCACCCGGCGCAGTACCGCGAGATCGCGGGCGCGCTGCGCTGGATCAGGACTGCGGGCGCCACTTCTTGGCGTACTCATCGACGTACTCCTGACCCGTCAGCGCCTGGATCTCCTGCATGAGCCGGTCGGTGACCGAGCGTTCGAGGACGTGCCGCTCGTCGGGATCCGACGGGATGTCGTACTCGATCGGCTCGATCGGCTTGGCGAATCGCACCTGCACGCGCTCGGCGTGCCAGCTGAAGGGGCCGGGGGGCGAGACCTTGTCGGTGCCGATGACGCCGACGGGGATGATCGGCACATTCGCCTCGAAGGCGATCCGGACCAGGCCCGTGCGGCCCCGGTAGAGCCGGCCGTCGGGGGAGCGCGTGCCCTCGGGGTACATGCCGACGAGGCGCCCCTCGGCGAGGAGCTTCTTCGCGGTGTTCAGCGCCGCCGTAGCGGCGTCGCCACCGGCGCGATCGATCGGCACCTGCCCGGTCTGCGTGTAGAAGAACTTCTGCAGCTTCCCGGAGATACCGGGCGCGGTGAAGTAGTCGCTCTTGGCGAGGTAGGAGATGCGGCGCGGCACGACCAGCGGCACGAACAGCCAGTCCGCGATCGACAGGTGATTGCCTGCCAGCAGAGCCGGACCGTCGACGGGGATGTTCTCGAGCCCCTCGACGACCGGCCGGTTGATCACGCGGATCGTCGGCCCCACCGAGACGTGCTTGACCAGCCAGTACAGCAGTCCCTGGTCGCCGTGGTTGCTCTCAGCCATGGCCGACAACTTACCGGACCGTCAGGTGATCCGCGGACCGTCGGTCCCGGCTGTGACGGGCGCCGCAGCGCCCGGTGCCCTGGGCGGAAACGGGCTGGCGCTCGACCCATAGAATGGTGTCATGCCTGATCTGCAGCTGACCCGTCTCGACCTGCGCGGTCGCCGCCCGTCGCTCACCGAGTTGCGCGCCGCGCTGCCGCGCGGTGGCGTCGATGTCGACGCCGTGGTGCCGCAGGTCCGCCCGATCGTGGACGCGGTGGCGGAGCGCGGCGCCGAGGCCGCCCTCGAGTTCGGCGCGACGTTCGACGGTGTCCGTCCGGCCACGGTCCGCGTTCCCGCGGCGGCGCTGGAGCGTTCGCTCGCGCAGCTGGATCCGGCGATCCGTGCGGCGTTGGAGACCGCGATCGAGCGGGTCCGGAAGGTGCACGCCGATCAGCGCCGCGTCGACACCGTGACGGAGGTGGTGCCCGGCGGTACCGTCACCGAGCGGTGGATCCCCGTCGACCGTGTCGGCCTGTACGTCCCCGGCGGCAACGCCGTGTATCCGTCGTCCGTCGTCATGAACGTCGTGCCGGCCCAGATCGCCGGCGTCGGCTCGCTCGTGGTGCTCTCGCCCGCGCAGAAGGACTTCGACGGTCTGCCGCACCCCACGATCCTCGCCGCGTGCGCGCTGCTCGGCGTCGACGAGGTGTGGGCCACCGGCGGCGCGCAGGGCATCGCGCTGGCCGCGCACGGCGGCACGGATCTCGACGGCGCCGAGCTCGCCCCCGTCGACCTCATCACCGGTCCCGGCAACATCTACGTCACCGCTGCCAAGCGGCTGTGCCGCGGTCTCGTCGGCATCGACGCGGAGGCGGGCCCCACGGAGATCGCGATCCTCGCGGACAACACCGCCGATCCGGTGCACGTCGCGGCCGATCTCATCAGCCAGGCCGAGCACGATGTCATGGCCGCGTCCGTGCTGGTCACCACGTCGCCCGAGCTCGCCGACCGCGTCGACGAGGCGCTGTCCGCCCAGCTCGAGGTCACGCGCCACCGTGAGCGCGTGAATACCGCACTGCGCGGCCCGCAGTCCGGCACCGTCCTCGTGGACGGCATCGACGAGGGCCTCGACGTGGTCAACGCCTACGCCGCGGAGCACCTCGAGATCCAGACCGCGGAGGCGCACGCGGTCGCCGGTCGGGTCCGTGCCGCCGGCGCGATCTTCGTCGGGGCGCACTCGCCGGTGAGCCTCGGCGACTACGCCGCGGGCAGCAACCACGTGCTGCCCACCGCAGGTTGCGCCCGGCACAGCTCGGGCCTGTCCGTGCAGACCTTCCTACGGGGCGTGCACGTCGTCGAGTACGACGAGGCCGCGCTCAAGGACATCGCGGGCACCGTCATCACCCTCGCGAACTCCGAGGACCTACCCGCGCACGGCGAGGCTGTGCGGCTGCGCTTCGAGTCGTTGAAGGGTGGGAACGCGTGACCCCGCTGCCCGGCGAATCGGTGACGCTGGACCAGCTGCCGATCCGCGACACGCTCCGCGGCAAGGAGCCCTACGGGGCGCCGCAGCTGCCGGTGGCCGCCGCGATGAACACCAACGAGAACCCGCACGCGCCGAGCCCCGCGCTCGTGGCGGACATCGCTAAGGCCGTCGCCGAGGCCGCCGCCGCGATGAACCGGTATCCCGACCGCGACCTGGCCGCGCTGCGGAACCGGTTGGCGGAGTACGTGACCGAGCGGACGGGCACCGTCGTCGGGCCGCAGAACCTGTGGGCGGCGAACGGCTCCAACGAGATCCTGCAGCAGGTGTTGCAGGTGTTCGGCGGTCCCGGTCGCACCGCGATGGGTTTCGTGCCCAGCTACTCGATGCACCCGATCATCGCGGACGGCACCGATACGCACTGGATCCCGGGCAAGCGCACCGCCGACTTCTCCCTCGACGTCGACTACGCCGTCGGCGCGATCGACGAGCTGCGGCCCGACGTGCTGTTCCTGACGAACCCCAACAACCCGACCGGGCACCTCATCGCCTCCGGCGATCTGATCCGCATGATCGAGGCGGCGCCGGGCATCGTCATCGTCGACGAGGCGTACGGAGAGTTCAGCTCCGGGCCGTCCGCGGTGCGCCTGCTCGACCGCTTCGGCGACAAGCTGATCGTCAGCCGCACCATGAGCAAGGCCTTCGCGTTCGCGGGCGGCCGCGTGGGGTACCTCGTGGCGGCACCCGCGATCGTGGACGCCATTCAGCTGGTGCGCCTCCCGTACCACCTGTCCGTGTTCACGCAGGCCGCCGCGATCGCCGCCATCGACCACCGCGCCGAGACCCTCGCCTCCGTCGCGCACCTCTCGGCGGAGCGCGACCGGATCGCTGCGCGGCTGCGTGCGTTGGGTTACGAGGTCATCTCCTCGCACGCGAACTTCATCCTCTACGGTGGCTTCGCGGACGAGGCCGCCGCCTGGCGCACCTACCTCGACGGCGGAGTCCTGGTGCGCGACATGCACATCCCCGGGTTCCTCCGGGTCACGGTGGGACTGGACCACGAGAACGACGCCTTCCTCGCGATCAGCGAGAAGCTGGCACCGAAGAACGACGGAGACCGCTCATGACCGACCGCATCGCCCGCATCGAGCGCACGACGCGCGAATCGTCCATCGTCGTGGAGCTCAACCTCGACGGCACCGGGACCACCGAGATCTCCACGGGCGTGCCCTTCTTCGACCACATGCTCACGGCGTTCGGCCAGCACGGCAGCTTCGACCTGACCGTGCAGGCCAAGGGCGACATCGAGATCGACGCGCATCACACGGTGGAGGACACCGCGATCGTGCTGGGCCAGGCGTTCGCGGAGGCACTGGGTGACAAGCGCGGCATCCGCCGCTTCGGCGACTGCTTCATCCCCATGGACGAGACGCTGGCGCACGCGTCGGTCGATGTCTCCGGCCGCCCCTACGCGGTGCACACCGGGGAGCCGGAGTACCTGGTCAGTTCCGTGATCGGCGGCTACCCGGGTGTTCCGTACTCGACGGTGATCAACCGCCACGTCTTCGAGTCGCTCGCCATGAACGCGCGCATCGCGTTGCACGTGCGCGTGCTCTACGGTCGCGATCCGCACCACATCACCGAGGCCGAGTTCAAGGCCGTGGCCCGCGCCCTCCGCGCGGCCGTCGAGCCCGACCCGCGCGTCACCGGCGTGCCGTCGACCAAGGGAACCCTCTAGCCCACGTCCCCGAGGGCCGACGGTGCGCCGTCGGCCCCGGGACGGATCGGCCTGTCAGGCCTCGCCGCGGCGGAGCAGGCTGCCGTGCGGGGTCTCGAAGTCGACCTTCCGACCGCGCACCCAGGTGCCGTCGACGACCCCGGCGAGCGCGCGCCCGTCGTAGGGGGAGATGGCGTTCTTGTGGTGCAGCCGGTGCACGTCCACGACCTGCGCGGCCTCGGGCTCGAAGATCGCGAAATCCGCGTCGAAGCCCAGGGCGATGCGGCCCTTGCGAGTCATGCCGGCCAGCCGGGCGGGGTTCGCCGACATCCATTCGAGCACCTGCTCGAGCCCGATACCGCGGCGCTTGGCCTCGGTCCAGATCAGGGACAAGCCGAGCTGCAGCGAGGCGACGCCGCCCCACGCGACACCGAAGTCGCCGTTCTCGACGTCCTTGAGGTCGATCGTCGAGGGGGAGTGGTCGGACACGATGCAGTCGATCGTGCCGTTCTGCAGTCCCTCCCACAGCAACTCGCGGTTCGAGGCCTCGCGGATCGGCGGGCAGCACTTGAACGCCGTCGCGCCGTTCGGGATCTCCTCCGCCAGCAGCGTGAGGTAGTGCGGGCAGGTCTCGACGGTGAGCTTGACCCCGTCGCGCCGCGCGCTCGCGATCATCGGCAGCGCGTCGGACGACGACAGGTGCAGCACGTGCGCGCGGGCTCCGGTCCAGCGGGCCCGTTCGATGACATCGGCGATGGCCTTGTTCTCGGCGCCGCGCGGGCGGGAGGCCAGGAAGCCGGAGTACTCGGCTCCGGTGGGCTCGGGGGCGTGGTCGATGGAGCACGCGTCCTCCGCGTGCACGATCATCAGCGAGTCGAAGGTGGCCAGTTCGGCCATGTCCTCCTGCATCTCGTCCACCGTGAGCGCCGGGAACTCGTCGACGCCCGAGTGCAGCAGGAAGCACTTGAATCCGAACACGCCGTCGTCGTGCAGGCCGCGCAGCTGGTCCTTGTTGCCCGGCACGGCACCGCCCCAGAAGCCCACGTCGATGTAGGCCTTGGGGCCGGCCACCTCGCGCTTGAGACGCAGGGCCTCGCGGTCGACGGTGGGCGGGATCGAGTTGAGCGGCATATCCACCAGCGTCGTGACGCCGCCCGCGGCGGCCGCTTTCGTCGCGGACTCGAAGCCCTCCCAGTCGGTGCGGCCGGGCTCATTGACGTGCACGTGCGTGTCGACGAGGCCGGGGATCATCACCTGGTCGTCGCTGAGTTCGATGACCTCCCGGCCCGCGAGGCCGTTCCCGAGCGGCTCGATGGCGACGACGCGGCCGTCGCGGATCCCGACCTCGCGGGCGACCGTTCCGGCGGTGGTGACGATGCGGCTGCCGCGGACCACGAGGTCGTACTCGGGGGTGTCCGTGCTCATGAGCTCTCCTTCGCTAGAAATTCCGAGTCGCGGAATTTCGTCTCGATCCTGAGGCAACAGTAGGTGTGACCTGCACCACTAGTCAAGATTCCAGTTTCCGCCGTGTGGCGATCATATTCCGACATGCGACATCCCTCTTGACAGGAACGCTGGCATAGGTCTTACTTATCGCTACCAGTGGAAGAATCGTTCCGTAACACGGAATGAATTCGAGCGGTCAGCCAGCAAGAACGAAGGCCCAGCATGACAGAAGAACTCACCCCCCGCGCCGGCGCGCCGGAGGCGAACCCGATCCGACTCGGTGACGCCGACATCGCCGATCTGCCCGACGTGGATGCCCTCAACCGGCTCAGCGACGGCCTCTACAACCGGGACCTCGCACCGACGAAGCGAGCGGGCCGCACCTGGGGCGGCTACAACATCTTCACCCTGTGGGCGAACGACGTGCACAGCCTCGGCAACTACGCGTTCGCGATCGGACTGTTCGCGCTCGGCCTCGGAGGTTGGCAGATCCTGCTCGCGCTCGGCCTCGGCGGCGTGTTCCTCTTCCTCCTCCTGAACCTGTCCGGGTTCATGGGGGAGAAGACGGGCGTGCCCTTCCCAGTGATGAGCCGCATCTCCTTCGGCATCCGCGGCGCGCAGATCCCCGCACTCATCCGCGGTGTCGTCGCCATCGCCTGGTTCGGCATCCAGACCTACCTCGCATCGGTGGTCCTGCGGATCATGATCGTCGCCGTGATCCCGAGTGCCGATACGCTCGATCACAACCGCTTCCTCGGTCTCTCCACACTGGGGTGGATCGCGTTCGTCGTGCTCTGGGTGATCCAGCTGGTGATCGTGAGCTACGGCATGGAGATGATCCGCAAGTACGAGGCGTTCGCCGGACCCGTCATCCTCATCACGATGGCTTCGCTGGCGTTCTGGATGTTCGGCAAGGCGGGCTGGTCGATCGCGTGGACCACGCCGACGTCCAAGACCGGACTGGACATGTGGCTGCAGATCGTCGGCGGCGCGAGCCTGTGGGTCGCCATCTACGGCACCTTCGTCCTCAACTTCTGCGACTTCACCCGCAACGCGAAGGCGAAGAAGTCCATCGTGCGCGGCAACTTCTTCGGCATCCCCCTCAACATGCTGCTCTTCGGCGGCATCGTGATCACCCTCGCCGGGGCGCAGTTCAAGATCAACGGCCAGGTCATCGAGTCGCCGGCGGACATCGTCAAGACCGTCCCGAACACGCTGCTCCTGGTCCTCGCGTGCCTGGCGCTTCTCGTGCTGACCGTCGCGGTCAACCTGATGGCGAACTTCGTCGCGCCGATCTACGCGCTCAACAACCTCTTCCCCAAGCAGCTGAACTTCCGCCGCGCCGGCCTCATCTCCGGTGTCATCGGACTCGTCATCCTGCCGTGGAACCTGTACGACTCGCCCGCGGTGATCACCTACTTCCTCGGGGGCCTCGGCGCCCTCCTGGGCCCGCTGTTCGGCATCGTCATGGCCGACTACTGGCTCATCCGCAGGTCGAAGGTCAACGTGCCCGACCTGTACTGCGACCTGCCCGACGCGCCGTACTACTACCGCGGCGGCGTCAACCCGCGCGCCGTGATCGCCCTCGTCCCCACCGCCGGTGCCGCGCTTCTCATGGCCTTCGTCCCCGCGTTCCACGTCGTGTCGAACTACTCGTGGTTCATCGGCGCCGCGCTCGGAGCGATCGTCTATCTGCTCGTGGCCGATCGCACGGGCCCGTTCGTCGATGTCTCCGGTGAGCCGATCGCCGTTCCCAGCAAGCACTAGGAGCACCCGCCATGCGCATTCTCGTCGCCAACGTCAACACCACCGAGTCCATGACCGCGGCCATCGCGGAATCCGCCCGGTCAGCAGCGTCCCCGGGAACCGAGATCATCGGCATCACACCGCGGTTCGGGGCGGACTCCTGCGAGGGGAACTTCGAGTCCTACCTCGCGGCGATCGCCGTCATGGACGCCATCACCCGGTACGAGGGCCCGTACGACGCCGTCATTCAGGCGGGCTACGGCGAGCACGGCCGCGAGGGCCTGCAGGAGCTGCTCGAGGTCCCGGTCGTCGACATCACCGAGGCCGCGGCGTCGACCGCGATGTACCTGGGGCACAAGTACTCCGTGGTCACCACCCTCGACCGCACCGTGCCGCTCATCGAGGATCGGCTCAAGCTCGCCGGGCTGGATGCGCGGTGCGCCTCGGTGCGCGCCTCGGGACTGGGCGTGCTCGAACTCGAGTCCGAGCCCGAGCGCGCCGTCGAGGCGATCGTCGCGCAGGCGCGCGAGGCGGTCGAGCGCGACCATGCCGAGGTCATCTGCCTCGGTTGCGGCGGCATGGCGGAGCTCGAGGAGAAGGTCTCCGCCGCAACGGGAGTCCCCATCGTCGACGGTGTCCGCTCGGCCGTCACGATCGCGGAGGGGCTGGTCCGGATGGGCCTGCGCACCTCCAAGGTCCGGACCTACGCCGCCCCGCGGCCGAAGGTCGTGACCGGCTGGCCGATTCAGAGCTGACTCAGACACGATGCCCGACTCGAAGGGAACGACCGTGAGTTCACCCGCTGCGCCGACCAAGAAGCCCTGGTACAGATCCCTGTTCGTGCAGGTGCTCATCGGCATCGCCGCGGGCATCAGCACCGGCATCTTCTTCCCGGAGTTCTCCCACCACCTGGCGCCGCTGGGCCAGGGCTTCATCAAGCTCATCAAGATGCTCGTCTCGCCGCTGATCTTCCTCGTCGTGGTGACGGGCATCGCGAAGGTCGGCAGCATGGCGGCCCTCGGCAAGATCGGCGCGAAGGCGCTGCTCTGGTTCACGGTGTGCACGACCTTCGCGCTCGCGTTGGGCCTGCTCGTCGGCAACGTGGTGCGTCCCGGTGCCGGACTGCACATCGACCCGGCGACGCTCGATGCGAGCGCCATCGATGCGCAGACGCACGGTGAGAAGCTGCCCGGCGGCGTCGATTTCGTCATGAACATCATTCCGACCTCGGTCGTCGACGCGTTCGCGAAGAACAACCTGCTGCAGGTGCTCCTCTTCGCGGTCCTCTTCGGTGTGGCCCTGGCCGCGATCAGTGAGAAGGTGCAGCCGGTCCTGCTCGAGGTGATCGATCAGGCGATGCACGTGATCTTCCGCATCGTCAGCTACATCATGTACCTGGCCCCGATCGGCGCCTTCGGCGCGATGGCGTTCACCGTGGGCAACTACGGCGCGAGTTCGCTGGCGTCGTTCGGCATGCTGGTCGTCGCGTGTTACGGCGCGGCCATCGTGTTCATCCTCATCCTCGCCGTCGCGGTGCGGCTCATCACCGGCGTGAGTACGTGGAAGTTCCTCAAGTACTGCCGCGAGGAGTTCATGCTCGCGCTCGGCACCGGCTCGTCCGAGGCCGTGATGCCGTCGGTGATCAAGAAGCTCGACGCCGCCGGTTGCGACCGCTCGGTCGTCGGTCTGGTGATCCCGACCGGCTACTCGTTCAACCTCGACGGCGCCGCGATCTACCTGTCGCTGTCGATGATGTTCCTCGCCCAAGCCGTCGGCGCGGATCTCAGTGTGGGGCAGCAGATCGCGATCATGGGAATCCTGATCCTCAGCTCCAAGGGGATGGCCGGCGTTCCGGGGTCGGCGTTCGTCGCGTTGTCGGCGACGGCCGCAGCGGTCGGTGCGTTCCCGGTCGCGGCGGTGGCGCTGTTGCTCGGTGCGGACCGCCTCATGGACTCCATGCGCGTCGCGACGAACCTCCTGGGGAACTGCCTCGCGACCTTCGTGATCGCGCGCTGGGAGGGCCTCCTCGACACCGAGAAGATGAAGGCCGTCCTCGAGGGCACGCTGGTCGTCGACGATCCCGATGACGTTCGAGCCCACCCCGGCCACGGCACCGCGGCGTTCCCGCCGCGCGCCGACGCGGTGACCGCTGCCGATGGCACCACCGATCCCGAAGGAGCGAAGAATGTCTGAGTCCACCGCCGCGCACGCAGCGGACGCAACGGTCGCCATCCTCGGCAGCTGGGGCTACTACGGATTGCTGGACGACGCGCGCTCCTACCCGGTCGATACGCCGTACGGTCGCCCGTCGGACGATATCGTCATCGGCACCGCACACGGTCGTCGCGTGGCGTATCTGACGAGGTCGGGCCGCGAGCGGAACATCCCGCCGCACCGGATCAACCACCGCGCCAACATCTGGGCGCTGCACCACCTCGGGGTGCGGCACGTCTTCGGCGCCACACCCGCGGGGGCCTTCGATCCGTCGATCGGCGTGGGCACCGTCGTGGTGCCCGATCAGCTGGTCGACCGGACCGGCATCACCGACGACACCTTCCACGACGACGAGGACATCCGAGTGTCCTTCGCGGAGCCCTTCGCGGCGGGAACGCGCGAGGCGGCGATCTCGGCGCTGCGCGAGCAGCGCTGGGTGGTGGCGGACGGCGGCGTGGTGGTCGCGATTCGCGGCCCGCGGTTCTCGACCACCGCGGAGTCCCGGTGGTACGCCGCGCAGGGCTGGGACGTGGTCTCGACGACCCCCTACCCGGAGGCGGTCCTCGCGCGCGAGCTCGGCATGGACTACGCCTGCGTCGCATTGGTGACGGACCACGACGTGATCGCCGAGACGCCGTGGCCGGTCAGCCAGGAGCAGGTCGAGCGGACCCTCGACGCGAACACGATGCGCCTGCGAGAGGCGCTCGTCCGGGCGGCGGCCGCGCTGTCCTGACCGCTCCGAGAACGACGGTGCCGCCTCCCGGAATCCGGGAGGCGGCACCGTCGTACTGGTGTGCGTTACAGGACGATCTGGCGGTTGACGTCCTTGTAGAGCAGGTAGCGGAAGTTCGACGGTCCGCCCGCGTAGCAGGCCTGGGGGCAGAAGGCGCGCAGGGACATGTAGTCGCCCTCCTGCACCTCCACCCAGTCGCCGTTGAGGCGGTAGACGGCCTTGCCCTCGAGGACGAAGAGGCCGTGCTCCATGACGTGCGTCTCCGCGAACGGGATCGACGCGCCGGGCTCGAAGGTCACGATGTTGCAGTGCATGTCGTACGCGAGGTCCTGCGGGTCGAGGATCCGCGTCGTGCGCCACTTGTTGTCGGTGCCGGGCATCGGGGAGGGCTCGATGTCGCGCTCGTTGCCGACGGCGACCTTCGGCGTGTGGCCGGCGAGCGGCTCGTAGCGCTTGCGGATCCACTGGAAGACGGCGGCACCGTCGGCCTTGTTGGCGACGGACCAGGCCGTCCCGGCGGGGATGTACGCGTAGCCGCCGGAGGTGAGCGCGTGGGCGGTGCCGTCGATGGTCACCTCGAGCGCGCCCTGCGTGAGCAGGAGGAAGCTCTCGACCTCGGGCTGCGGCTCGGGAGCGTCGGAGCCGCCGCCGGCGCCGACCTCGACGATGGACTGCGCGAACGTGGTGGAACCGCCGGCCACGGGGCGGTTGAGGACCCACGCGCGGGTGTTCGTCCAGCCCGGGAACACCGAGGTGACGATGTCGCGCATGACGCCGCGGGGGATCACCGTGTACGCCTCGGTCACGATGGCGCGGTCGGTGAGCAGATCGGTCTGCGGCGGGTGCCCGCCCTGCGGCGAGTAGTAGAAGGGCTCGGTGGCGCTCATCGGTTCTCCTGGTTCTGGATGGGACGGTTGAGGGCGAGGTCGCGCACGGTGTCGACCGTGACCTCGGCGGCGGAGGCGACCTCGGCGGCGGTGACCGCCCCGCAGGTCACGCCGCGGTGGATGAAGGACGCCAGCGCGCGGGCCGTCGCGGGCTCGTCGAGGATGGCGGAATCGACCTTGTGCACGTAGTTGCGCAGTCGGGTCGCGGCGGCGGCGAAGCCCTCGCGGTAGAACGCGTAGGTCGCGAGGTAACGGGTGACGAGCTGCGCGGGATGCAGGTCCCAGCCCTGGTAGATCCCGCGCTCGAGGTGGCGCCGGACCAGGCGCGCGTGCAGACGCCAGGCGTCGGCGACGTGCGCCGGGTCGCCGATCGGGAGGATGTTCGTCGACCCGTCGGACAGGTGGACCCCGGTGCCCGCGACGGCGAGCTGCATGACGTTCTTCGCGTGGTCCGCGGCGGGGTGCTCCATCGACTGGTACTGCGCGGCGATGCCGAGCGAGGCCGAGTAGTCGTAGGTGCCGTAGTGCAGCGAGCTGACGCGGCCCTCGCCGGCGTGGATGAGCCGGGCCACCGGTGCCGTGCCGTCCGCGCCGAGGATGACCTGCGGCGTCTCGACCTGCACCTCGAACCGCAGGCGGCCGTCCGGGAGGCCGAGCGCCCGCTCCAGCCGACCCGCGACGTCCACCATCGCCTCGACCTGGCCGACGGTGGTGACCTTCGGCAGCGTCAGAGTCAGTCCCTCGGGCAGCGGGCCCGCCTCGAGGAGAGCACCGAGGAACAGGTCCAGCGTGCGGAGGCCGCGCGCCCGGGTGGGCGCCTCGAAGCATTTGAACCGGATCCCGATGAACGGCGGGGCGACCCCGTCGGCGACCGACTTCGACACGGCCTCGGCGGCGGCGAGCACGTCGGCGTCCTCGGCCTCGTCGCCGCGATCGCCGTAGCCGTCCTCGAAGTCCAGGCGGAGGTCCTCGATCGGCTCCGTGCTGAGCTTGTGCCGGACGAGATCGGCGAGCGCGGGGTCGTCTGCCAGGCCCACGATCTCGGCCACCTCCGCGACGCCACCGGCCTCCTCGGCGGCGGCGATCGCGGCGACACCCCAGGTGCAGGCGGTGTCGGGGGTGAACCGGTCCGCCGGGATGTACGCGGTCTGGACCGGCTGTCGGCGGCCGTCGTCGCCCGGGTAACCGCGCGCCAGCAGCGCATCGGTCTCCGCCAGCCCCCCGTCGATCGCGGCCAGAGCGTCGTCGGTGAGCGATCGTGTGGGCATGGGACCTCCGGTCAGTAAATGGAAAAGTAATTCCGTATGGTGGAGAATACGCCGATCGGAGCGGGCACACAAGGGTTTCGGAGGTTCCGGCGTCACGTCGCGCGGACCCGCTGCGTCCGGGCGGTCGACGGTGCCTATCCGGCCGGGATCGCGGCCGGGATCACCGGTGCCTCGCCGCCGATCCACACGCGCGCGATGTCCGCGGCGGTGCCGAGCGAGAAGATCTTGGCGAGAGCGTTCTCCGCCGTCTCGGCCCGGCGCAGGCAGACGTCGAGCGGTTGTCCCGCCTCGGGACGGACGAGGATCGCATCGAACTGCTTGCCCACCGACAGGTCGCCGACGTCATCGAGGCCGAGGGCCTGCGCGCCCGCTCGCGTCGCGAGGTGCAGCAGGTGCACCGCCGTGAGGGGGACACCGTCGCCCATGAGCAACTGTTGCATGAAGTAGGCCTGCAGCCCCTCTTTGAACAGCGAGAAGCCGCTCCCGGCACCGACATCGGTGCCCAGTGCCACCCGCACGCCGTGGTCCAGGTGTCGGCGCAGTGGGAAGGATCCGCTCGCGAGCGCCGAATTGGACGTGGGGCAGTGTGCGACCGATGCCCCGGAGCCCGCCAGGAGCGTGAGCTCCTCGTCCGTCGGATGGGCGTTGTGGGCGAGGACGGAACGTTCGGTGATGAGGCCGTGCCGGTGGTAGGTGTCGAGGTAGTGCGCCGATCCGGGGAACAGGTCGGCGACGGCGGCGATCTCCGCCGGGTTCTCGTTCATGTGCGAGGTGAACCACAGTCCGGGCACGTCCGCCATGAGAGCGGCGCCGCTCGCCAGCATGTCCGGTGTGGTCGAGTACGAGAACCGCGGCGTCACCGCGTACCGGAGCCGGCCGCGGCCGTGCCACCTGTCGGCCAGGTCGCGGCCCTCCTTGTACGACCGTTCCGGCGTGCTCAGCAGGGGCTCGGGCAGATTGTGGTCGCTCGTGACCAGCCCCGCGGTCATCCGGACGCCGACCTTCTCGGCTTCGGCGAAGAGCGCGTCGACGGCGTCATGGAAGTGGGAGCCGAAGACGAGCGCCGTGGTGGTGCCGGCCGAGGTCAGCCCGGTGAGGAACTCCCGGGCCACGGCGCCCGCGTACGCGGGATCCTCCAAGCGGCACTCCTCGGGCAGGGCGCACTGATCGAGCCAGTCCAGGAGGGGCATGCCGAGTCCGCCGATGGCGCGGATCTGCGGGTAGTGCACGTGGGTGTCGACCAAGCCGGGGAGCAGGACGCCGTCTCGGAGGTCCACGACCTCGGCGCCCGGATGTCGCGCGGCGACCGCGCGGAAGTCGCCGCGATCGACGATGACGCTGCGCTCCACGGCGATGCCGGCATCGCCGTCCGAGCGGAGGACACCGCCGGTGAACGGGTCGTCCGGGGTGTCGAGGACGCGACTGCGGTAGATGATCATGTGTGTTCTCCTGGAACGGATGTGGGGAACCGGGCGAGGAGGTCGGCCGCGACGCTGACCGCGATGGTCGCGGGGTGCTTGCCGACGAGGGTGCTCAGCCCGATGGGGGATTGGATGGTGCCGATGGCCTCGGCGTCGTGTCCGGCCTCGGCGAGCATGGCCCGGAACCGGGTCCACTTCGCGGAGGAGCCGATGAGCCCGATGCTGCCCAGTCCGGGTGTGCGAAGGGCCTGGTCGCAGAGATTGAAGTCCTCGGCGTGGTCGTGGGTCATGATGAGAACGTGGGTGCCGGCCGGCAACTCCTCCAGGACCGATTCGGGGAGCATCGAGTGCCGGAGGTGCACGGTGGCCTCGCCCGGCTCGATCTGTGCCGCCGCCGTGAGCTGTTCGGGGCGGGAATCGGTGAGGTGGAGCTCGATGTCCTGGCGGGACAGGATCCGCGTGAGTTCCAGTCCCACGTGGCCGATCCCGAAGATCGCCACCGCCGGTACCACCGGCAACGGTTCGAGCACGATGACCACCTCGCCTCCGCAGCACTGCCGCCCGTGTTCGGTCCGGGCCTTGTCGTTGAGCCGGAGCGTCAGGGTCTCCGGTACCGTGACCCCGCCGCGGATCATGGTCCGGGCGCGATCGATCGCGGTCAGTTCGAGATTGCCGCCGCCGATCGTGCCGAATTCGCGGTCCGCAGAGGCGATCATCTTCGCACCGGCCTCCCGCGGGGCGTGGCCGCGCACGCCGACCTGAGTGATCAGCACGGCGGGTCGCCGGTCGCGGCGGAGGCGGGCGGCGTCGCCCAGCCAGGTCATGTCGACCTCAGCCGAGCGGCGCGGGGGCAGGTGCGGCGACGGTGTCCGGGACCGCATCCCGACGGTGACCGTTCCGCTCCGGTCCGGCGGCGCGCGCGCTCTCGATCGCCCAGTAGACGGCCTCGGGTGTGGCGGGTGAGGCCAGCTCGACGCTCGCGCCGGGCGGCCCGAAAGCTGCCGCTGCCTGGCGCAGGGCCTCCCGGACGGAGAACGCCAGCATGAGCGGGGGCTCACCGACGGCCTTCGAGCCGTAGACCGCGCCGTCCTCGTGGGCCTTGTCCAGCAGCGCGACCCGGAAATCGGGCGGCATCTCCGAGAAGCTCGGAAGCTTGTAGGTACTCGCCGATTGCGTGAGCAGCCTTCCGCGGGTGCGGCGGTCGCTCTCGTCCCACCGGAGGTCCTCCAGCGTCAGCCAGCCCGCGCCCTGCACGAACCCTCCCTCGATCTGGCCGAGATCGATGAGCGGGGACAGGGAGTCGCCGACGTCGTGGACGATGTCCACGCGGCGGAGCCGGTACGCGCCCGTGAAGCCGTCGACCTCGACCTCACTCGCGGCCACACCGTAGGCGAAGTACTTGAAGGGCTCGCCCTGCATGGCCTTCGCGTCCCAGTGCAGACCCTCCGTGCGGTAGTAGCCGGAGGCCGAGAGCTGCACGCGCTGGAAGTACGCCGCGTGCACCACTTCCTCCCACGTGAGCTTCTGCGCGGCGGCGCCGAGTCCGCTGATCGTGCCGTCCGAGAAGCGCACGTCGGACGGATTGGTCCCGATGAGTGACGCGGCGACGGCCGCGAGACGATCGCGGATCTGCTCGCAGGCGTTCTTGACTGCGCCGCCGTTGAGGTCAGCACCCGAGCTCGCGGCGGTCGCTGATGTGTTGGGCACCTTGTCGGTGCGTGTCGGCGCGAGTCGCACGCGGGACAGCGGCACGCCGAGCGTGGTGGCGGCGACCTGGAGCATCTTCGTGTGCAGGCCCTGGCCCATCTCGGTCCCGCCGTGATTGATCAGGACGGAGCCGTCCTTGTAGACGAGGACGAGCGCGCCGGCCTGATTGAACGCGGTGAGGTTGAACGAGATGCCGAACTTGACGGGGGTGAGGGCGACCGCGCGCTTGGTGTGCGGGTGCGCCGCGTTGAACGCGTCGATCTCGGCCTCGCGCGCCTCGACATCGCCGGACGCGATGACCTGTTCCCATGCGGTCCGGATGCGGTCGGCATGCCGGACCGGCTGGCCGTAGGGGGTGCTCTGGCCGTCGCTGTAGAAGTTGCGGCGCCGCAGCTCCCGGGCGGGCAGGCCCAGCCGGGGCGCACAGGCGCCGAGGATGTCCTCGATGACCAGCATGCCCTGCGGTCCGCCGAACCCGCGGAAGGCGGTCTGCGAGGTCTTGTGGCACTGGGCGATCCGTCCGTGCACCGCGATGTTCGGGATCCAATAGGCGTTGTCGATGTGGCACAGCGCACGGGCGAGGACGGGCTCGGAGAGGTCGAGGCTCCAGCCGCCGTCGGCGGTCAGCGTCGCCTCCAGGGCGGTGATGAGGCCGTCGTCGTCGAAGCCCGCACGCCACGTGGCGTGGAACCCGTGCCGCTTGCCCGACATCGTCATGTCCTGCGTGCGATCGAGCCGCAGCCGGACCGGACGCCCCGTCAGGGTCGCCCCGAGGGCGGCGATCGCGGCGAAGCCGTGCGGTTGCATCTCCTTGCCGCCGAACGCCCCTCCCATCCGGAGGCACTGCACCGTGACGGCATTGCTCGGCAGTCCGAGGACGTGCGCGACGATGTCCTGCGTCTCGGACGGGTGCTGCGTACTGGACTGTACGAAGATCTGCCCGGCCTCGTCGACCTGCGCGAGGGAGGCGTGGGTCTCCAGGTAGAAGTGCTCCTGGCCGGCGAACTCGAACTCCCCCGAGAAGGTGTGGGCGGCTTCCGCGAACCCGGCCCCCGGATCGCCGCGGCGCACCGTCGGCCGGGCGCCGTGGAAGCTCTCGGCGGCGATGGCCTCGCCCAGGGTGATCAGCGACGGCAACGGTTCCAACTCGAGTTCGACGGCTGCGGCGCCCAGGCGCGCCGCCTCCAGCGTGTCGCCGAGCACCCAGCAGACGGCGTGCCCGTAGAACATCACCTCGTCCTCGGGGAACAGCGGCTCGTCGTGCTTGATCCCGGCGTCGTTGACCCCGGGGACGTCGGCGGCGGTCAGCACGCGGACGACGCCGGGAACGCGCAGAGCGGCTTCGGTGTTCAGCGCGATGATCCGGGCGTGGGCGCAATCGGACTGGACCGGGTAGGCGTGCAGGGCGTCTCGGGTGCGCCCGACGAGGTCGTCGGTGTACAGGGCGGCGCCCGTCACGTGCAGGACGGCGCTCTCGTGCGGTACGTCCTGGCCGACGACGGCGTTCGCGGGGCGTTCGGACAGGTGGCTCATGACAGCTCCCTCGGGGCGACGGTGTCGGTCGACACGGTGGACTCGGCGTGGAGCTTCTCGAGGGAGCGGCCCAGCATCGCTGCGCGGTAGCGGCCGGATGCACGGTGGTCGTCCATCGGAGTGCCCTCGCTGCGAAGGACATCGGCGGCGGCGAGCACCGTGTCGCGCGACCACGGGCGCCCGATCAGCGCCCGTTCGGTGGCCGTGGCGCGCAGCGGCGTCGCGGCGACGCCCCCGAGGCCGATGGCGGCGCGGGTGACCGTCCCCTCCGCGACTGTCAGTGCGAACGCGACTGCGACGCTGGAGATGTCGTCGAAGCGGCGCTTGGCGATCTTGTGGAACGCCGTGACCGGACTGAGCGGCACCGGGATCCGCACCGCCTTGATCAGTTCGTCGGGGCGGCGCACCGTCTGCCGGTAGCCGGTGAAGTACTCCGACAGAGGGACCGTGCGCTCCCCGGACCGCGACGCGAGGATCAGCTGCGCCTCGAGGGCGAGCAACGCCGGCGGGGTGTCGCCGATCGGCGAACCGGTGCCGAGATTGCCGCCGAGCGTGGCGGCGTTGCGGATGAGCCGCGACGCGAACTGCGGGAAGACCTGCGCCAGGAGCGGGATTCGACCGCCCAGCCGGCGCTCGATCTCCGAGAGGGTGAGCGCGGCGCCGATCTCGACGGCGTCGGCGTAGACGTTCAGCTCGCGCAACTCGGGGAGGCGGTCGATCGCCACGACGAGTCGTTCCCGGCGGCCCTTGAGGTTCACGTCGACGCCGAAGTCGGTGGAACCCGCCACCAGTACGGGAGACTCGTCCGTGGCGAGCAGGTCGAGCACGTCGTCGAAGGCGGCGGGACGGAGGAATCGTCCTTGCGCGCTGTGGATCTCCATCGGGCGGGGCTCCGGCGCAGGGTCGGCCCGCCGGGCGGCCAGCGGGTCGTCGGCGGCAGGGTCCGCGGGGAGTCCGTACGCCGCATCGCGGATCGGGCGGTATCCCGTGCAGCGGCAGAGGTTTCCGGACAGGGCGTGCAGGTCGAAGCCGTTCGGTCCGTGCTCCTCATCGAGCGCGGGGCCCGTGCTGGATCCCTCTGGTGCGCAGGCGCTCGCGCACGCGCGGTCCGGCCGGTAGTACTCCGCTGCCATGCTGCAGATGAATCCCGGTGTGCAGTAGCCGCATTGCGATCCGCCGCGCAGCGCCATGGCCTGCTGGACGGGGTGCAACCGGTCGGGGGATCCGAGCCCTTCGGAGGTGACGACCTCCTGGCCGGCCAGCGCGGCCGCCGGGGTCAGGCAGGCGTTGATGGCCGTCCATCTGGTTCGGTCCCCGGGTACGTCGGGGTCGCCGGGACGGGCGACGAGAATGGAACACGCCCCGCACTCGCCCTCGGCGCATCCCTCTTTGGCACCGGTCAGGCCCTGGTCACGGAGCCAATCGAGCGCACTCGTGTGGGTGGCTCCCGTGAAGGCGCGGGGCTCGCCGTTGACTGTCACACGACATCCGGTCAGCGTTTCGATCACCGCTGCATCCCTACTGAACCCGGGGACGGGTTCCGTCAGGCATGGTTCGTGTAGCTGAGCTGGACCGCTGGTTTTCCATGCGAACAGGATCCAGAGCTTGATCATAGGTGACGCGAGTCACAGTGGGAAGGGTGTTTCGGAATCTTGTTTCCGCATCCCGGATTCGGTGGAGCTACGGTGTGGTGAGTTCGGTGTATAGCTGCACGTCAGCCGCCTATCAGTGCCGTAATGGGTCCACGGACGAAGTACAGGACGAACCCGACCGATACGGCCCACAGTAGCCAGTGCGCCCTCTGCCCGCGACCGCTGAGGACGCTGAGCAGGGCCCAGGTGATGAAGCCGACGCCGATGCCGTTCGCGATCGAGTAGGTCAGCGGCATGGTCACGATCGTGAGGAACGCCGGCAGGGCGACCGAGAAGTGGGTGAAGTCGATCTCGCGGATCTGCGCGACCATCATCGAGCCGACGACGACCAGCGCGGCGGCACCGACCTCCATCGGGATGACGCCGATGACCGGCGCGAAGAACATCGAGGCGAGGAACAACGCGCCGGTCACGCAGGCCGCGAGGCCGGTGCGCGCGCCCTCCGCGATGCCGGCGGCGGAGTCGACGAAGACGGTGTTCGACGAGCCGGAGGAGGCGCCGCCCGCGACGGCGCCGAGGCCCTCGACCACGAATGCGGACCGGATGCGGGGGAAGGTCCCGTCGGGCTGCCCGATCTCCGCCTGCCGCGCGAGGCCGGTCATCGAGCCCATCGCGTCGAAGAAGTTGGTGAACACCAGGGTGAAGACCAGCATGGTCGCCGAGAGGGCACCGATCCGCTCGAAGGCTCCGACCAGGTCGAACTGGCCGATCAGCCCGAAATCGGGGAGGGCGACGACATGGCTCGGGAGCTCCGGCGCGCTCAGGTTCCAGCCCTTGGGGTCGGGGTGGTGGGGATCGCCCACGGTGCCGAGTTTCGCGAAGTGCTGCACCACGATCGCGATCAGGGTTGCGACGATCATGCCGATGAGGATCGCTCCGGGGATCCGGCGCGCGACCAGGATCGCGATGAGCAGCAGTGCGAAGACGAAGACCGCGGTCGGCAGTGCGTCGATCGATCCGTCGTGGCCGAGCTGCACGGGCGGGCCCGCGGGCGTCCGGGTCACGAAACCCGAGTTCACGAAGCCGATGAAGGCGATGAACAGGCCGATCCCGACGGTGATCGCCGTCTTCAGCTCCGCCGGAACCGCGCGGAAGATCGCCGTCCGGATACCGGTGGCGCCGAGGACCACGATGATCACGCCGTTGATGATCACCAGGCCCATCGCTTCCGGCCAGGTCACGTCCTTGACCACCGCCACCGCGAGGAAGGAGTTCATGCCGAGTCCGGCTGCCAGGGCGAAGGGCAGGCGTGCGACCAGGCCGAACAGGATGGTGATGAGGCCCGCGGTCAGCCCGGTGACGGCGGTGACCTGGACGAATCCCAGTGTGCCCTGAGCGGCGTCCGCTGAGCTGCTGAGGATCAGGGGGTTGAGCACGACGATGTAGGCCATCGCGACGAAGGTGACCAGGCCGCCGCGGATCTCCCGCGGAACGGTCGACCCGCGACGGGTGATCTCGAAGAATCTGTCCAGGAAACCGGTACCGGGTGAGCCGGCGGCCCGCTGTTCGACGCGATCGTCGGCCGCGCCCTTCTGTGAGCTGGTCATGGTGGTCCTCTCGGTCCGAAACGGGGGAGTGGCACCCGTCGGCGCAGATGCTCCGGCGGAGCGGCGAAGATGGTGGGAGTCGATCGAAGGCGATCGTCGGGCGGCGCAGAATGCGGTTCCGCCGTCCGGAATTGTGATTCCGGTCACGTCGAGTGAAACACGCCGTCGAGAGGCTGTCAAGAACGTGTTCAGGGGAGAGTCCGTGTGACATGTGCGGTGCGACAAGGGGTGCCGCCATCGCGGCGGCGTCGCGTCTACGGGGCGGCTGCGAATGTCGACGCCGAGGTTCCGCGATGCGAATCGATTGTTCCGCACGGTAGTGCTCTTGATGGGAACCGTCCGGTGTGTGTTCGGAAACCGATGCCGCGATACGGAACATTGGGCGGAATGAATGTGGGTAGTCTCGATACGGAACAGCAGGTTTCGCGCGGTCAGCAACGCACGGTAGGGGGAGCGCATGGCGGGTAAGTCCACGACCGGAGTGCAGTCCGTCGAGCGCGCCTTCGAGTTGCTCGAGCTCATGGGGCGAGCGGGCGGCGAGTGCTCACTCAGTGAACTGTCGGCCGGCACGCCCCTTCCTCCGCCGACCATTCATCGGCTGCTGCGCACCCTCGTCGGGATCGGGTACGTCCGCCAGCTGCCCAATCGGCGATACGCCCTGGGGCCCCGCCTGATCCGGCTCGGTGAGGTCGCGAACCGTCAGCTCGGTGCGGTGGCCGTGCCAGTCTTGCAGTCGCTCGTCGACGAGTTGGAGGAGACCGCGAGTCTCGCTGTCCTCGACGGTGACATGGTCATCTACACGGGGCAGGTCCCGTCCCCCCACAGCATGCGGACCAACAACGAGGCCGGCCGGCGGGTGAACCTGCACAACAGTGGGGTGGGTAAGGCGGTGCTCGCCGAGCTCGACGATGCCCGGATCGTCAAGCTCGTCGGCCAGGCGGGCATCCCCGCCCCGACGCCGCACAGCGTCAGCACCCTGTCCGGAGTGTTCGCGGAGGTCGAGACCGTGCGCGCGCGGGGCTACTCGATCGACGACGAGGAGCAGGAGGTCGGCGTTCGCTGCTTCGCCATGGCCGTGCCCGGCGCGCCCACACCGATGGCCGTCGGCATCTCGGGTCCGGTGTCGCGCCTGGGCGAGGGCTTCGAGGAGCGCGCCATCCCCGCCCTCCAGCGCGCCACCGCGATCATCTCCGACGCGCTGATCGGTGCCCGCGAGTTCTGATCCGGACGCGCCCGCGGGTGTCGCTGCGAGACCTTCCGATCACGGTGAGTCGCGACGGAATGCTCCCCGCCCGTCGCCCGTTGATCACGGCATGACGACAGCAGTGGTGGCGACGGCGTTCGGAGGACCAGAGGTCCTCGAGGTGATCGATGAGCAGCTCCCGGCGCCCGGGGTGGGCGAAGTGGCCGTCGAGGTACGTGCGGTCGGGGTGAACCCGATCGACTACAAGCGGTACAGCGGGGCGTTCGGCGACGACCCGTCGACGCTGCCCCAGCGGCTCGGACTGGAGGCGTCGGGTGTGGTGACGGCCGTCGGTCCGGACGCGCAGGGACCTCGGGGACCGATCGCCGTGGGCGATGAGGTGGTGGTGTACGCCCCGGGCGTGTACGCCTCGGCCGTGGTCGTTCCCGCTGCCGCGGTACTCCCCAAGCCCGCAGGCGTGGGCTGGGAAGAAGCGGCGGGCCTCCTGGCCACGGGCCTCACGGCGTGGGACGCGGTGGAGCGCATCGGACTGCAGGACGGGGAGACCGTCGTGATCCACGGTGCGGCGGGTGGCGTCGGCCTCCTCGCGGTGCAGCTCGCGAAGGCGCGCGGCGCCACGGTGATCGGCACCGCACGCGAGGCGAACCACGACTATCTCCGGAGCCTCGGCGCGATTCCGGTCGTGTACGGCCACGGACTGGCCGAGCGGGTCCGCGAGGCCGCGCCGGGCGGCGTCGACGCGGCGATCGACACTGTCGGGACCGATGAGGCCGCGGACGTCTCGCTCCAGCTGGTACCGGAGCGGAAGCGCATCGTGACGATCGCCGGATTCGACCGCGCTGCCCGGGACGGCTTCGTGGCGATCGGCGGACCCGATCCCGAGAGCGCGCGGGTCCGCGAGTCGGCGCGGGTGCCGCTCCTGGAGCTCGCGGCCGCCGGCACGGTGGTCAACGTGATCGCCAAGACCTTCCCGCTGGTCGATGCAGCGCGGGCGCACTCCGAGCTCGCGTCGTCGCACGCCCGTGGGAAGTTCATCCTGATCCCGTGACCGGGTGACCGGATACTCCGGTGCGGGGTGCGACGCGCGCCGATTAGGCTGGACTGCATGAAGAAGGTGGCGATCCTCGACTACGGCTCCGGCAACATCCGGTCCGCGCACCGCGCGATGGAACGGGCCGGGGCCGAGGTCACCGTCACCGCCGATCCGAAGGTCGCCCTCTCCGCCGACGGCCTGCTCGTTCCGGGCGTGGGCGCCTACGAGGCGTGCATGGCGGGTCTGAAGTCGGTGCAGGGCGACCGGATCATCGGTGAGCGGCTCGCCGGCGGCCGGCCGGTCATGGGGATCTGCGTGGGTATGCAGATCCTGTTCGACAAGGGCATCGAGTTCGGCGTCGAGACCGACGGCTGCGGGGAGTGGCCCGGCACCGTCGAACGGTTGCAGGCCGAGGTCGTGCCGCACATGGGGTGGAACACCGTCGAAGCCCCCGAGGGCTCCCGGCTCTTCGCCGGTACCGGTGCGGACACTCGGTTCTACTTCGTGCACTCGTACGCCGTACAGCGGTGGGAACTCGATATCGCCGACCACATCCGCGCGCCCAAGGTCACGTGGGCGGACCACGGTGGCCGGTTCGTTGCAGCCGTCGAGAACGGGCCCCTGTGGGCGACCCAGTTCCACCCGGAGAAGAGCGGCGATGCCGGCGCGATCCTCCTGAAGAACTGGGTGGAGACCCTGTGACCGGTCAGCGCGGCCTGTCCCTGGGCCGGCTCGCACTGTTCTCGCTCGGCGCCGCCGTGGCCGTGCTCGCGCTGTCCGTCGTCCTGCTCAACGTCCTCCGCCCGAGCCCCCCGATCGCGTTGCTCATCGTCGCCGCCGGGCTGGTCGGGGCGGTCGCCGCCATGGGTGTCGTCTCCCACCGCCTCGTCGGGCGGGCCACGGCCGGGCAGGACGACGTCGATCGGGATGACCCGACACACTAGGCTGGAGCCGTGAGTCTGGTACTTCTTCCCGCAGTCGATGTCGCCGACGGTCAGGCCGTCCGTCTGGTTCAGGGGGAGGCCGGCAGTGAGACGGCCTACGGGTCGCCCCGCGATGCCGCCCTCGCCTGGCAGAACGACGGTGCCGAGTGGGTTCACCTGGTCGATCTCGACGCGGCGTTCGGGAAGGGCAGCAACCGTGAGCTCCTGGCGGGCGTGATCGGGGAGCTGGACGTCAAGGTCGAGCTGTCCGGCGGAATCCGTGACGACGACTCCCTCGCCGCTGCCCTCGCGACCGGGTGCGCCCGCGTCAACCTCGGCACCGCGGCGATCGAGAACCCGCAGTGGTGCGCGAGCGCCATCGCCCGGTACGGCGACAGGATCGCCGTCGGACTCGACGTCAAGCAGATCGACGGCCGGTGGCGCCTGCGTGGACGCGGCTGGGTGACCGACGGCGGCGACCTCTGGGAGGTGCTCGAGCGCCTCGACAAGGACGGCTGCAGCCGCTACGTCGTCACCGATGTCTCGAAGGACGGCACACTCACCGGTCCCAACCTCGATCTGTTGTCGGCCGTCGCGAACGCCACCGACGCGCCGGTCGTCGCCTCCGGCGGCATCTCCGCACTCGAGGACCTCACCGCGATCGCCACGCTCGTCGACGCGGGCGTCGACTCCGCGATCATCGGCAAGGCACTGTACGCGGGCCGGTTCACGCTGCCCGAGGCGCTGGCGGCGGTGTCGCGCTAGTGGCCGGATTCCCCGCAGGCTTCTCCGGTGACCCGGACCGGCTCCTGGCTCTGGCGGGCGCTGCGCTCGACGAGGCCGCGCCGCGGTTCGTTGAGGGCGTGGGAGCGCCGGCGTCGGTCGCCAAGGGGCCGGCGGATTTCGCCACCGACCTCGATCTCGAGCTCGAACGCCGGATCGCGGGCGCCGTGGCCGAGTCCACCGGGGTGCCCGTGCACGGCGAGGAGTACGGCGGCCCGGCGGTTGACGAGGGCACCGTCTGGGTGCTCGACCCGATCGACGGCACCTTCAACTACTCGGCCGGCTACCCGGCCACCGGCACCCTGCTCGGCCTGCTGCACGACGGGAGACCGGTCGCGGGGCTCGCCTGGTTCCCGCTGGTCGGGGACTCCTTCTTCGGCCACGTGCAGGGTCCGGTCCGCAACGGCGGCGAGGAACTGCCGCCGCTGGGCGACGGCGGGCTCGACGACGCGATGATCGCGGTCGGCAGCTTCAGCCGCGGCAGCAACGGCCGCTTCCCGGGCGACTACCGCTACGCCATCCTCGGCGAGGTGTCGCGCCGGGTCGCGCGGGTCCGGCAGTTCGGGTCGACGGGCGTCGACCTCGCGTACACCGCGGCGGGGGTGCTCGGGGGAGCCGTCGTGTTCGGACACCATCCCTGGGACAACGCCGCCGGTGCCGCCCTGGTGCTCGCGGGCGGCGGCCGCGTGACCGACCTCGCGGGCGAGGAATGGCACGTCGGTGCCGATTCGGTGCTCGCCGGGTCACCCGTCGTCCACGACGAGCTGCTCGGCGTCGTCCGGTCGGTCGGCGCACCGTCGGACTACCGCGGCGACCCGGGGCACTCCGGAACCCTCAGCTACTGAACCACTTTCGAAGGAGGCGGAGCCGATGACGGTGGCCGTGCGCGTGATCCCGTGCCTGGACGTCGACGACGGGCGCGTCGTCAAGGGCGTCAACTTCCAGAACCTGCGCGACGCGGGTGATCCCGTCGAGCTCGCGGCCGCGTACGACGCGCAGGGGGCCGACGAGCTGACCTTCCTCGACGTCACCGCGTCGAGCTCCGGCCGCGGAACGATGCTGGAAGTGGTGCGCCGCACCGCTGAGCAGGTGTTCATCCCGCTCACCGTCGGCGGCGGCGTGCGTTCCGTCGAGGACGTCGACGCCCTGCTCCGCGCCGGCGCCGACAAGGTGTCCGTGAACACTGCGGCGATCGTCCGCCCCGAGCTGCTCCGTGAGCTGTCCAACCGGTTCGGTAGCCAGTGCATCGTGCTCTCCGTCGACGCGCGCACCGTGCCGTCCGAAGGCGCGGACGCGGCCCGCCCGACACCGTCGGGCTGGGAGGTGACCACGCACGGCGGGCGCAAGGGCACCGGCCTCGATGCCATCGAATGGGCCCGCCGCGGCGAGGAACTCGGCGTCGGGGAGATCCTGCTCAACTCGATGGACGCCGACGGCACGAAGGCCGGATTCGACCTGCGGATGATCGGTGCGGCCCGCGAAGCCGTGCACATCCCCGTCATCGCCTCCGGCGGCGCCGGCGCGGTTGAGCACTTCGCCCCCGCCGTCGAGGCCGGCGCCGACGCGGTGCTCGCCGCCAGCGTCTTCCACTTCGGGGACATGACGATCGGCCAGGTCAAGGCCGAGATGGCGACGCACGGTCTGGTGGTCCGACGATGAGCGGGCTCGACGCTCCGCAGGACTCGGGGCTCGCCCCGGCGATCGCCGCACGGCTCAAGCGCAACGCCGACGGGCTCGTCGCCGCCATCGCCCAGGAGGAGGGTACCGGCGACGTGCTCATGATGGCGTGGATGAACGACGAAGCCCTGGCTCTCACCCTCGCCACCCGCAAGGGCACCTACTACTCGCGATCCCGGAAGCAGTTGTGGGTCAAGGGCGAGACCTCGGGTCACGTGCAGGACGTCCGCGACGTGCGCCTCGACTGCGATGGTGACACGGTCCTGCTCACCGTCCGGCAGACGGGGCCGGCCTGCCACACCGGCACGCACACCTGTTTCGACGGCGACCTGCTGCTCGGTTCCGAGGGCTGATCCGGCGTGGCCGTCCGAATCGTGACGAACGTTACCTAGATCAGCATTGTAAAACACGATATTCATGTTGATCATGACTATCGCACTCCTTCTCCGACGTGTAGCTGTCACGTCCGCAGCCGTGTCCGTCGCCGCCGTCGCCGCGGTGTCTCCAGCCGCCGCCGCACCCGTGCGGCTCAGCGCCGCATCGCTCTCGTTCCCGACCTCCGCCCTGCCCGGGTGGTCGTTCACCCCGGCCCAGACCGGCGGAGTCAGCCAGGCCCGCGCGCCGTTCGGACCTACCGGATCGTGGGTCTCACAGGTCAGCATCGGCGATTTCGGGCGATCCGGCCTCGACGTCAAGGCGCTCGCGAAGGCCTTCGCCGAGAACCTCGCGAACGGGAGCGGCTACACCGGCCACAACGCCCGGATCGACGGTCTGCAGGTCACCGATGCGAGCGTGTCGGGGATCCGCGCCGGTCGTGCGACCGCGAACGTGTTGCTGCAGAACGCTCCCACCCGCGGGGAGCGGCTGCGGGTCACCGTCGTCGACACCGTCCCGGAGACCTACTTCATCTCCCAGGTGCCGTTCGAGGCCACGGACCGTCTGGCACAGGTCACTGCCGCCGAGGCGGGGCTCGTCGCGACCCGCTGATCCGTCGGCGGCTACCCGGTGAGGGTCCGGAGGAAGGCGAGGGTCTCCTCGACGTGCGCCACCGCGCGGAGTTCGCCGATCACGATGTGCAGCACGGTCCCGTCGGAGTCGATGAGGAAGGTCCGCCGCTTGACGGGGGCCACGGCGTACCGTCCGCGCAGGACGTCGTACTCGGCGGCGACGGCACCGTCGGCATCGGTGAGCAACGGGAAGCCGGGCTCCATGACGTCGGCGAAGGCCTGTGTCCGGGCCGCCGGGTCCATACTGATGCCGATCCGCGCGGTGCCGCGCCGGTCGAACTCCTCGCCCGCCGCGCGGAACCGATCGACCTCGGCGACGCACACCGGCGATCCGGCCGTGAGGTAGAAGAAGACCGCGGCGCGGCCGTCGCCGCGGAGCTCGGAGAGCGTGCGGACGGTGCCGGTGCGGTCGGGGAGTGCGAACTCGGGGGCCTGCTGGCCTATGCGCATGGCCACGAACCTACCGGCGCTGGGATACTGGCAGGCGATGAGTACCGCACAGCAGCCGAACCTGCAGCCCGACGGAGCGACCACCAGCGCGGACGAGTTCCGCGCGCTCGCGGACCGGCACCGCGTGGTGCCCGTGACCCGTACGGTCCTCGCCGACGCCGAGACTCCGTTGTCGGCGTACCGCAAGCTCGCCGGGGGCCGCCCCGGCACCTTCCTGCTGGAGTCCGCCGCCGCGGGTCAGTCCTGGAGCCGATGGTCGTTCGTCGGGGCTCCGGCGCCGTCCGCGCTCACCGTCGTCGACGGTGCCGCCACCTGGATCGGAAAGGCGCCGGCCGGCGCACCGTCGGGCGGCGATCCGATCGAGGCCCTCGGTGAGGTGCTACGGCTCCTGAGCTCCGAGCGGATCGAGGGACTGCCACCGCTCAACGGCGGCATGGTCGGCTACCTCGCCTACGACGCGGTGCGGCGCCTGGAGCGGCTGCCCGACACCACCGTCGACGACCTGCACCTGCCCGAGATGGTGTGGCTGCTCGCGACCGACCTCGCCGCGATCGACCACCACGAGGGCACGATCACGCTCATCGCCAACGCGGTGAACTGGGACGGCTCGGCCGACCGGGTCGACGAGGCGTACGCGGACGCGGTCCGGCGCCTCGACGCCATGGAGGCGGCGCTCGCGGCGCCCCTGGCCTCGTCGGTCGCGTCGTTCACCCGGCCCGAGCCCGAGGTGACGGCGCAGCGGACCGTGCTCGAGTACAGCGCGATCGTCGAGAAGCTCGTCGGCGACATCGAGGCCGGTGAGGCGTTTCAGGTGGTGCCCTCGCAGCGCTTCTCCGTGCCCTCGGACGCCGACCCGATCGACGTCTACCGCGTGCTGCGCGCCTCGAACCCGAGCCCGTACATGTACCTCGTGCAGGTCCCGGCGCCGGACGGCTCGCTCGCCTTCTCCATCGTCGGGTCGAGTCCGGAGGCGCTGGTCACGGTGTCCGACGGTGTCGCCACCACGCATCCGATCGCGGGCACCCGCTGGCGCGGTGCGACCGCGGAGGAGGACCTGCTGCTGGAGAAGGACCTCCGGGCCGACGAGAAGGAGAACAGCGAGCACCTGATGCTCGTCGACCTCGGCCGCAACGACCTCGGCCGGGTCTGCACGCCGGGCACCGTCCGGGTCACCGACTACCGTCGGATCGAGCGGTACAGCCACGTGATGCACCTGGTCTCGACCGTCTCCGGTGACCTCGCGGAGGGCAAGCAGGCCCTCGACGCCGTCGCGGCGTGCTTCCCGGCGGGCACCCTCACCGGGGCGCCCAAGGTCCGGGCCATGGAGCTCATCGACGAGGCCGAGATCACGCGCCGCGGCCTCTACGGCGGCATCGTCGGCTACCTCGACTTCGCCGGCGACGCGGACACCGCGATCGCCATTCGCACCGCGGTCCTCAAGGACGGGACCGCGTACGTGCAGGCGGGTGGCGGCGTCGTCGCCGACTCGGTGGGCGAGTACGAGTACAACGAGTCGCGCAACAAGGCGCTCGCCGCCCTCAAGGCGGTGGCGGCGGCGAACACCATGCGCGCGGTCTCGGAGGAGACACGATGACGTCGAAACGGAACCTGGCACTGGTCGCCCTTCTCCTGGCCGGCGCCGCGTGCGCCGCGTGGGGCTCGGGCCGGATGTCGTGGATGGGTGTCACCCTGGCGGACGGGCTGTCGGCAGCGCGATCGATGGAGGTCGCCGGACATACCTGGGCGCCCGCGCTGTCAGCGCTGTGGCTGGTCTTCCTCGCGGCCATCGCGGCCGGGCTGGCGCTCAAGACCTGGGCTCGGGCGCTGGTGGCGTTGATCGTCGCGGCGGCCGCGATCGGCACGGCGTACCCCGCGCTGACGGTGCTCACCCAGGAGCCCGACATCGGATACCTGGAGAAGATCCTGCGCGCCGACACCGTGATGGGGAACAAGGACTACGTCTCCGCGGTCGCGAGGGCCACGGCGGGCCCGTCGGTCGCGCTGGTCGCAGCTGTCCTCGCCGTCGTCGCCGCGGCCCTGCTGGTGCGCGGCCTCCGTGCCGGCGGGATGGGGTCGCAGTACGTCTCGCCCGCGGCTCGTCGCGCTCAGCTGGAGCAGCGCGTCTTCGACGATGCTGCGGACGGGGAGACGTCGGAGCGGGACCTCTGGGACGCCCTCGACGGCGGCGAGGACCCGACGACCACGAGCGACGCCGAGGCGGCTCGGGTCGATCGGTCCTCGCGCGAGGGGGTCGCGCCCGACCGCCCGCGGACGGAGGGCTAACCTTGGAGCACGCTGCACGCTCCACGAAAGGCCCGCTGCCGTGACATCACCCACTGTTCTCGACTCGATCATCGAGGGTGTGCGCGCGGACGTGGCGGCCCGTGAAGCGCTCCTCGACCTCGCCGCCGTGAAGGCGGCCGCAAAGGCCGCGGCGCCGGCGCTCGACGCCACCGCCGCGCTGCGCGCACCCGGGATCGCGGTCATCGCGGAGGTCAAGCGGGCGAGCCCGTCGAAGGGCGAGCTCGCGGGCATCGCGAACCCCGCCGCGCTGGCATCGGAGTACGAGGCCGGGGGTGCGCGTGCGATCAGCGTGCTCACGGAGGAGCGCCGGTTCAAGGGCTCGCTGGCCGATCTCGACGCGGTGCGCGATCGGGTTCGGATCCCGGTGCTGCGCAAGGACTTCATCGTCTGCCCGTATCAGATCCACGAGGCTCGCGCCCACGGTGCGGATCTGGTGCTGCTGATCGTCGCGGCGCTGGAGCAGCCCGTGCTCGTGTCGCTGCTCGACCGCGTGGAGTCGCTCGGCATGACGGCCCTCGTCGAGGTGCACACGGAGGACGAGGCCGACCGCGCGCTCGAGGCGGGCGCCACCGTGATCGGCGTCAACGCCCGGAACCTCAAGTCCCTCGACGTCGATCCCGAGACCTTCGGTCGCATCGCGCCCGGCCTGCCCTCCTCGGTGATCAAGATCGCCGAGTCGGGCGTGCGCGACAGCCATGATCTCCTCACCTACGCGGGCCAGGGCGCTGACGGCGTGCTGGTCGGCGAAGGGCTGGTGACGGCCGGCGATCCGCGGACCGCGGTCGCCGACCTCGTCACCGCGGGCTCGCACCCGAGCTGCCCGCGCCCCGCGCGGTGATGCGCTGACGCGGGCGGCCGCACGCACTCACGCCTTCGCGGAGTTGCGGCGCTCGAGCTCGCGCAGGGCGATCTGGATCGCGCCGCGCACCGGGTCGACGGTGAGCACGCGCAGGTCGGACACACCCCGCATCCCCAGGTGATGCCGGACGCGGCGCTGCAACGCGGGCTGGTGCACCGCGAGGCCGCCCGCCAGGACGACGGGGCCCGCCGAGCCGATGCGATCCGCGACCGACAGCGCGATGTCGGTGAGGGCGATCGCCGCCTGGTCCACGATGTCCGTGCTGACGGGGTCCCCGGACTGCGCCAGCTCGAAGACCACCCGGGCGCGTCCGGCCCAGTAGCGACGTTCGGGCTGCGCGTAGAAGTGGTCGAGCAGTTCGTCGGTGTCCTGCAGGCCACAGTCGGCAGCGAGTTGCTGGCCCAGGTGGTCCGCGGGCTCCTCCCGGTCGATCCGGATGAGAGTGCGCCGCACCGCCTCCTTGGCCACCCAGTAGCCGCTGCCCTCGTCCCCGAGCAGATAGCCCCAGCCGCCGGCGCGGGCGTGCCTGTCGTCCGCTCGGCCCCACGCGACGGCGCCCGTACCGGAGATCACCGCGATGCCGTCGCGGACGCCCGCCGCGGCGAGGATCAGCTGACTGTCGTGCACCACGCGGACGCGGGCACCGGGAATGCGGTCCGCGAGGAGCCGGGTCAGCGTCGCCGCTCCCGCCGGGGTCTCCACGCCGGCGGCGCCGGCGCACACGGCGCCCACGTCTTCGACGCCGAGTCGGGCGAGCGCGATGTCGAGTTGGCGACCGGCCTCGGCCTGGCCCACGGACGCGATGTTCGCGCTCCCCGCGAGGGCCTCGGCCACGACCACGCCGTTCTCCGCGCGGACGGCCTGTGTCTTCGAGCCTCCGATGTCGAGGCCGATCACCGCGGTGTTCACTTGACCGCGACCTCCGCCTGTCCGGCGCCCGGCTCACCGGTCGTGGTCGGCCACCTGCCGCCGTTCTCCCAGTAGTGCTGGATGTCCTCGAGCTTGCGGCCCTTGGTCTCCGGGGCGAACTTGAGCACGAACAGGAACGCGAGGACCGACATGACGCCGAACACCGCGAAGGTGCCGGTGCCGCCGAGCAGCTTGCTGTGCAGCATCGTCAGGGTGAGCTGGGCGACGATCGCGTTCGCGACCAGGTCGGAGGTGAGCATGGCCGACGAACCGTAGGCGCGCAGGCGGGCGGGGAAGGCCTCGCCGGCATACACCCAGACGAGTGAGCCGAAGCCGAACGAGAAGCCGATCGTCACGAGCACGAGGCCGGCGAAGCCCACCACGCTCGCGGTCTTATGCGTCTCGAAGTGTCCGTCCGCCATCTGGTACGCGGTGATCATCACGACGAACGCGAGAATCATCGTGCCGATGCCGCCCAGCAGGATCGGGCGACGGCCGAACCGGTCGATGGTGAAGATCGAGATGATCACGGCGAGGAGGCCGAAGAGCTGTACGAACGCGGGCAGCATGTACGTGCCGAAGTTGTCCGTGAAGCCCATCGACTTGAAGATGTCCGGGCTGTAATTGATGATCGCGTTGATACCGGTGATCTGGATGAAGAAGCCGAGGACGACGACGAAGAAGGTGGCCCGCAGATACGGCTGGCGGAACAGTTGGCTGAGCTTGCCGCCGGACTCGTCCGACAGCTGCGCGCGCATCTCGGCGATCTCGGCGTCGATCTCCGCGGGGGAGGCCGTGGGCTCGACGGCGGCGAGGGTGGTGCGTGCCTCCGCTTCGCGGCCGCGGGTCATGTACCAGCGAGCGGTGTCGGGCAGACGGAGCAGGACCAGGCCGACCAGAATCGCGGGGACGGCCGCGATCCCGAGCATCCACTGCCACGCGTGCTGCTTGTCGGCGAGCAGGAAGCCGAAGACGTAACCCAGGATGATGCCGAAGATGGTGGCGAACTGGTAGGTCACGAGCATCGCGCCGCGCCGTTTCGCCGGTGCTGATTCCGCCACGAAGACCGGCACGACCACCACCGAAATGCCGACGGTCAGTCCGAGGAGGAACCGGGCCGCGTACAGGGTCACGAGCCACGGCGACAGCGCCCCGAGCAGAGCGAACACGGTGTAGCCGGCGGCGACCGAGACCATCGCCTTCTTGCGGCCCACTCGGTTGGCGAACCAGCCGCCGACGATGGCACCGAGGATCTCGCCGACGATGACCACGGTGACCAGCGCCTGCGTGGCAGTGTCCCCGAGATGGAAGTCCGTGGCGATGAAGTCCTTCGCCGCGGCGATGTTCGACGTGTCGTATCCGTAGATGACGCCGAGGCTCGCTGCCGCGACGCCGACGAGGACTGCGCTCGACTTGGCAGCCTGCTTACTGCTCATGCTCTCTCCTTGAGGTCCGGCCAAGTGGTCTACACCACTTGCGGTTGATCAAGAGTGGCATAGACCACTTCTACCGTCAAGGGGTAATGTGGAGCACATGACGATCCCTCGCACGAGGCACGCCGAGCCGCCCCGCTATTTCCGCGCGAAGTTGGAACTGCAACGCCGGATCGGCGAATTGGGGCACGGAGACACGCTGCCGGCCGAGCGCCGGCTTGCGGAGGACCTCGGGGTCTCCCGCACCACGCTCCGAAAAGCCCTCGCCGAGCTGTCCGCGGAAGGGGTGCTGCGCCGCGAGCACGGCAGCGGAACGTACGTCGCGCCGCCGAAGGTGGTGCGCGTGCGTCAACTGACCTCGTTGAGCGAGGACGTCGGTGTCGACGGCAAGACGGTCGACTCCCGGGTCCTGGCGTGCGACCACGTCCCGGCGGACGCGGAGACGCAGGCGGCGCTCGAGCTGTCGCGCGGGGCGCGCGTGTACCGGGTGACGCGGCTGCGCATCGTCGACGACGAGCCGCTCGCGATCGAGATCGCTCACCTGCGCGGACCGCTGCGCGGGCTCGCGGGGCGTTTGGCGGAGGACGGAGCCTCGCTGTACGAGGCGCTGCGCGTGCACTACTCGCGGGAGATCGCGGCGGTGGAGGACACGGTGGAGACGGCGCTCGCGTCGCCGGACGAGGCGGAGCTGTTGGCGGTACCGACAGGGCACCCGATGCTCATGGTCCACCGGCTGGGGCGTGGAGTGGACGGTGTGGCCCTCGAGTGGACGCGCAGCGTCTACCGGGGGGACCGGTTCAAGTTCGTCGCCCGCGCGACGAGTCCGACCGCGACGACGGGCGTCGCGGCCGAACCCGCTGCGAGCTGACGGCGGTGTGGGGTCGAGGCCTCACTTGTCGGTGATCGGCAGCCCCGGCGGGTTGATCTCCGAGGTGGGCACGGCCTCGGCCTCGAGGCCCCAGCGCCGCAGCACCTTCAGGTAGTCGCCGCTGCGGATCGTCGACTCGAGGGCGGCCTGCACGGCTCGGATGATGCCGCTGTCCTTCTTCGTCGTCGCGCCGATGAGGCCCTGCAGCGTCGAGCCCGCGCCGGACACCTGGCCGACGATCTTCGTCGCGCCGGGCGTGCCCTTGGTCTGCGCGACGTGGAACGCCGAGACGGGGTTGGGGCCGAAGTGGGCGTCGATCTGGCCGGAGGCGAGCGCGGCGTAGATGCCGGTGCTGTCCTGGTAGTTCTTGATGGTGATGCCAGGCTTGCCGGCGGCGCGCAGGTCGGCGTCATAGCGCTGCAGGATGCGCTCCTGGTTGGTCCCCGAGCTGACGGACACGGTCTTTCCCGAGAACGAGTCCCCACCGGCGAAGACGAACGTCGAGGTCTCGAGGACCTCGACTGCCAGGTCGTCCTTGCGGTAGGTCGCGAAATCGTACTTCTGCTTGCGCGCCTCGGTGACGGTGATGTTCGAGACGCCGAGGTCGAACTGTCCGCTGTCGATGCCCAGGAACAGGCCCTCCCACGAGGTGTTGGACTCTTCGATCTTCAGGCCCAACGAGCCCGCGATGAGGTGGGCGATGTCCGACTCGTCGCCGATGAACACGCGCTCGTCGTCGGTCGCGGGGAAGTAGAACGGCGCGTTGCCCGCGCCCGATCCGTGGGCCACGCGGAGGGTGCCGCGGTCGCGGATCGCCTGGGGGAGCAGGGCGGCCGCGGCCTCGTCCTTCGCCGGGACGATGCGGTTCTGCTTGCTCGTCAGGTTGAGGTGCTGGCCCGCGGCGCCGGTCACGCTCGCGGTCGTCGACTCCGTGGTCGCTCCGCCGCAGCCCGCCAGGACCGAGCCTGCGAGGGCGAGGGCCGCGGCGAGGGCGGGCAGGCGATGTCGAAGGGGCGTCCGGGTGGTCATGCGGTCTCCTTGGCGGTCCAATGGGCGAGGAAGGTGCGGGTGCGGTCGGTGGCGGGGCGGTCGAGCACGGCGGTGGGCGACCCGACGGCGACTACGCGGCCGCGGTCGAGGAAGACGATCCGGTCGGAGATGCGGCGGGCGAAGGCCAGCTCGTGGGTGACGACGACGAGCGTCCGGCCCTCGGCGGCGAGTTCGGCGATCACGGCGTTCACCTCGCCGACCAGCTCCGGATCGAGCGCCGAGGTGGGCTCGTCGAAGAGGATCAGCTCCGGGTCGAGGGCGAGGGTGCGCGCGATGGCGACCCGCTGCTGCTGCCCGCCGGAGAGTTGCCCAGGGTAGTGGTCGCTGTGCGCGCCCAGGCCCACCCGATCGAGTAGTTCCCGAGCGCGCTCCGCGGCGTGCGGGCGGCTCCGCCCGAGCGTGAGGCGTTGCGGGTGGGCGACGTTCTCCGCAGCCGTGAGGTGGGGGAAGAGGTTGAACTGCTGGAAGACAAAGCCGATCCGGGCGCGCTGGCGGCGCAGCTCGCGCTCGCGCAGCGCGACCAGATGGTCGCCGCGGCGCCGGACCCCGATGAGGTCACCGTCGACCCGGACGACCCCGGAGGTCGGCTCCTCCAGGTGGTTGAGCAGGCGCAGCAGCGTCGACTTGCCGGACCCGGACGGCCCGATGATCGAGACCACCTCGCCGGGCGCGATGGTCAGGTCCACCCCGCGGAGGACCTCGTCGTGGCCGAAGCGTTTGGTCAGGCCCACGGCCTCCAGGCGCGGGGACGGGACGGTGGCGGTCATGCGGACTTCTCCTTCTTCTTCGCGGATGAGGTGGCCCCGTACCCGCGGGCGAGGCGCTTCTCCAGGTAGTGCTGGCCGATCGAGAGGACGGTGGTGAGCAGCGCGTACCAGGCGACCGCGACGAGCAGCAGCGGGATGATCCGTCCGTTGCGGCCGTAGATCACCTGGACCTGGTAGAAGAGATCGGGCAGGGCGAGGATGAAGACCACCGTCGTGCCCTTGATCAGGCCGATCACCTCGTTCGCGGCGGGCGGGACGATCGTCCGGAGCGCCTGGGGCAGGGTGATCCGCAGCAGGTGCGCGGCCGGCGGGATCCCGAGCGCCCGGGCGGCGTCGTGCTGGCCGGCGGAGACCCCGAGGATGCCCGCCCGGACGATCTCCGAGCCGTACGCGGCCTGGTGCAGGACGATGCCGATCACCGCCGCGGTGTACGGCGTCAGCAGGTCCTTGGTGGCGGAGTCGACGAATGTCGGCCCGAACGGGATGCCGAGACCGATCGTCGGGTACAGCGCCCCGAGGTAGCCCCAGAACAGGACCTGGACCAGCAGCGGGATGGACCGGAATAGCCAGATGAAGCCGAAGCTGAAGGCGGCGAGAACCTGGTTGCCGGACAGCCGGGCGAGCGCGAGCAGGCCGCCCAGGAGGAATCCGAGAACGGCACCGATCACGGTGAGCTGCACCGTGAACCAGAGCGCCTCGAGGATCGTGGGGCTGAAGAGGTAGGCGCCGAAGGTGGGCCAGTCGTAGCGGGGGTTGGTGATCGCCGAGGTCACGAGCTGCGCGAGCAGGACGACGGCGACGGCGACCGCGAGCCACCGGCCCCACTGGACGCGGTGCCGCACGGGGAGTCCGGCGAGCTCCGCGAGTTCGGGATCGGCGGTGGCCGGCTGGGGCCTTGTGAGGGCGAGGGTCATGACGCTCCGGTCGGTTCGGGGGTGGGCGGCAAGGCGAGTCGCAGGGGGATCGCGGCGCGCAGGCGGAAACCGAGGCCCTCGTACACTGCGCGGGCGCCGGTGTTCTCGGCCGACGTGTGGAGGAAGGGGACGTCGCCGCGGGCCCGGATGTGGTGCCCGACGGCCCGGACCAGCCGGGACGCGAGGCCCCGGCCGCGGTGGGCGGGATCCGTGCACACCGCGCTGATCTCGGTCCATCCGGGTGGGCGCAGGCGCTCCCCGGCGAGCGCGATCAGGCGGCCGGAGTCGTCCCGCAGGCCCAGGTAGAGCCCCAGTTCGACGGTGCGCCGTTCGAACGGACCGGGACGCGTGCGCGTGACGAGATCGAGGATCTCGTCGGCGTTCCGCGGGCCGAGGACCTCGGCCTCGTCGTCGGGCGCGGTGGTGAGGGCGGCACCGTCGTACTGCACGAGGGGGACTTCTTCGGCGACCCGCCAGCCAGCGGGGAGTGGTCCCCGCACGCCGCGGAGGGCGACCGGGGTGTCGGGGAGCGCGAGTCGGGCCAGCGCGGCGTAGTCCGCGGCGGTCGGCTGCGGCGGGTGGCCGACGAACCGGGCGACGTCGGGCCGGTACCGGACGACGGCGCCGTCGCCGACCCGGAAGCGGGCGTGCGCGCCGTACAGAGACGCCCGGCGGGATCGTCGAGGACGTGGCCGAGGGTTGTGGTCATGCCCGGAAACATTCGTCGGGCAGAGGGATTCGCGGAATGGTTGGCGTCGCCGTGATTCCTCTTTGACGGGTCGAGGATAATCGTGGATGTGAGCCTCCCAGAAGCGAGTACCGGACTGTCCCAGCGATCGGCCTACGAGCCCGACGGGACCGGTCATTGGGGCGCCTGGGGCGGCAGGCACGTGCCCGAAGCGCTGATGGCCGTGATCGAGGAGGTCACCGCCGAGTTCGAAAAGGTCCGCAGCGACGACGGCTTCCTCGACGAGCTGGACCGCCTGCAGCGGCAGTACACCGGCCGGCCGTCGCCGCTGTACCCGTGCGTGCGTCTGAACGAGCACGCGGGCGGGGCGCAGCTCTACCTCAAGCGCGAGGATCTCAATCACACCGGCAGCCACAAGATCAACAACGTGCTCGGACAGGTGCTGCTCGCCAAGCGCATGGGCAAGCCGCGGGTGATCGCTGAGACCGGTGCGGGCCAACACGGCGTCGCGACCGCCACCGCGTGCGCGCTGCTCGGGATCGAGTGCGTCGTCTACATGGGCAAGGTCGACACGGACCGGCAGGCGCTCAACGTGGCGCGGATGCGGTTGCTCGGCGCCGAGGTGATCGCGGTGGCGTCGGGTTCGGCGTCGCTGAAGGACGCGATCAACGAGGCGTTGCGCGACTGGGTGAGCAACGCCGACACCACGTACTACTGCTTCGGCACCGCGGCGGGCCCGCACCCGTTCCCGCTGATGGTCCGCGACCTGCAGCGCATCGTCGGCATGGAGGCGCGCGCGCAGGTCCTCGACGCCGCCGGCCGCCTGCCCGACGCCGTCGTCGCCTGCGTGGGCGGAGGGTCGAACGCGATCGGCATCTTCCACCCGTTCATCGCCGACGCGGGGGTCCGGCTCGTCGGCTGCGAGGCCGCCGGCGACGGCGTCGAGACCGGCCGGCACGCCGCGACCTTCACCGGCGGCAGCCCCGGCGCCTTCCAGGGCGCCTACTCGTACCTGCTGCAGGACGAGGACGGCCAGACCATCGAGTCGCACTCGATCTCGGCCGGGCTGGACTACCCGGGCGTCGGCCCGGAGCACGCGCAGCTCAAGGAGGACGGCCGCGCCGAGTACGTCCCGATCACCGACACCCAGGCGATGGACGCGTTCGCCCTGCTGTGCCGCACCGAGGGGATCATCCCCGCGATCGAGTCGGCGCACGCCGTCGCGGGCGCACTCGAACTGGGGCGCGAGCTGGGCCCCGGCGCGGTGATCGTGGTCAACCTGTCCGGCCGCGGCGACAAGGACGTCGACACCGCCGGGAAGTGGTTCGGCCTGCTCGATGACCAAGGTGAGGTCGTGGGCCAGAAGGTGATCGGCGCGGACCTGAACACGGAGCTGCGCAACGCGGAGTTCGAGGGGGAGAACAAGTGAGCGCACTGGCACCGGTCTTCGAGCAATGCCGCGCGGACAACCGCGCGGCACTGGTGACCTATCTGCCCTGCGGGTACCCGTCCAAGCAGGGTGGCATCGACACGGTGGTCGCCATGGCGGAGTCCGGCGCAGACATCGTGGAGCTGGGTGTCGCCTACAGTGATCCCGTGATGGACGGCCCCGTCATCCAGCGCGCCGCCGACGACGCGTTGCGCGGCGGCATCAGAGTGCGCGACATCTTCGCCTACGCGGAGGCGGTCGCCGGCGCGGGCGCCGCGCCGGTCGTGATGGCGTACTGGAACCCCGTGCTCAAGTACGGCGTCGAGGCCTTCGCCCGCGACCTCGCCGCGGCGGGCGGCAAGGGGCTGATCACGCCGAATCTCATCCCGGAGGAGGCCGAGGAGTGGATCGCGGCCGCCGATCGGTACGGTCTCGACAAGATCTTCCTGGTCGCGCCGTCGTCCACCCCGGAGCGGCTCGCGATGACGGCCGACGCGTCGTCGGGCTTCCTCTACGTCGCCTCGACGATGGGCGTCACGGGTGCGCGGGACGCCGTCGACAATGTCGCACCGGAACTCGTGGCACGGGTGCGGGCCGTGTCGGACATCCCCGTCGGCGTGGGCCTCGGCGTGCGCTCGCGGGAGCAGGCGGCGGAGATCGCCGCCTACTCCGACGCGGTCATCGTCGGCTCCGCCCTGGTCAGCGCTGCGGGACAGTCCCTCGACGCGGTGCGGTCGCTGACCGCGGAACTGGCCGAAGGGGTCCGCACTGGCCGCTGACACCACCGGGCCGAGGAGCGCCGTCCGACGACGGACGACGCGGCGCCCACTCGCTCGATCCGCGTGGCGCGAGCTGACCGATGTGCCGAAATGGCGGACGGCCGGAATGGCGGAGTTCGCCTTCGCCACGGAGGCGATCGGCTTCGTCCGCGGTACCGGTCCGTTGCGGATCGCGGTCGCGTCCCTGGCGATGATGATGTTGCCGCTGGGCATGGTCATGCAGTTCAACCCGATGGGCCCGCACGGTACCGTCGCGCGGACCGTCCAGCTGAGCGCGGCGCTCCTGGGATTCGGGTTGGGACTGCAGTGGTTGAGGGGGAGTTGGCCGACTGCCCGGCAGGCGATCAGGTTCCTCTTCTTCGCGGATCTGCTCCTCGGGGTCGGCGTGTCGGTGCTGTCCGACCCCACAGCGCGCATCTGTGGATCGATCCACCTCGCCATGCTCGGGCTGTTCGCGGCCTTCTTCCTCGGCTGGCGGCTGCTGTTGGTGCATTGCGTGTATGCGCTGTTGCTCATCAGTGGACTCACCGCGTTCGCGATCGCTTTCGACGAGCGGACACTGCTCGATCTGTACGTGTACACCACCCCCGCGATCACGACCGTCGTCGGACTGCCCGTCGTCATTCAGGTGGTCGTCGAGGTCGGCCGGGCAGGGATGACACGGGTATCCCGCGAGTGGTACATCGACAGCCTGACGGGTGTCTACAACCGGCGCGGCATGGGCTTCGCCGTCCGTCGCGCGATCGATCGGCACGGTGAGCCCGGCGGAGTGTTCGTGGTGGGCGCATTGGACCTCGACGAATTCAAGCTCTTCAACGACAGCCACGGGCACTTCGCCGGTGACGAACTGCTGAGTGCGGTCGCCGCACGGCTGAAGTCGGTGCCGCACCTGTTCGTCGCGCGCAACGGTGGGGATGAGTTCGGCGTCTTCGCCCTCCGATCCGACATGGCTGCTGCCGAGCGCACGGTCGAACGGCTCCGGGATCTCGTCCGACGGCGGACGGACGGCCCCGCAGCGCCGGGGATCCCGGCCAGCATGGGGATCGTGCTCGCACCGATCCGCGACAGCGACCGGCTCGATGCGATCGCAACGTCCGCCGACGAGGCGTTGTACGCGGCGAAGCGCAGTGCGACGGACGCCGTCGTCGTACGGCGCTCCGACCGCGTTCGGGGAGATGCATGACCGCGCGAGCGTTGCTCCGGTCGGTGGTGCGCGGGCTGTCCGACCGCGAGGCGTGGCGGCGGGCGGGGACCGCGGAGTACGCCGCGGCATCGTCCTGGCTCAGGGTCCAGGGCGGAGGATTGGCGCTCCGGGCCGCGGTCGGCGGGCTAGCGCTGATGATGGTTCCGCTGTGCATCGGTGTCCTGTTCTCGACGGCCCGCCCCAGCACACCACTCGCGATGGCGGTCTTCGTCGTGTCGTCCAGTGCCAGCGCCGTGCTCGGCGTGTGGTGGCTCCGACTGCGTCGCCCGACGGCCCGCGATGCCATCAGGTTCGTCGCGGTCGCGGACGTGTGCCTGTTCGCGGGCTGCCTCGCGCAGTCGGGTATCGGCCGCGTCAGCGGCACCACCTACCTGGGCATGCTGGCGATGCTCACGGCGTTCCTTCTGGGCTGGCGAATCCTGCTGCTGCACTGCCTGTTGTCCGTTGTCGCCGTGGTGGCCACCACCGTCACGACGATGGTGGTCGACGGGGCCGCACTCGGCGAGCTCTACGCCACGCTCGCTCCCGCTCTGGCCATCGTCTTCGCGTTGCCGATGATGGTCCAGTTCGTGGTGGAGTTCGGTCGACGCGGCATCGGCGTGGTCGTCACCGAACGCAACCGCGACCCGCTCACCGGCGTCTACAACCGGTTCGGGTTGCAGGCCGCCCTCCGGGTGCTCGCGCGGAGGCCGCACGGCGCCGCGTTCGTGGCGATGGTGGACCTCGATGGGTTCAAGCAGTACAACGACCGGCACGGTCACCTGGCCGGCGATCAACGGCTCGTGGAGGTCGGGCGCACGCTGCGTGGCGGTCTGCCCGAAGCGCTCGTCGCCAGGATGGGTGGCGACGAGTTCCTCGTCGTGGCGGTGCGTCCCTCCCGGGCCGAGACCGGAGCGCTCGTCGACCGGCTGCGGGCCCTCGTCTCCGACGGTGCGCCGCCCGCGATCGTGGGTAGCGCGGGCGTGGTGGTGCGCGGGCCGCTCGCCGCCGACGAGCTCGCCCGGGTGGTCGCCGACGCGGACCGGGCGCTCTACGAAGCAAAGGGTGATCGGTCGTTGCGGCTCATCGTGCGGGAACAGACCACCGACGAGGAGTGAGCGCGGTCACGGCAGCGAATCGGAGGTGAGAATCGGACCCCCGGACCGGTAAGCTGGACCGTTGTGATTACCGCGACCGATCTCGAAGTGCGCGCCGGCGTCCGCACCCTGCTGACCGCACCCGGCGACCGGTTGCGCGTGCAGGCCGGGGACCGGATCGGCCTCGTCGGCCGCAACGGCGCCGGCAAGACGACCACGATGCGCATCCTCGCCGGCGAGGGCGAGCCCTACGCCGGCCGGATCATCTCCTCCGGTGATGTGGGCTACCTGCCGCAGGATCCCCGCGAGGGCGACCTCGACGTGCTCGCCAAGGACCGGGTGCTCTCGGCACGCGGGCTCGATCAGATCGTCGCGCAGATGGCGAAGCAGCAGGTCCGGATGGCCGAACTCGTCGGCGACGAGCTGGACACCGCGGTGCGTAAGTACGGCAACCTCGAGGAGCGCTTCTCGTCGCTGGGCGGCTACGCCGCCGAGTCCGAGGCGGCGCGGATCTGCAACAGCCTCGCGCTCCCCGAGCGGGTGTTGGAGCAGCCGCTGCGCACCCTCTCGGGCGGCCAGCGCCGCCGTGTGGAGCTGGCGCGCATCCTGTTCGCGGCGTCCGACGGTTCCGGCGGCAAGTCCGACACCACTCTGCTGCTCGACGAGCCCACCAACCACCTCGACGCCGACTCGATCGGCTGGCTGCGCACCTTCCTCCAGAACCACGACGGCGGGCTCATCGTGATCAGCCACGACGTGGACCTGCTCAACGACGTGGTCAACCGCGTCTGGTTCCTCGACGCCGTGCGCGGCGAGGCGGACGTTTACAACATGGGCTGGAAGAAGTACATCGACGCCCGTGCCACCGACGAGCAGCGTCGTCGTCGCGAGCGCGCCAACGCCGAGAAGAAGGCCGGTGCCCTCCGCGTGCAGGCCGCGAAGATGGGCGCCAAGGCGACCAAGGCCGTGGCGGCGCAGAACATGCTGCGCCGCGCCGAGCGCATGATGGCCGAGCTGGACGACGTGCGCGTCGAGGACAAGACCGCGCGGATCAAGTTCCCCGCCCCGGCTCCCTGCAGCAAGACGCCGCTCATGGTCAAGAACCTCACCAAGACCTACGGCTCGCTCGAGATCTTCACCGGCGTCGACTTCGCGATCGACAAGGGCTCCCGCGTCGTCGTGCTGGGCCTCAACGGCGCGGGCAAGACGACCCTGCTCAAGCTGCTCGCGGGCGTCGAGACGCCGGACACGGGCGGACTCGAGCCGGGCCGCGGTCTCAAGATCGGCTACTTCGCGCAGGAGCACGACACTCTCGACGACGAGGCGTCCGTGTGGGACAACATCCGGCACGCGTCGCCGGACGCGGGGGAGCAGGACCTGCGAGGTCTGCTCGGCGCGTTCATGTTCACGGGGCCGCAGCTCGAGCAGCCCGCGGGCACGCTGTCCGGCGGTGAGAAGACGCGCCTCGCTCTGGCGGGTCTCGTCTCCTCCGCTGCGAACGTCCTGCTGCTCGACGAGCCGACGAACAACCTGGACCCGGTGAGCCGCGAGCAGGTGCTCGAGGCGCTGCGTTCCTACGAGGGCGCCGTAGTCCTCGTGACGCACGACCCGGGCGCCGCAGAGGCGCTGAACCCCGAGCGCGTCATCCTGCTGCCCGACGGCACTGAGGACCACTGGAACGCGGAGTACCAGGAGCTCATCGAACTCGCCTGAGCCGGTGGCCGACGGAGTCGTCCCGCCCGTCCGTCCGTCAGGGCAGGATCGAGTCCACGTAGCCGCCGTCCACTCGGACGGCCCCGCCCGTGGTCGCGGAGGCGAGCGGTGAGCTGAGGTAGACCACCATGTTGGCGATCTCCTCCGGCTCGATGAGCCGCTGGATGAGGGACTGCGGGCGGTGCAGGCGCATGAACTCGCGCTGCGCCTCGTCCCACGGCAGGTCCGTGTCCACCAGCTGGTAGACGAAGTCCTTGACGCCGCCGGTGTGCGTGGGCCCGGCGATCACCGAATTGACCGTGACGCCCGTCCCGGCGGCCGCCTTGGCGAACCCTCGCGAGACGCCCAAGAGCGCCGTCTTGGACACGCCGTAGTGGATCATCTCGGCCGGGATGACGATGGCGGAGTCGCTCGCGATGTTGAGCACTCGGCCCCACCCACGGTCCATCATGTCCGGCAGTACCAGGCGCGTGAGACGCACCGCCGCAAGGACGTTCACGTCGAAGTAGCGGCGCCACTCGTCGTCGGTGACCTCGAGCGGATCCTCGGCGCCGAACACGCCCAGGTTGTTGACCAGGACGTCGACGGGGCCGAGTTCGGAGATCGCGTGCTCGGCCTCGACCTCGACGGTGACGTCCGCGACGACGGGGATCAGGTCCGCCCCGGGGACCTGCTCGCGCAGAGAGGTGATGGCTGCCGTGACGCGGTCCTCCGATCGGCCGTTGATCCCCACCCGCGCCCCCGCCTGCGCCAGGCCCGCCGCGATGGCGAGGCCGATGCCCTGGGTGGATCCGGTCACGAGGGCGGTCCGCCCGCTCAGGTCGATACGCATGCTCTCGACCCTAACCGCGCACCCGTCAGGCGCGCTCCGCGTAGACGAGTTCGCTATTGCCCGGCGACGGCGCGGACGACCGCCGCGGCACCGTCCTCTCGGGCGATCGCGCTGCTCAGGACACTCGCGGCCGTCCGATACCGGGAATCGCCCACCGCGGCACGGATCGCCTCCGCGAGTGTGGGAACCGTGACCTTCGTCCGTGCGATCGGCGCGGTGCCGGCCCCGAGCGCGTGCAGCCGCCGGGCCCAGAACGGCTGGTCGCCGCCGGGAGACGGGAGGGGCACCGTCGGGACCCCCGCGCGGAGGGCGGCCGCGGTGGTGCCCGCGCCGCAGGAGTGCGCGACCGCCGCGACCCGGGGCAGGACGTGCTCGTACGGGACGGTGCCGATGTTCAGGACGCCGTCGCGGTCCGGAACCCGAAGGCCGGCACCGCCGGATTGCACGATGCCACGGACACCGGCCGCGGCCAGGGCCTCGTCGACGATCGTGGACAGGCGGTCCCGTTCCTGCGCCGGCACCATGAGGGAGCCGAGGCCGACGAGGACGGGCGGCGGACCGTCGGCGAGGAAGGCCTCCAGGTCGGGCGAGAACGACCAGTCCCGCGGCGTGGGCGACCACCAACTGCCGACGACCTCGATGCCCGGGCGCCAGTCCGCCGGGCGGGGGAGCACGCTGGGCGACCACCCGCACAGGATCGGCCACTGCGCGCGCGAGCGGTCGCGGCGGAGCGCGCGGGCCGACTGCTTCGGCAGGCCGAGGTCGCGCCGCAGCTCGGCGACCACGCCCGCGTACATCCGGTCGACGGTGCCCTCGGCGAACCGCCCGACGGCCCGGTTGATCGTGCCGCCGGCCGACCACGCACCCAGCAGGCTGGGCGGGTACTCGCGGGTCGCGGACAGCGGCTGCAGGCGGGCGCCGATGATCGGTATTCCGCGCGCCTCGGCGAGGGCGTGCATCGCCGGCTCGGCGAAGGGCGTGGTGAGCACGACGTCGGCGGAGACATCGGCGACGGCGTCGAGGAGGCCCCGGCTCAGCTGCCGGATCCCTGCGGGTTTGACCAGCTTCAGCGCGTCGGCGAGGGAGGGCTCGCCGTCCGGTTCGCCGAGGTCGAGCGGGATTCCCCGCGCATCCAGCCCCAGTTCCGCCGTCTCGCCATCGAGTTCGTGGTTGGTGGTGATCGTCACGGCGTGGCCGGCCTGCTGCAGGCGCAGTCCGACGCCCGCGAGCGGCATCGTGTCGCCGCGGGAGCCGTAGGTGGCGATGAGGACGTGGGCCATCATTTCTCCTGGTCGGTGCGGGTGGCGCGGGTGAAGGTGTCGACGAGGTCGTCGGCATAGGCGTCGAGATCGAACTGTGGGTCAGCTTGCGAGGCGTGCATCGCGGAGCCGACGGCGCCGCGGATCGCGGCCGCCATCGAGGCGACGTTCAGTGGCCGGAACTCGCCGGAGTCGACGCCGTTCGCGAGGATCACGTCGAGTTCGACCTGTGCGCGGGCGTCGTCGTGGCTGGTGTCCACGGCGACGTCCTGAAGGCGGCCGCCGTCCTTGGTGCGGAAGCCGCCGGCGATCTCCATGAGCGCCACCTGATGGTTGCGGTGCGTGCGCATGTACCGCAGGTGCGTGCGGATGTGCGCCTCGAGCTTCGCCGAGGCCGTCGGCGCGGCCTCGACCGCGGGCACCATCTCGGCGAGCAGGGCGGAGTAGCACTCGTGTACCACTGCTGCGATCAGGCTGTCCTTGTCGCCGAAGTGGTACAGCACCACACTCATCGCGACGCCCGCCCGGTCGGCGATCTTGCGCACGGACGCGTTCCCGTAGCCGAGCTCGGCGATGGTGTCGATCGCGCACCCGGCGATCTGCGCGCGGCGCGCCTGTTCGGTGAAGGTTTCGGTAGATCGCATGATCTAACTATAGATCACGCGATCTATAGCGGGCGACCTCCGCGCCTATCGGGCGAGCGGCCCGAGGATCGTCGATCGAACGACTCTCGGATTCCGACCGTTGTGGTCACCCCGTCCGGCGTGGACAGAATCCGAGTGCGAGGCGATCGGTGGTGAGTCCCTTGCCGGGATCGCACTCGGCGGTGTCCTGCGCTCCGCGCAGTTCAGAGGAGGTAGTCGGATCTCTGGTCGACGCCGTGCTCCACGAAGTGCTCCGTCCGGACCATCGGCGCGATCAGCCAGGCCGGGAGTCGGCGGAGGATGCGCATCAACCGGGCGGCGCGGCCGGGCCCGTTGATCTCGGAGCGGTGTGCGCCGAGCGCACGCTGCTTCGCGGCGACGAACGGCCGCACATCGATCCGATGGGTGATCTCCGCGGACGGGGTGAACCAGGTTCGTGCGGCATCGAGGTCGTGGCCGCGGGTGAGACGGAGCCGGGTGGTCACCGTGAGCAGGCGGACGGCGACCTCGCGCGGCACCGTCGCCTCCACCAGACGCACACCCGTCAGCTCCGCGGCGCGGCGCGCGATGCGGTGGACGGCGATGTGGTCCCGGTGTCCGTAGCCGCCCGCCGGGTCGTATCCGATGAGGAGGTCGCTGGCCGTCTCCCGAATGACCGCGGCGAGCGCCCCGGCGGCCTCGTCGGGGTCGGCCCGGACCAGGCGGACCCGGCCGGGAGGATCGGGATAGAGGTCCCGACCGTGACCGCTGTCCGCGTATCCCAGCCAACGGACCTCCGTGACCCCGAGTTCAGTGGCGGCGGCGTCCAGCTCCCGCAGGCGCTGGCGGGGGTCGGGCTCGTCGTCGCCGCGCATCATGCCGTCCGTCGCCACGACCAGCACCACCCGATGCCCGGCGGCCGCCAGTTTCGCCAGCGTGCCGCCCATGAAGATCGACTCATCGTCCGGGTGAGCGTTCAGCGCGACGACGGTGCCCATGACCACCTGTATATCACCGATTGAACGCTGTTACGGAGTTCGCGACCTGCAGAAACGCACTCGGTAACAGCGTTCAATCGGGTCAGCGGGTGGTGGTGAGCTCGCCGAAGGTGGCGTACCGGGCGTCGGAGCGGGCACCGTCGGGCGTGACCTGCTTGTCGACGAGGATCACCTGCCCGATGAAGGGCTCGACGATGCCGACCATGCGGATCGGGGCGGCGATGATGAGCTGGAAGCCGAACTGCTCGAACGCCCGCAGCGACTGGGCGGAGAAGCGCTCGTCGGACTTGCTGAAGGCCTCGTCGAGCATCAGCGGCGCGAACGCGGGCTCGTTCGATCCGTCGATCCCGTGGCTGCCCAGGGCGAAGCTCAGCGCCGCCGCCAGGCAGAAGGCGACCAGCTTCTCCTGCTCGCCGCCCGAGTTCGTCGCGGTGTTGCGGTAGGTGACTACCGCAGGCGCATCGGGCTCGGCGCCGACCGCGTTCTCCCGGCCGTAGAAGGAGTAGCCGGTGCGGACGTCCAGCACGTTCTCGGTCCAGCGGCGCGACTCGGGGTCGTCGCCGGTCAGGCGCAGCACCAGGCCGCGGATCCGCTTGAACTGCGCGGCCATCGCGGCAGGCTCGGCCCGCTTCGCGGCGGGGGCGTCGCGGACCATGTCGTCGACGAGCTTCGCGAACTCCGTGGCCTCCGGGGTCGGCCGGGCCGCGTAGGCGATCTGCAGATAGGTGCCCTCGTTGAACTCGACGCGGCGCAGCCCGGCGTTGACGTCGGCGATGCCGCGGGTGATAGCCCGGTGGGTGTCGTCGACCTCCTTGAACAGGTTCGACACCGAGTGGCTGACGTCGGTCGTGATGAGCCGCCGGAACTTCTCCGTCGCGGCAGCGAGTCCGTGCGCCACGAGGTTCTCGTGCACCGCGACGAAATCCGGCGCCGATGCCGCCTCGGCGGACAGCTCTGTGGATGCGTCCGGCCACTCGCGCAGGAACTGCTCGGCGGTGCGGACGATCCGCGCCTCGGCGGCGTCGCGCTCGGCGGTCGCCGCGTTCTGCTGGCGTTCCAGCTCGGCACGCAGGTCGGCGCGGACCTCGCCGAAGGTATCGAGGGTGAGCCGGCGCGGCTTGGCCTCGTCGGCGGTGAGCAGGTGCCAGAGTGCGGTAGCGAGGAAGTCCTCGTCGGGCTCGGACAGCTTCGGCGCGCTCTCGGCGTCGATCTTCTCGAATTCGGCCAGGAGGTCGTCGAATTCGGTGCCGGCGCGGTTCATCGTCTCGGTGAGGGCGCCGATGCGGGTCTGCGCTTCGGCGAGCTCGCCGTAGGCGTTGTCGGCCTGCAGCTCCAGCTCCCCGAGATCGGCGTTGCCGGACCTGGCGTCGGAGATCCGGTCCGCGAGCTCCTCCGCCTCGGCCTTCGCTGCCCAGTGGTCGAGTTCGCCCCACGAGGTGTAGCCGAGAACTCCTGCGGCACTGTCGGCGACGGCCTTGTGCTCGGCCAGGTCGTCGCGCAGCGTGGCCGATGCGTCCGCGGCCTTGGCGTGCACGGCGGCCAGCTCGTCGCGGCGCCGCTGCAGTGCCTCGCGCTTGGACCCGGTGTTCGTGCCGAGGACCCACTGCGAGCGGTCGGCGACGGCGCGCCGGTCGTCCTTGCGGAACCGTCCGCCCGCGCTCTTGACCAGGCCCTCCGGGGTGACGGCCTGATCGTGGCGCTCCAACTCGGCGGGGGAGTCGACGCACGTGTGGCGGGCGGCGCGCGCGACGGCGCCGGCCAGCCACCGTCCGGTCGTGGAGCTCTCGTCCACGACGAGCTTCTCGGCCAGGGACCCCGGGTCCGGACGCGTGCCGTCGGCACCGTCGACCACCTGGTAGGTGAGGACGCCCTGGACGCGGGTGGCGTTGACGTGGTCGGCGACCGCGCGCTGGTGCTCCGCCGGCACGAGCAGCGTGGTGGCGAGCGGCCGGAGGACGCGCTCGGCGGCGGCGGCCCACGTCGCCTGCTCCGCGGGCCGCACGTCGATGAGCTCCGCGGCGTAGGGCAGCTCCTCGGCGGGGACGCCGGTGGCGCGGGCGATCACGTCGCGCTGGTCGAGCAGGGCGGGCGGCAGCAGCGAGGCGCGGCGGTCCAGAACGGACAGCTCGTCGTCGACGGACTCGACGGCGCGGCGGGCGTCCGACTCGTCGGTGTACGCGGAGTGCACGCGCCCGGCGAGCGCCTCGGCGGCCTCGGTCGCCCGATCGCGGATGCCCGGAACCTGTTCGCGCAGCGCGGCGAACTCCTCCGCCGACTCCGGCGCACGCTCGCCGAGCTTCTCGACCGCGGCGGCGAAGCGCTCGTAGGCGCGCTGCCGGGCCTGGGTCTGCAGCTCGCGCGACTGGAGTTCGGCCTCGAGGACGCCGACCTCGCCCTGCTCCTGCCGCAGGCGATGCAGCAGCTCGTTGTAGCGGATCTTGCGCTCCTCGGCGCGGTCCTCCCAGCGGGCGATCTGCGCGTCCATGCCGGCGCGCTCGCCCTCGATCCGGTCCATCTGCTCCTGCAGCAGCCGCAGCTTGTGGCCGCGCAGGTAGGACCGCACGGGGGCGCCGAGCAGGTCGGCCGCGCGGGTCGTCCCGACGGTGGCCGACCGGTACCGCTCGTACGCCTCCGGCATCGGCCGCAGCACCTTCTCCTGCGCCTCCGCCCGCGCCGCGGCCCGGTAGGCCTCGTCGAGCTGGGTGAAGTTCTCCACCAGGCGTTCCGCGCGCGCGTAGGTCTGCGGCCGGTCGAGCATGTAGGTGCGGATGAAGGCGTCGAGGTCGCCGACGTTCTTCATCGCCTTGGCCTTGCCGAGCAGCGCCAGCGCGGCGCTCGAGGTGCCGATGCCCACTCGCCTGCGGAGCGCGTCCTGGTACGCGGCCTGGGTGTCGAAGGACTCGACGCCCGTGTGCCGCGAGCGCCAACCGCGGGTGTCGAATCCCGCGGTGGCCCAGTCCTGCAGGTCGAGGAGATCGAACGCGCCGGAGTGGATCTGGTACCACGACTTGAGGGAGGCACCGTCGGTCCCGCTGCCGGGGAACCACTTCACGGCGACGGCGGTCGTCACGTTGCCGGCGCCGTTGTCGTAGGTGGCGGCGACGGCCGACCAGGTGGCCGAATCCCCGCGCAGGTACTGGACTTTGGACTGCTGGTGCTCGTCGTCGTTGACCGACCACGCGCCGCGCACGTAATCCGCCATCGAGCGCGCGGCGCGTTTGGCGCCCTTCGCGGTCATGTCCGCCGACGCGTTGAAGGACTGGTCGTAGGTGGGCAGCAGCACCACCGAGTGCGCGTCCATCAGCGAACTCTTGCCGGAGCCCGACGGGCCGGTGAGGATCACGCCCCGCTCGTCGATGGGGAAGTCCTTGTAGCCGTCGAAGGTGCCCCAGTTGACCACCTGCAGTCGGGTCAGGCGGTACTGGCCCATGTGCTGTCGGGTGCTACGCGCGGTCACGCCTGCGCCTCCTGGTCGTCGAGGTCGACGGTGCCGTCGTCGTCCGCACCGTCGACGGGGGCCGCGGCCTCGCCGAGATCCTGGTCGGTGCTGGCGAGGTCGCGGTACGCGGCGGTGTACAGGTCCACCTGCTCGGGGGTGAGCAGCGAGGCGATCACCGAGTGCACCGCGTACCGGTCGCTGGTGCCGACGCGGCGGATCAGGCGGCGCGTCTCCAGCTGGTTGATCGCGGCGTCGGCCTTCTTGACGAAGCCGGCTTCGTCGGTGTCGCGCGCGGGGCGGAAGGTCAGCAGGTGGTCGAGCATCTCCTGCCGCTCGACGACGGCCGTCTCGTCCGGGCTGGACAGGTGCTTGAGTCGCAGGAACAGTGCCAGCACTGACGCGGCGAGCGAGAGGCTCTGCGCGCGCAGCAGATTGCGCTGGCGCGGGTCGTTCTCGCTGACCTGCCGGGTGAAGGCGTGCTTGGTCTCCCGGTTGATCTCGAGCAGGAGGTTCAACTCCGACAGGCGGGAGCGGAGCAGCGTCTCCTCGGCCTCGATCACGGCCCAGTTCTTGGATTTGGCTGATACGTGCGGGGCCGCAATTAGCTCCTGCAGCGCGTAGCAGACCGAGTTCGGCAGCGCTGAGGTGTCGCCGTCGAAGCGGGGTGCGGTGTCGGCGCCGCGCAGCGACGTGATCGCGTCCTCGTCGGCGATGCTGAAGTCCGCGAGGTCGATCTCGGGAAGGACCTCGTCGGCGGGCACGTCCAGCGTCTCGACGTCCAAGGATTCGTCCGACATCAGGCCTCCTGCTCGAAGAGTGTGGTGGGCTCGGGCGCGGCCGAGGCGGGGGTCAGGGGCGGGAGCGCGGCGGCGAACTCGACGTGCGGCACCGTCAGCTCGCGCGGGCCGCGGGCCGTGTGCGCGACGACGGTGATCGGTCGGTCTGCGTCGACGGTGCCGTATCGCGCGCCGAGCGACCAGATGCCGACGACATCGCCCGCGCGGGGCGCGTCGATGGCAGCGAGGACCTCGGCGAGGGTGGCACCGTCGGACAGGCCGACCTGCGCGTTGATCGCGCCGGCGAGGGCGTCCCAGTCGATCGCCTCCCGGCCGACGAGCCGAGCCGGGTCGATGGTGAACTCGCCCGAGGTCTCGCGGACCTCGGGCGGCAGGGTGACGATGCCGTCGTGGAAGCGCAGGGCGCCGACCGAGCTGGTGTCGACGGCGGTCATGGGGACGGCCAGGCCGGTGTCGCGGCCGGCGGAGACGGTGTCGAAGGCGTCGACGGCGGCGCGCTGCGCCTCCGTGATGCGGGCGCGCAGCGACTGGTACTGCAGGAAATCGCCGTCCTTGACGAAGGTGTTGATGCGGCGATACACCTGGCCGCGGATCTCGTCGACGCGCTGGACCTGCATCCACATGCGGTCGAGGAAGCCGGTGAGGGAGTCGCGCAGATCGTCCGGGAGGTCGATCTCGTGGACCACCGAGGCGACCGACGTCTCGAGCTGGCGGCGCAGGCGGTGGTCGGAGAGCAGGGTGTAGAACGCGTCGAAGGCCTTGCCCTCGGGGGTGTTCGCGAGCTCGTCGTGGCCGTCGAAGAGACGCTGCAGAGTCTTCGCGTAGGCCTCGGCCTCGGAGCTGCCGGAGGCGTCGAGACCGTGCGTGAGGAGCGCACGGGTGTGCTCGCGGAGCTTCTCGCCGTAGCCGAGGATGTCGGCCGGCATGCGCTCGGCGAGGGAGCTGACGATCTTGAGGTCGTCGACCACCTTGTCGCGGTCGTACTCGGGGATCAGGCCCTGGCGAAGAGCCTCGCGGCGGCGGGTGAGCTCGGCGATCTGCTCGTCGAGGGCGCGCAGGTGGTCGTCCGGGTCGGCGCTGACGGTGACCGCGACCGCCGAGAGCCGGGCGGTGACCAGCTCGAGGGCGGTCTCGGTGGCGACGTTGCGGTCCAGGGAGACGGCCTGGACCTGGCCGAGGGCCGTCGTCGCGCCGCAGGTGAGCTGGATGACCTCGCGATCGTCCTCGTCGAGGGTTCGGGAGACGTAACCGTGCTTGACCCACTGGTCCAGCACGTCCGGGCCGGCGGGGACGGGGCGCGCGCGTTCGGTGAAGTGGTGTGCCAGGGACTGCAGCTCGACGGTGAGCGCGTCCCCCAGTTCCTCCGCGTCGACGGGGCCCGTGCCCAGCCGGGCCGCCATGAGCGCGAGGTAGGCGACGGCGTGGGGGGAGCGGAGGAGGCGGAGCGCGACGTCGTTGTCGGCGTTGTCCGTGAACGCGGCGTACAGCTGCGCGGCCGACTGCGCCATCGTGCACCTCCCGTTCGATAGGTCGTCAGCGACGGTCCAGTGTATCGGGGGCCGCGCGGCGGCGGCAGCGGGTCGGGAGCGAGGTGTGCCCGAGGAATCCGACTGTGAAGATCCTGTCCGATTCGGTCAGGTGCCGGATTTTGGTGCGAGTCGTGTTCCCGTACGGGAACACATCCGTGGGCGCCGGCGGGATACTACTCGGCGATCCGGCGGATCAGCTCCGCCAGGTCGACGTCGAGCGCCGTGCTCAGTCGGACCAGCGTCGTGAACCGGGGGTTCGCTGGCGTGCCCTTGCGGCGATCCGACAGGCCGCTCTCGAGGAGCTGGAGGTGGTTCGTGCTGATCCCGATGTCGGCGGCCAGCGCTTCCTGACTGAGGCCCTTCTCCGCCCGCAGTCGCCCTATCTCGATGCCGAGCCGCTGGGACAGCGCGGCTTCGACGGAGGACTTGGGCATCTGACAAGGGTCTGGGCCCAAACTTGTCGGAGCCACCATGTATACATGGGAAAAATGTCTGATCGACGTCAGCGGGGAGGGCGGGATGAGGAGGGGGCGCAAGCGCATGGATGCACACGTCGCCGATGCGGCCTTCGTTGTCGGCACGCTACGAACGACGGCCAGCCACACGATCGGCATACCGCACCTCGCGGCGTTGCTGCGGGATGTGCCGGCGGGGGCTGACGCCGCTGAGTACCGCCGCGCGGTTGTGGAGGACAACATCCTCGGTCGACCAACCCAGACCGGTCGGCAGCGTACGTTCCGCCATCTCCGCGAGCTGTATCTTCTAGACCCTGGCCGCCCGGAGTTCGCGGCGCTGCGGCACTTCTGGAACATCGACCCCTCGTCGCGCCCGCTCCTTGCGGGGCTTCTGGCCTTCACCCGTGACGAGGTGCTTCGCGTGTCGTTCGCCGCGATTTCGGACCTCCCTGCGGGCTCAAGCGTGACGTCGGCAGATCTAACCGAAGCTGTTGCCGGACAGCTCGGCCACGAAATGTCGGAGTCGACGCTCTCGAAGATTGGCCGCAACACCGGAGCTTGCTGGACACAGACCGGCCACCTCGCGGGTCGCACCAAGAAGGTCCGGACCGAAGTGGAAGCCCGCCCGGTGGCCATCGCCTACGCGGCGTACCTGGGGCACCTCGCCGGCGGGCGCGGCCTCGGCGTTCTCGACAACCCTTGGTCGCATATCCTCGGACTCGCACATGGCCATTCCTTGGAGGCGCTACGCGCCGCACACACCCAGGGTCTCCTCGACCTTCTCGTAGCAGGCGACGTCGTCGACGTGTCGTTCCGAGCCTTCGGCGGTGACGCATGAGCCGCGTCTCGGACCTGGTTGATGCCTACCGGGCCGAGTTGTCACTGACCTGGAGAGACAACGTCTCCGGCGGTGAACGCGTCTGGATGTTCGTCTATCCGCCGGATCTTGAGCGTCAGATGAGACATGCGCTGCCCAGTTTGGAGTTGGCGACGACCCAGTCGGTGCGCGAATGGCAGGTACTGGATATCACTGACGACTTCGGCCACTGGTTGTCTTCTCACCGGCACGCGGAGGCGTTCTACGAAGAGCCGATGGACCTCACCCAGTCGATCCTCGATCAGTTCGAGACGACGCTGGTGACGCGTATCCGCCAGACTCTCGAAACCGCTCCCGCGAACGCTGTAGTGGCCCTTGTCGGGATCGGTTCGATTTTCCCGTTCCTGCGCGCGTCGAGCGTGATCAAGTCCGTCGACTCTGCCGTGTCCGGCCGCTTCCTCGTGTTCTTTCCGGGGCTTCACGATCCGGACAGCCATTCATTCCGCTTGCTCGACGCCCGCGACGGCTTCAACTACCGCGCCCGTGTCATCGATTCGCAGAAGGACCTCACGTGACCATCAACAACGACCTGTTCGTCCGTCCGCCGCTGAGCTTCGAGATTCCGAACGACGGTGTCACGAACGTCGATCGCCCGGAGGACGCCAATCAGTGGGGCGTACTCAAGTACGAGCTTGAGAGCTTCGTTTGCGAGGGCGAGTATGAACATGGCCTGCAGCGCATCCTTGACTCTTACACTGGCCACCGGAACCGGACCACGCAGCCCGCGGTGTGGGTCTCGGGCTTCTACGGCAGCGGCAAGTCCCACCTCGTCCGTGTCCTACAGCATCTGTGGGCAGATACCAAGTTTCCGAACGGTGCGACCGCGCGCGGACTGACCAACATCCCGCAGGGCGTTCAGGATCAGCTGACGGAGTTGACCACGCTGGGCCGCCGCGATGGCGCGGCGCCCTGGGCCGCAGCGGGTGCGCTCGACCGGAGTGGCGACACATTGAACTCCGTGTTCCTGTCGATCGTCCTCGGAGCGGCGGGGTTGCCTACCCGCGTCGCGCCCGCTCGCGTTGCGCTGTGGCTCGAGGGTAACGGGCACCTGGGCGCTGTCGGCGACCACATCACAGCAACTGGCGGGGACCTCCTCGAGGAGTTGGGGGAGTACAACGTCAGCGACCGGCTCGCGAAGGCCATCCTCGCGTGCGACCCGGAGTTCGCTGCCTCCGCTAGGGATGTGCGAGCTGCGCTCCGAAGCCAGTTCCCGCCTCATACGCGATCATTCTCCACGGACGAGACCATCGCGTTGCTTAAGAAGGTCCTCGAGTACGTCGGCGGTGGGCAGACTCCGCCGTCGCTGATAGTCCTCGACGAGGTTCAGCAGTACATTAGCGGCGACGGCGGTCGTGCTATGGAAGTGCAGAACCTCGTCGAGTCGGTCTCGCGTGAACTCCACGGTCGAGTGCTTCTCATCGCCACCGGACAACAGGAGCTGACGGCCGACCCGACGCTTCAGAAGATCCAGGACCGCTTCACCGTCAAAGTCGTGCTCAAGAATCAGGACGTCGATGCCGTCGTGCGCCGTGTTCTTCTGAGCAAAGAGCCTGCAAAGAAGCCCGGTCTCGATAGCACGCTGTCCTCGGTCGCCGGGCAGATTTCCCGCCAGCTCATCGGCAGCAGGATTCAACACACCGCAGCGGACGACAAGGACCTAGCCGAGGACTACCCGTTGCTTCCGCTGCGTCGTCGTTTCTGGGAGAGCGTGCTCCGCCAGGCCGACGCCGGCCGGGCTGGTCAGCTGCGTTCCCAGCTCCGCATTGTGCATGAGGCGAACCGCAAGGTCGCTCCCAAATCGGTGGGGACCGTGGTCGGCGCCGACTTCCTCTACGCGCAAAAGAACGAAGACCTTAACGGCGCGGGCCTTCTTCTCAAGGAGACGCAGACCCTCATCCACGAGCAGGGGCAGAAGGACCCCCTGCGCGCTCGCATCCTCGGCCTCGTCCACCTCATCGGTTTGCTCCCGGCATCCGGCCACGGCGACATCGGCGTGCGCGCGACGACAGACCATCTCGTTGACCTCCTCGTCGAGGATCTTGCCCACGATGGCGACCGGCTTCGGCAACAGGTGCCCGCTGCTCTCGATGCTCTCGCCGGCGAGGGCGTACTCCAGCAGGATGGCGAGGAATACCGGCTCCAGACCAAGGCTGGCCGTGAGTGGGACGAGGCCCTGCGCAGACATCAGGCGCAAGTGACTGACAGTGAGGTGAGCACGGAGCGCGACTCGCTGCTGCTCTCAGAGGTCAACCGGGCTCTGCCCGCGACGATCCAGCAGGGTCGTGCCAAGGAATCGCGCAGACTTGCGCTGCACGCCGACGCCTCGCTCCCGCCGGAATCCGATGCGATCCCGATCTGGCTGCGCTCCGAGTGGGACGAGGGGATTACCGCGAAGCAGTTCGATGAAGCCGCACGCAGCCTCGGCATCGACTCGCCGATCGTCCTCATCCACCTTCCCCGACTGCAGGCTCCCGCGTTCGTCGCGGCAATCCGTAACAAACTCGCCGCGCAGAGAGTGATCGACCAGCAGGGAATCCCGCAGGATGATGAGGGCAAGCAGGCCCGAAGCGCGATGCAAACCCGCCTCAACCGCGCGACGGACCAGGTCGATGCCCATGTTCGTGACGTCATCGCGAAAGCGGACGTGCTCCTCGGGGGCGGCACGGCCCCGAACGGGCTCTCGCTGCGCGAACGCATCGAAGCAGGCGCACAGTCGGCCGCGACCCGTCTGTTCCCGCGGTTCTCAGATGCTGACGACAACCGTTGGCCGCAGGTGATCGACCGCGTGCGGCGTGGATCGGCTGCCGACGCGCTCAAGGCCGTCCAACACGATGCCGACCCCGAGCGTCACAGCGTCGTTAAGGAAGTCCTCAGCCGCATCAGTCCGGCAGGCACGTCCGCGACTGACGTTGAGAAGGCTGTGACATCGAAGCCGCTCGGATGGCCGCGCGACGCGCTCATGGCGTCCCTCGGCGTGCTCCTCGACACCGGAGTGGTCCGCGCGACGCTCAACGGGAGCGACGCGACCACGGCCGATGTACTCAAGCAGACCCGCCTCGGCAATGTGCAGCTGCGCCGCGAAGCCACGGTGCTCAAGCCTGCCGAGAAAATTCAGGCACGCCAGGTGCTGAGCAACGTCGGCTTCCCGACCGACAACGATGGTCTCGTCTCGGCCGTCGAACAGGCTGTCAAGTCGCTCGTCGACCGCGCCAAGGGCGTGAGTGGGCCTGCTCCACTCCCTGACATCACCGTGCCGGGCAGCATTCAGGTGATCGTGAGTGCGTCGGGCAACGACCGCGTGCACGCTCTGCTGGCAGCGAAAAGCGACCTCACGAGCTTCAACGACCAACTCGGAGACCTGGAGCATAGGCTCAAAAGCCGGACGCTTTCGCTCGAATTGGCGCGTTCGTTGGCGGCCGCGGCCACGGGACTGGAGCCCGCGTCGGCGGCCCGTGAGCGGCTCGATGCGTTGGCCGCGAGCCGCGGGCTCCTCGCCGACGCCGATCCAGTCGCTCCGATCGTCAATGAACTCGCCGAGGCACTTCGCGATGCCATCCACGAAGCAGCAATTGTGTTGCGCGACGCCCGCACGGCGGCTTTAGCGGGGCTCGAACAGCAGCCAGCGTGGACGACTCTCGACGAACCGCAGCGCGAGGCATTACTCACGGAACACCATCTCGGCTCCGAGACGGCCCCCAATCTCGCAGATGCGGTAGCCGTTCTGATGACGGCGCAAGCGCGGCCGCTCCAGGGGTGGACCGCTGAACTCGATGCCATCCCGCAGCGAGTTTCGCGGGCGCTGGAGGCGGCTATTCAGCTGACGACGCCTAAGGCCAAAATGACCACGGTGCGGGTTTCGACGGCGACCCTGGGTAGCGCCGACGAAGTCGAGTGCTACATCGACAACCTGCGAGCGAAGCTACTCGACGCCCTGAACGGCAACGACACGGTCGTGGTGAAGGGCTGAGCATGACCACGTCAACGACCAACGTTCTCAATTCCGACCAACGGCGCTTCCTGGACGGCCAGACGCAGCGCGCTCGCGCAGCGGCGCAGCGGGCGGCCGAGGATGCACTGCGAGCACTCGCAGTGGGCGAACCGAGCCGGCCCGCATATCTGAGTGATGAACAGAACACCCTTCGTCTCGCACTTCGCGACAAGGCACGGCAGCTTGGTGATGACACTTCGCGTACGGGCGAGGCTTTGACGAATCTCGTTCATGACGTGGCGTACGAGCAGTGGCACCGATTGCTGTTCGCCCGTTTCCTGGAAGTGAACGGACTCCTGCGGCACCCCGAATACCGCGACATTTCTTTGTCCCTGGAGGACTGCGGGGATCTTGCCTCGGACCTCAGCGAGCCCGATGGGTGGGCAGTCGCTGCTCGTTTCGCGTCGGAGATCCTTCCTGGTGTGTTCCGCCTGACCGATCCTGCCGTCCAGGTGCGGGTCGCGGCCGAACACCGCACCGTGCTGGAGCGACTCCTGCTAGAGATCCCGGGGGAAACGTTCAAAACCGAGGACGCGCTCGGCTGGGTGTATCAGTTCTGGCAGACCGCCGAGAAGAAGCGGGTGAAGGAGTCAGGCGCCAAGATCGGCGGAGCCGACTTGCCTCCCGTCACGCAGTTGTTCACCGAGAACTACATGGTTCGCTTTCTACTGGAGAACTCGCTCGGCGCATGGTGGGCGGCACGGCATCCCGCTTCGCCGCTCGTCGGCACGTGGGAGTACCTCCGTCGAGACGAAGCGGGCACGCCCGCCGCCGGGGCGTTCGATGGTTGGCCCGAGCGCGCCGCTGATGTCACGGTCATCGACCCCTGCTGTGGTTCAGGCCACTTCCTCGTCGCCATGTTCGGGATGCTCTGGCGCATGCGCGCAGAGGAGGAAGACCTCACCCCGGCTGACGCTCAGGACGCGGTCCTCCGCAACAACCTTCATGGTCTCGAACTTGACCCCCGCTGTACCCAAATCGCGACTTTCAACGTCGCGTTGGAGGCGTGGAAGCAGGGTGGGTTCCGCGACCTCCCTGCGCCGCAGGTGGCTTGCTCTGGCATTCCGGTTAGAAGTGCGCGTCGGGATTGGGAGCGATTCGCGGGCGATGATATCAGGCTTCGTGACGCAATGGCTCGTCTTCATTCACGCTTTCGTGACGCGGACACTCTCGGTTCGCTCATCGATCCCCGCTCGATCGGCGGCGAATTACTTGTGGATCCGTCGGATCGGATACTCGATGATCTACTCGCCGAAGCGCTGCGGCGAGAACATCAAGAAGACACAGTGCTTGGTCACGCGGTTCTCGATTCAATGCGAGCTTTCAGTCTGCTGGGGCGTACGTACACTCTCGTAGCCACAAACCCGCCGTTTCTCAAGCGTGGAGCGATGGGAAGCCTGCTGCGTGAGTATGCTGATACGCATCACATGGTTGCGCGTGGCGACCTCGCCACGATGATGTTGGATCGCTGCCTGTCATTGATTGAACTAAACGGAACAATTGCAGCAGTGTCGCCGCAAAACTGGCTGTTTCTGAAAACTTACTCCGATTTTAGGGGGAAACTACGGGAGCGCAGCCTCCCGCAGTTGATTGCGGTTCTTGGGGAGGGGGCATTCTGGTCCGCGGCGGCTGCGGGCGCCTACGTGACAGCGACGGTTCTTTGTCGAGTTCCGGGTTCAAGTCCGCGATACGTAGACGCGGCTGAAGGTTCAGTATCGCGGAAGGAAAATGCGCTTCGAGAAATGCCGGTTCTCGCAAGATTGAGTGAGGGGACTGACGAAACTGGCGTCTTGTTGCCACCTAAGGATGATGGTCCGCGGGCCGGGTTGCAGTTGGCGAGGATTGCAGATGTGGTGTCAGGTATACAAACTGGCGATGTGGAGCGCTTCGTGCGAAGGTTCTGGGAGATACCTGAAATCTCTGGCGACTGGTCTCATTATCAAACATCCCCGACCTCTCAGGGGGGTGGCGGGTTAGATTCGGTTGTTTACTGGGCAGACGGAAGTGCCCTAACAAAGGATGTCGGTGCCGTGATCCGTGGTGCTCGTGCATGGGGCAAGCGTGGTATTGCAGTTAAGCTCTACCGATCTCTTGAGGCTGCGCCGTACCTAGGGTCTTTCTTTGATCAATCAGTCGCGGTATTGATTCCTAGGAAAGATGATGCATACGGCGAATTGTTGAGGTTCGCCACTTCTCCAGATTTCGCGATATCGGTCCGATCTGTGGACCGTAAGGTGAACGTAACGCCCGCCGCGTTAGGTAGAGCGACTATTGATATCGAGGGGGTTAAGGCCGCGGAGTTGTCACTGACAACTCGCGGCGAGCAAGACGTGACGCAATGGGTGTTCTCGGGCTCGCCGAAGGAGACGCGTAGTTCCTTGCAAGTGGCGGTCGCCAGGATTCTCGGGTACCGATGGCCGGATGGTGACGTGGACAACTTCGATGATTTTGTCGACTCCGACGGAATCGCTGCGCTGTGTCCACTACCCGGCGAGCCTGACCTGGCGACCCGACTGCGCGAGGTGCTTGCGGTGGTGTACGGAGGCGAATGGTCGAGTTCTCTTGAACGGTCGCTGGTCGTCGAAGCTGGGGGTAAGAATGGACGTTTGGAGGACTGGCTACGAAATACCTGCTTCGGGGAGCACGTCAGGATTTTTGGTAACCGTCCCTTCTTTTGGCATATTTGGGATGGTCGCAAGGACGGATTCTCGGCGATCGTCAACTATCACAAGCTCGACCGGCGGACGCTGGAGAAGCTGACCTTCACGTCGCTCGGCGCCTGGGTTGAGCGCCAGAGGCATGAGGCTCGCGCGGAGCGCGCCGGTGCGGATGCGAGACTAGCCGCCGCGGAGGATCTCCAGCGCAGACTCAAGCTCATTCTCGACGGCGAGCCTCCCTACGACGTGTACGTCCGGTGGAAGTCGTTGGCCGAGCAGCCCATTGGATGGGACCCCGACCTCGATGACGGGATTCGCCTGAACATCCGGCCTTTCGTGACCGCCGGCGTGCTGCGCGCTAAGGTGAACGTTCACTGGAAGAAGGACCGCGGGAAGAACCCGGACGGATCGGAGCGTCGCAACGACCTCCACCCATCGCTTGAGGAGCGTCGGGCCGCCCGGCGAGAGGCGGAGACTGTCGAATGACGCTCGTGCGGGCCGTCGTCGCCGACGCACTTCGCGATGCCGCAGCCTTCAACGCCGGGGCGACCTCCGCCCCGGCGGCTGTGCTGTGGGCTGACCCCGATCGCGCGTGGGAGCCGGTGATCCGCAACCTTCAGGAGGCGGTGCCGGTCCTCATTCTCGGTGAGTTCGACCCGGCGGCCGCTCAGGGACCGGCGCTCTGGATTCGTGCCGTCCTCGCCTCGCCAGAGACCGCGGACCTTCCGGCCCATATCGCCGCGCGTGATGATCGCAATCCGTGGGTGATCTATCTTCCCGGTGTCAGTAGGGGCGATCTGGTCGCAGCGTCCACGCCCGAAGACCCGCTTGCACCGCTTGTCGAGACCGCCAATCGCTCCAATTGGTGGCCATCTGCTCACGGCCAGACACCCTGGACGCCGCACTCATTCCTCGCGTCAAAGCAAGGCGCGGGACTCGACCTCGCGGGCGACGCCGCGACCAAGTCCGCCCTCATCCAAGTCCTGAACACGTTCCTCAGCGAGGACATCGACGATCTCCAGCGTTTGGGGAGACTCGACTCTTCGCGTCTGCACCGCCTCGTGCTCGACGACTCGGTTCGTACCCTCCTCGAATGGATGAACGACCCGGACTCGGTGCGCGCCTCGCTCGAGGATGCGCGCTGGCAGGCTCTTATCGCTTCCTGCAAATCGGTGTACACTTTCAGCCCCGAGAAGGACGGTGCGCTCACTGCGGCGAGCAAGCTGGGAGGCCGGGCAGGCGAGTGGTGGGCCGTGTGGCAGCGGTTCGCGGAGAACCCCACCCGCTATCCGAAAATCCCCGAACTACTCGATCAAGCGCGCCCCTCGGTCGTGCCGCTCTTCGGAGACACTGACCCCCATCCCGATTCATGGCCGTCATGGAATCGCGAGCAGGAGGACGCGTTGCGAACGGCTCTCGGCGCGATCGCAACCCATTCGAACCCGTCGGTGTCGGTCAAGGAACTCGCTGCTGAGCATTCGGTGCGAGGGGACAACGTCTGGGCGACTCTCGGGCACGCGCCGCTCGCGCGGGTCGTCGGGCACCTCGCCGAACTCACCGATCGCGTGGCGGCCGCGTCGTCGGCGGGAGACCTCGAGGCACAGGTCGCCTGGTACGGCGATGAAGGTCACCTGATCGACGACCTCGCTCTGCGGGCCATTGCCTCGGCCAAGAGTGCGCGGGATCGGTCCGCAGCGGCGAATGCACTTGGCGCACTCTACGACCCGTGGGTGGACGAGTCGGCCCGGGCGTTCCAGAAAGTGGCGGAGACCGACTACTCCGGTGAGACCGGCCTGGACATCGCAACGGGCACTGCCGTCGTGTACGTCGACGCGCTGCGCTTCGATCTGGCCGCGCGCGTTGCTCGACGGTTGTCCCCACTTTCCGCCGCCGTTGAGACCCGGTTGGCCGCATTCCCGAGTGTGACCCCCACCGGTCAGCCGGCCGTCGCCCCCATCACGGCCGCGGTTGGTGGCGGCAGTGCCTTCGACGCGGTCGATGAGCAGGACCGGTCTATCAAAGGCCCGGTGCTGCGGTCAGCACTTGCGGCGGGGGGTGTTCAGTTCCTCGAATGGGACACTGCGGAGGTCGGTGACCCCAGCGGTATGGCGTGGACGCAGACCAATTCAATCGATTCGCTTGGGCACTCCCGCGGACACGAGCTGGCCGACCTTGTTGACCAACAACTCGACCTCGTCGCGGAGCGTGTCCGTGGGCTGCTCGACGCGGGGTGGCGGAAGGTCGTCGTCGTGACCGATCACGGATTCCTCCTGCCCGGTAGGCCCGCGCAAAAAGTCATGCTGCCGCTTCAAATTACAGAAGGGGAGGAGACGCGCAAGCCGCGTGTGGCCCGGTTGAAGGCCGCGGCGGCGCGTCCGGATTTCCCGATAGTTCCCTGGACCTGGGACTCGTTAGTCGAGATGGTGAGCGCTCCCGGAACTGCGGCGTTCGAGGCGGGCCGCCTGTACGAGCACGGTGGGCTGAGCCTTCAGGAGTGCGTGACTCCTGTCATCACGGTGACGCACGGTGACACCGACGGCGCGCCCGTCCAGATCGAGGCTGTCCGTTGGACGGGGCAGCGATGCCGCATCGACTACGGACCCGCCGACGTGGGCATCGTCGCCGAGATTCGACTCCGCCCGGCCGACGCGTCGAGTGTCATAGGCGGACCGAAGTCGCCGACCGAACTGGGTGAGGTCAAGGTGCTCGTCGACGAAGAGCAGGCCACCGCCGGTACCGCCGCGTGGGTCGTGCTCCTCGACCCGAGCGGTGGGATCCTGACTCAAGCGCAGACCACCGTGGGAGGTGCCGAATGACCGAGACCATCGTGCTGGACGAGATCGACGAGAAGGCAGCGTCGGCGTTCGAAGGCTACGTCGTGCGCAAAGACCTTGCCCAGCAGTTCAAGGGCGCCTACCCCGTGCCGACATACGTCGGCGAGTTCCTCATTGGCCGCTACTGCGCGACTACTGATCCCGAGGAGATTGAAGAGGGACTCCAGGTGGTGCGACGCCTCCTCGCAGACCGCACGGTGAGGGCCGGTGAGGAGGAACTCTTCAGATCACGGGCTCGCGAGCGGATGACCGTCAAGCTCATCGACCTCGTCAAGGCTCGGCTGGACGCGAAGTCGAATTCTTATGTCGCGGAGCTGCCGAGCCTCGCGCTACGCGATGTGAGGATCGACGACGCCGTCGTCCGCGACAACGAACGCATGCTTACAGGCGGCTTCTACGCCGAAGTCGACCTCTTCTACGACGCATCCATCGCGGAGGAGAACGGCGGCAAGCCCTTTGCTGTCGGGTCGCTGCGCCCCATCCAACTCTCGACGAGGGACTCGCTCTCACGGCTGGCCGAAGGCCGCTCGCGGTTCACCACCGAGCAGTGGAAGCACTTGCTGCTTCGATCTGTCGGATTCGAGCCAGCGCAACTCAGCGATCGCGAGCAGGACGTACTCCTGCTGCGCATGGTTCCGTTCGTGCAGCGAAACTTCAACATGGTGGAGCTGGGTCCGCGCGGCACGGGCAAGTCGCACCTGTTTCAGCAGGTTTCGCCGTACGCGCATCTGATCTCTGGCGGCAAGGCGACCGTCGCGCGCATGTTTGTCAACAACGCGACTGGGCAACGCGGTCTTGTCGCGCAGTACGACGTGGTCTGTTTCGACGAGGTCTCCGGCGTCTCCTTCGATCAGAAGGACGGCGTGAACATCATGAAGGGCTACATGGAGTCCGGCGAGTTCTCGCGAGGCCGCGAGTCGATCCGCGCCGACGGCTCAATCGTGCTCGTCGGCAATTTCGACGTCGACGTAGCTCATCAGCAGCGCATCGGGCATTTGCTCTCGCCGCTCCCTCCGGAGATGCGCGACGACACCGCGTTCATGGACCGCATTCACGTTTACCTGCCCGGATGGGATGTCCCGAAGCTCAACCCGACGTACTTCACCCATCACTTCGGGCTGGTGAGCGACTTTCTCTCTGAGTGCTGGTCGCGGCTGCGCGACCAGTCACGGCTCTCGTCCATTCAGGGCCGCGTGAACTACTCGGACGCGCTGTCAGGTCGTGACCTCTCGGCCGTCAACAAGACCGTCGACGGGTTGCTCAAACTGCTCTACCCCGATGCTGAGGCCGCCATCTGCGACGAGGACCTCGAATGGGCCGTTCGCATTGCCTTGGAATGCCGCCGTCGAGTCAAGGAGCAGCAGCGGCGTATCGGTGCCGCCGAGTTCCGGAACACGCAGTTCGGCTACCGCCTTGGTGAAGGAGTCGAGCAGTTCGTCTCGACGCCCGAGCTGGCGAGCCCAGACTCGATTGGTCTCGATCCGCTACCGCCCGGCCAAGTGTGGGCGATTTCCGAGAGCGACGGCGACGTCGGCCCAGGGCTTTACCGGATCGAGGCGGCGGACACGCCCGGCTCAGGCGCGCGTGGGTTGCTCAACCAGGCCGCGCCTGCCACTCTCCGCGAGAGCTTCAAGGTCGCCGAGCAGAACCTCATCGCCCAGGCGAGACAACTCGTAGGTGACCGCGACCCGCGCGAGCACAACCTCACGGCACAGGTTCGAGCTCTCGATGCTGCCAAGACCGGCGCCGGCCTCGGGCTCCCGATTCTGCTGGCTCTCACCTCCGCAATGCTCCAGCGGTCGGTCCGCGGCGGCATGATCGCCGTCGGTAACCTGTCGCTGGGCGGCGGCGTCGAGACAATTCTCAATGCCGCACAACTTGCCGAGCACGCGATGGAGAAGGGGGCCACGGCACTCTTGCTCCCGGTGTCTGCCCGCCGCCAACTCCTCGACGTCAGCGACGAGGTCGCGACGAGGGTTTCATTCATCTTCTACAGCGACGCCCATGACGCTCTCATGAAGGCTCTGGACGAATGAAGCAGCAGAAGTGAGATCGTGCGCGGTCGCTGGGAAAATCACGCGCGGCGGTTCGGGCGCGCGCCGCAGGTAACCCATCGACAGATTCGGCTGGGCGGCGCTTAGTTGGTTAGTTAGTTAGTTAGGTGGCTTCGTCTCGGCCTTCCTATAGCTGGGGATCGCCCTCCCGCGGGTTCCTGATCAGTAGTTGTAGGTCGCGAACGGATTGAGGATCTGGCGGCGCCACAGCAGGTTCCGCTCTGCTGTTGTGAGCCGCGACAGGTCGGCGACGTCGTCCCAGCCGTGCTGGATGATCGCGATCTGCGCGTCGATGATCGCCCGGGCTTCGTGCACCGTCAGGCCGTAGACCGGGGCGGCGGCCAGGCACGCGGCGAACGAGCTGACGCGGGTCCCGTCCCGGTCGAACGCCATCGCCTGGGCAGACGTCTCGCCGGAGCGGACCTGCGGACAGAGATCGTAGGCCGGGGTGAGGTCCAGAGTCGTGCCGTCCCAGAACGCGGCGTGGTTACGGGCGTGGTCGTCGTTGTTGCCGATCGCGATGTTGAACACGATGCGTTGGAAGAGACGTCGACCGACATCGGAATCACCACCGTCTCGACGCAGCAGGTCCAGGAGGTCCGGGTAGGTCGCGTACCGGCCCTCCATCTCGTCGAGCCCCAGCATCGTCAACGCGGACACGACGATCCGCCGGCCACCGTCGGACGGTCGGTCGAACCGGCGGATGACCAGCACGTCCTTGCCCAGCGAGGCGGTGAGGAACGAGTCGGTCGTGTCGACGCCCACGCGCCGCGCGAACTCCAGCGCGAGCGCCTCCGCGTTCACCACCGGATACGGGTCCGACGAGGAGGAGAACTTCGCAATGTGCCCGACCCCGTCGACGTCGATGAGCGCCTTCGGTCGAGCGCCCCCGATGGACGTACCTCGCACGAGCGCGGCCGCCATCTCGGCGGGGAGGTCGCGACCCGCTTGCAGGGCATCAGCGGCGGTGTGGAGCTCGTCAAGCGTCGCCGCGGTACCACGCGGGACGTACACCTGCGCGCTCTCCTGGAAATCGAGGCCGCCGATGCGATTCGAGCCGGACTCGAGGAAGTACGTGATCTGGTCGAGATCTCCCGGATCGGCGTCCCTGCCGCGCGCACCGTGCAGTCGCTCGAGGATCACCCGCTGGCCCCAGGAGTCCGGTCCCGCGTCGCGCAGAACGGACGCGATCGGCAAGTTTGATCGCGGCGCCTGCCATCCGGAGCGAAGGGGCAGTTCTGCGGGATAGAGGCTGATCGCATCCGCGCGAGCGAGGTAGCTCCGGCCGTAGCCGAACTCGAAGCGTTGTCCCTTGTCCTCCCGACGGACTCGCCCCGCGACGACCGGTTCCGATTGTCCGGGGAGCCACACCCACACGAAAGCGCTGCGCGGGCCCGTGGCGTCAGAAGTCGAGATCGTCATCGCGGGAATCCGTTGTCGATCGTGGCTGATACTCACGGGACGGCAGCAGGGCGACCCGTTCCTCGCCGCGCCGACGCAGCTGGGCGAGCTCGTCGTCCGTCGCGCCGAAGAGCGGCACGCCGACGAGGGATGCCGCGCTCAGCACCGTGCCGATCGCGGTGCCGGGCGCACCTCGCTCGATCGCCGTGACCGTGCGCGGCCCGACCCCGAGCCGGTCGCCGAGGTCCGCGGCGGTCCAGTTCTTCGCGTGCCGGCCGATGCGGATCTGGGACCCGAGCAGTGTGAGTGCGTCCGATGCGACGCGGGTGGGGGATACGGGACGCTTCGCCATCTCCACCTCCGTTTAAGGGTATCTACATCAATTCTACCGCAGATTTATAGTAGATCCTGCGGATCGCGGGCGGCGCGTGTGCCGAGCTCAGTCGCTCATCCCGCGCTTGCTGAGTTCGTTCCGATCGGCCCAGCGGATGATGTCGCCGCGATTCAGGGCGACGGCCAACAGATCCGGGAAGGCGTCGGGGGTGCAGGCGAAGGCGGGGATCCCCATGTCGGACAACGCCGCCGCGATCTCCCGGTCGAAGCTGGGCGCGCCCTCGTCGGACAGCGCCAGCAGCACCACCACCTGCACACCGGCGGCCTGCATCTGCGCGACCCGGGCCAGCATCTCCTCCCGCACGCCGCCCTCGTAGAGGTCGGAGATGAGCACGAAGATGCTCTCCTGCGGCCGGGTGATCAGACCCTGGCAGTAGGCGATCGCGCGGTTGATGTCGGTGCCGCCGCCGAGCTGGGTGCCGAACAGGACGTCGACGGGATCGTCGAGTTGGTCGGTGAGGTCGACGACCTCGGTATCGAAGACCACGAGCGACGTGCGCACCGACCGCATCGACGCGAGCACCGCGCCGAACACGGCGGAGTACACGACCGACGCGGCCATCGAGCCCGACTGGTCGATCGCGAGCACGATGTCCTTCGACACGGCCTGCGATCGCCGGCCGTAGCCGACGAGCCGCTCGGGCACGACGGTCCGCTGTTCCGGCAGGTAGTTCTTGAGGTTCGCGGCGATCGTCCGGTTCCAGTCGACATCGCGCAGACGCGGCCGGTGGGTGCGCGCCGCCCGGTTCAGGGCGCCGCCGACGGTGGCGCGGGTCCGGTCGGCGATCCGCCTCTCGACCTCCTCGACCACCTTGCGCACCACGGCGCGGGCCGTCGCCTTCGAGGTCTCCGGGATCGCGCGGCCCAGCGTGATGAGGGTGGTGACGAGGTCGATGTTCGGCTCCACGGCCTCCATCAGCTCGGGCTCGAGCAGCAGCTGATGCAGGCCCAGCCGCTCGACCGCGTCGTGCTGGACGACCTGCACCACCGTCGAGGGGAAGTACTCCCGGATGTCGCCGAGCCAGCGCACGACGGACGGCGCGGAGGCACCGAGACCGCCGCGGCGGCCGTCGTTGTCGTAGAGCGCGCCGAGCGCCTTGTCGATCCGTGCATCCGTCCCGGACGGCGCGGGCAGCCCGGACGCGGACGCGCCGAGCAACAGCCGCCACCGCCGTTCCCGTTCGTTCACGCGGACACCTCCGTCAGTCCCAGGAGCATCGCGGCGGTCGCGACGGCCGGCCCGGCCAGTCCGGGATCGAGCGTCGCGGTGTCGGGGTCGACGGTGCCCGGTCCGTCCCCGAGCCGTACGACGCGATCGCCGATGTTGCGCCGCACGCCGGCGTCGAAGTCGCCGAAGGTCCGCCGCAGCAGGGGCAGCACGTCGACGAACTCCTGCTCGCCGAGTGCGAGCAGCCAGCCGTCGAGCACGCCGAGGAGCGCCGGATCGTGCACGAGGACGATGCCGCTGCCGCCGAGGAAGCCGGAGATCCAGGCGGCCTTGGCCGTCGTGTCCGCGCCCGCGGACAGCGCCCGGTGCAGGCGCAGTGCAGCGTCCTCGCCGGCGACCGCGCCGGCGTCGAGCAAGAGCCGCGTCACGCGTCCCACCACGGAGCCGTGGACGTCGGGGCGGTCGGCGACGGTGCGCAGCGCCGTGTACCAGCGGTCCCGATCGGCGTCGCCGAGGAGCCCGATCACCTCCTCCACCTGATCCACCCGTCCCGCCAGGACACCGGCCGCCTCGTCGCCGAGGCCCGTGACCGCGGACGGCAGGCCCACGCAGGCCCGGAGCAGCAGACCGGACGAGACCTCGGCGAGCGCAGCGGTGTCGGTGCCGCGGACATCGCCGTAGCGCTGGTTCCGGCCGAGCGCGGGCAGCGCGGCCAGCAGCGCGTCGACGTCGTGCGCCACGGCCGCGCGGTCCGAGATCGCGCGGAGCAGGCGGGTGACGGCCGGCGGGAGGTCCGCCACGAGCGCGACCTCCAGTGCGCCCGTCACCTCGGCGAGCGTCGTCGCCTCTTCCGCCAGCGCCTCGAGGCGCCGGACAGCGGCGTCGGGCACCGTCGTGCCCCAGATGGACGCGACCACCACGTCGACGGCGAGCTCGGGCCGCCATTGCAGCGCCCAGCCCTCCTTGAAGGTGCCTTTGCCGGTGGTCTCGGCCGGATCGCCCCACTCGATCCCGAGGATGCGGAGGCGGTGCAGCAGCTGGGATTTCGCCACGTCGTTCGGCTTACGGAGGTCGAGCACGAGCTGCTTGACCGCGGCGTCCGGCTTGAGTCGCAGGGTCCGCGCGGTCGCGTCCAGGTCGGCCTGGAGGGGCACGACGGGCAGGTGCTGCGGCACCGCGCCCAGCCGTTCGCCGACGACGATCCGCTCGCGGACCAACTCGGCGAGGGACGGCGCACCGTCGCAGAGGACCGCGAGAACGGCCTCGTCGACCTCGGCCAGGCCCGCGAGCGGCCGGCGGCGCAGCGCTGCGAGCGTCTCGGCGAGCCGGACGCCCTCGATGATGTGCGCGGACGAGACGGGCACGTCCTCCGCACGAAGGAGTTCCGCGACGAGCGTGAGCCATCGGACGACGACCTCGTCGGGCTCGGTGGCGAACAGGTGGTGGTACCAGCCCGGGGACGTGACGCCGGCGCCGTAGCCGGACGCGGTGGCCAGGCGCGAGTACGACCACGGCACCCACGCGGACCGCGCGCGCACCTTGGGCGCCCCGGCGAGGATCCGGTTGTCGGCGGCCGCCGTCGGGAGGGGTCCCGTCAGCGCCGGGACGTGCCACGCGCCGCACACCACCACGACCGTGCGCACCCCGTCGCGTTTGAGCGCTGCGCGCAGGCACTTGCGCATGAACGCCTCGCGCCGTTGCTCGCGGGTCGGCGCGGCACCGTCGACCGGCACGGCCTCGGCCTGCTCGCGGACCGCACGCATCGCCTCGGCGAGGGACTCGAAAACGTCACCCTCGCCCCGGGACTCGATGACATCGTCCCACCAGCGCTCCGGGTCGTCGTAACCCGCGGCCGCGGCGAGTGCCGCGATCGGATCGGCGCGGAGGCCGTCCTCGAGCGGCGGCTCCGATTCGGCGCGGGCGGCGAGCGACTGCGCGGCCGGCAGATCGCAGAACTCGACGGGAACGTCGTGCCCCACGGCCCAGCGGGCGGCCTGCCACTCCGGCGAGAACACGCCGAAGGGCCAGAACGCGGCCGTCGCGGGATCGTCGGCCACGTACCCCAGCAGCGCCACGGGCGGCACGAGGTCGGGATCGACGACGTGGGCGAGCAGCTCCGACGCGTCGGACGGGCCCTCGATCAGTACCGCATCGGGACGGAGCCGTTCGAGTTCCGCCACGACCGCCCGCGCGGAACCCGGGCCGTGGTGCCGGATCCCGAGGACGTGGACCTGCGCCTCGTGCGCCGCGGAGGCCATGGATCAGTGGGTCTCGCGCGCCGCGCGGTAGAAGTCCGACCAGCCGGGCCGCTCCCGGACGACCGACTCGAGGTACTCGGTCCAGGCGACGGAATCGGCGACCGGATCCTTGACGACGGCGCCCCGGATCGATGCGGCGACGTCGTCCGGCCGGAGGACCCCGTCGCCGAAGTGGGCCGCCATCGCGGTGCCGTGGGTGATGACCGAGATCGCCTCCGCCGTGGAGAGCGTGCCGCTGGGCTGCTTGACCTTCGTCCGGCCGTCCTCGGTGAGCCCGGACCGCAGCTCCCGGAAGACGGTGACGACGCGACGGATCTCGTCCGCCGCGGCGGGGAGCTCGGGGAGGTCGAGCGCGCGGCCGAGGGAGGCGACTCGCTGCGAGACGATCCGCACCTCGTCGTCCGCCGTCGCGGGCAGGGGGAGGACCACGGTGTTGAACCGGCGGCGCAGCGCGGACGACAGCTCGTTGACGCCGCGGTCCCGGTCGTTCGCGGTCGCGATCAGCGAGAACCCCTTGGCCGCCTGCACTTCCATCCCCAACTCCGGAACGGGGAGGGTCTTCTCCGAGAGCACCGTGATGAGCGCGTCCTGCACGTCCGACGGGATGCGGGTGAGTTCCTCGAGGCGCGCGACGCGTCCCTCCGCCATCGCGGTCATGATCGGCGAGGGCACGAGCGCCTCCCGGCTGGGCCCCTCCGCGATGAGACGAGCGTAGTTCCAGCCGTACCGGATCGCCTCCTCCGGCGTGCCCGCCGTGCCCTGGACGAGGAGCGTCGAGTCGCCGCTGATCGCCGCGGCTAGGTGCTCCGACACCCAGGTCTTCGCGGTGCCCGGCACGCCGAGGAGGAGCAGAGCCCGATCGGTGGCCAGCGTCGCGACGGCCACCTCCATCAGCCGCCGGGGTCCGATGTATTTGGGCGTGACGACAGTGCCATCGGGAAGGGTTGTGCCGCAGAGGTAATCGACCACGGCGGACGGCGACAGGCGCCAGTTCGCCGGGCGCGTCGCCGAGTCCTGCGAGGCGAGCGCCGCGAATTCGGCGGCGTACACCTGCTCGGCGTGCGGCCGCAGCAGATCGACGGTGTCGCCGGTGGGGGTGGCGGTCATGGCAGCTCCTGTTCGATGGCGGTGCGCAGGCGGAGGATCTCGGGCAGTGCGGCGAAGTAGCGGGCGCGCACGGACGACGCCGCGGCGAGGATCTGTGCGGCCCGGTCCGGCCACGGTGATGGCGGGCCCACGGGGAGGCGAGCGGCAGCGGCGTCGAGCAGCGCGTCGACGCCCTCGTCGAGCTGCCAATCGGTGCCCTGCGCCGCTTGGTACAGGATCGAGCCCACGCGATCCGCGAGGTCGGGCGGCCACGGGCCGGGGAGCAGTGCGAGAGCGCCGGGTGCGCCCGTCGAGGCAAGGGCGGCGGCCCAGCGCGGGTCGGGGCGCCGCGCGGCGGCCGCGATCCAGCCCGGCAGCAGGTCGTCCCGGTCGTCGCGCGTCGTCACGAGATCCGACGGTGCCGCCCCGAGCAGCTCCTCCCAGTCGGCCAGCGGCAGCGCCGCTGCGACCTGATCGGCCCACTGGCGCCGCCAGGTGCGGCCGATCCCGGATCGATGCCCGACGATGCCGTCCCGCGTGGCCGCCGCGTCGAGACCGTCCGGGGTGCGGACCGTGAGCTTGAGGCCGCCGAGCAGCCCGCGGCTCAACGAGACGTGCTCGCGCGCCCGGTCGCGCATCCGCCGTTGGTACGAGGTGCCGACACCGCCGGCCAGCGCCTCCTGTGCCGCCGCGCGGACCTCGGTGCTCCGATCGTCGAGCGCGCGCTCGAGCAGTGCGTCGTCGCCGGGGCCGGCGGGGATCACCGCCAGCGCGCGCAGCAGCGCGGCACGGCCCGCCGCCCGCGTGTCCTTCCAGGCGGCGTCGACGAGCTCGGTCGCGGCAGCCGGGTCGGTTCGGCGGACGGCACGGACGTAGCGTGCCCGCGCCTCGTCGGAGCCGCTCTCCCAGTCCGCGGGATCGGGTCGGTCCACGTCGAGTCGGGCACCGATCGACGGTGCCGCTGCTGCGAGCCAGGCACCGCGCGGCCCGACGAGGACACCCACGGATGCGGCCGCGCGGGGACGATCGACCGTGAACCGCAGGAGCCGGGGAATGAGTTCGGTCGGCGCGCGCAGCCCGGCCTCGGCGACGCGGCCGAGGCACCAGGTCTCGCTGTCCGGGTAGCGCAACGCGGTGACGACGGTGCCGGCCAGCGCGCGCGGCATCGCCGGACGCGGGTCCTCGTCGGCGGGTGGGAGCGGCTCGAGTCCCCGGATCGGTGCGGCGCCTTCGGCAGCCAGGGCGGTCGCGGTCAGGGCCGCGGTGTGCAGGACCAGGGCGTTCGACGGTGCGTCCGCGGGAACGCGGGCGAGGGCGCCGGCGATCACGGGGTCCGCCCCCGTGCGCTCCGCCCGGCGGGTCCCGGTGCCGAGCAGCGCTGCGGACACCGTGGCCGGCCAGTGCTCGGCGGTCACAGCGCGACCGCCTTGTCGTGCGCCAGAACCGACAGCGGGACGAACGCCGTCGCGTCGAGGAGGCCCGCCACGACCACCTCGGACCCGCCGGAGACGGCGAGCAGCGTCCACCACGCCTCGTCCGTGATCCGCAGCGGGACCGCGAGGCCGTCGCGATCGACCAGGTGCGGGGTATCCGCGTCGGCGGGAGTGCCTGCCAGGAGTACCGGGTGGTCCACGACCCACGGGTCGGCGGCGCACCGTCGGGCACGATCCTCGCGGGCCCGCTCGCAGGTGACCCCGGCCCGAACGATCGCGGGCCGACGGCTCGCCATGTCGCCGGCGATGAGGGCGCGCAGCCCGTCCGGGTGGAAGGCGAGCGGCCCGACCTCCGTGGCGCCCACGGCCGGGCGCCGGGGGAGCGACGGACCGCCGCGGACCTTGAAGTCGAGGATCACGGCCCACCGGCCGGTCTCCTCGCCGTGCAACCAGGTCCGCCGGGTGGTGACGTTCTCCTCGACGGTCTCGGTGCGCCCCAACGCCGTCCAGGAGTCGTGGATGGCGGGCCCGGCCAGGACGTCGGCCGAGGCCACGGGGTACCCGACATGGCGCCGGACGGTGGCGGCGATCTCCTCGGGGAGCGAGTCCAAGCGCGAGTGAGCCTCGGTGAGCATCCAGAGCAGCCCGAACTCCCGCAGGAGCCGGTCCGGCCAGCCCGCGCCGACGACGGTCTGCGGCAGCCGCCGCACCCGGGCGGCCAGCCCGGGGGCCTTGGCGTCGACGAGGCGGCGGGCCAGGGGATCCACGCGCGCATACGCGTCGCCGTCCATGCCCGAGAGCCCGCCGTGCACCTGGTCGAGCAGCCACATCCGCAGTTCCGCGATGCCACCCGCGACGGCCTCGGTGCGCTGGGCGGCCGTGCGGGCGGCGCGCTCGGGATCCTTGGGAGCGGCTGCGCGTTCGACGGCCTGCTCGCGGCGCCTACCGCGGGATTCGAGCCACACCGCGGCGAAGTCCGCGGGCTCCTGCGCGTCGGGTACGCCACCGCCGGACCAGAGCAACAGGAGACCGAGGGCGTGTTTGCACGGGAACTTGCGCGACGGGCACGAGCACGTGTATGCGGGTTCCGCGAGCTCGACGACGGTCTGATACGGCCGCTTGCCGCTGCCCTGGCACTGGCCCCACACCGCGGTCGGCGTGGTTCCGACTTCCGACCAGGGCGCGGGTGCGCTCAGCTTCTCGCCGGCCCGAGCCGACGAGACATCCGGCGCGAGCTCCAGTACCTGCTCGCGCGTCCAACGATCCACCCCCACAGGATTCACTCAAGCACAGATCCGCGGACGGTGCCATGCCATGAGACGCGCGAGAGGTCACAGATCCGCTGTTCACGTGGGCAACACAGACCTCGGTGGTGTACTTTTCCACCTGTAGTCACATTTGTCACGGAGGTCAAGATGCGTGTCTCTGGTTTCATCCGATCGGTTCTGGCGGCGACGGTCGTGGTCGTCGCGATCGCGTCCGTGACGACCGGGCCGGCGGGGGCGGCACCGTCGACCTCGACGGCGTCGACGACGTCCCTGACGGACCAGGCGTTCGAGCGGCAGGCGGCGGGGGACACCGCCGGCGCCCAGACGGCCATCAATCAGATGCCCGTCGACCAAGCGCAGAAGGTCGTCGCCGTCATGACGAACGTGAACAAGGCGCTGACCTTCCCGCTGACCGATCAGGTCCCGGGCGGCGTCGCGGCCGGCACCGTGATCGTGATCCTCGGCTTCGGTCTCGAGGACAACGGCGCGATGCGGCCGATCCTCGTCGAGCGGCTGACGAAGGGGCTCGCGGTCGCCCAGGCGTACCCGGCGTTCCCCATCGTCGTGACGGGCGGCGCCCCGAAGGCGGGTAAGACCGAGGCGGCCGCGATGAAGGAATGGCTGCTCGCGCAGGGCGTGTCCGGCACGCGGATCTACACCGAGGAGGGCGCGGGCTCCACGCAGGCCAACGCGATCAACACGGCGGCGCTCATGCGGCAGAACGGTTTCGGCACCGGCGCGGTGCTCGTGACCTCGGCCGATCACACCCGCCGGTCGGTCGCGGACTTCCTCGTCGCCGGCATCACGCTGCAGGCCGTCGTCGCCTCGGACGCCAAGATCCAGTCCGCGCCGATGTCTGCGAGCGGCGTCGCGGCCGTCTACCGGGACGCGCGGGGCGTGGCCAAGATCTGATGCGCGCGGGGCGGGGCCGGCCCGAGGTCTGGAACTTGTCGGTCCCGTGTGCGAGCGTTGACCCCATGACCGAGTACACGGCGCCGGTGGGCGCACCCGTCTGGATCGACCTGTCGAGTAACGATGTCGAGAAGTCCGTGGATTTCTATCGCGCCGTGTTCGGATGGGAGGCCGACCCACCGGCACCCGAGTTCGGCGGCTACCGGAACTTCCGCGTGAACGGCGCGATGGTCGCGGGCCTCATGGCCGCCCAGCAGGAGGGCATGCCGGACATGTGGTCGGTGTACCTGCGCACTGACGACGCCGATGCCTCGCTCGCCGCGGCCGGTTCCGCCGGGGGCACGGTGGTCGTGCCCGTCGCCGATGTGGGAGACCTCGGTCGGTTCGGATTCTTCATCGACCCGGCCGGCGCGGCGATCGGCGTATGGCAGCCCGGTACGCACGCCGGCTTCGCCGAACGGGGCGTGCCGGGCACGCCCTACTGGTTCGACTGCATGAGCGCGGACTACGCGGCGTCCTCGGCGTTCTACCGCACCGTGTTCGGCTGGGACTACGAGGAGGTGGGCACCGGCGGCGACCCCGACGCGATCGGTCCGGACCGGTACAGCCAGGTCATGGTCGCCGGTCCCGACGGTGCCGCCCAGGGCGTCGCGGGGATCATGGACGCGAAGCCGCTGTTCGACTCGGGTGCCTTCGGCGCGGGGATGTCGTCGTTCTGGCAGGTGTACATCACCGTGGACGATGTGGCCGCCGCAGGCGAGCGGATCACCGCTGCGGGCGGCACCGTCGTCCAGCCGGGCGAGGTGACGCCGTGGGGCACCCTGGCCGCGGCACGCGACGCGAACGGTGGCTTCTTCTGCTACGCCACCCCGCCCGCGGGGATGTGAGCGTCCCGCGCACAGGACTGTGAGCGTCCCGCTGGCTGGGAGGTGGCCGCTACTCGCGGCGCCGCACGCTCTCCTCAACGAGGTCGAGTACGGCCTCGAGGCCCACCGTCGGGCGGCCGGACGCGAGGTGGGTGACCAGGCCGTCGAGGACGAGGTCGAGGTAGGCGAGGATCACGTCGGTCGGGAGGTCGTCGCGCAGCCTGCCGCGCTGCTTCTGCCGCTCCAGGCGGCGCAGCGTGGCGTCGGTCAGCTCGGCGCTCCGCTCGGTCCACTCGGCGCGGAAGTCGTTGTCGTTCTTGAGCCGCCGCGCGATCTCGAGTCGAGTCCCGAGCCAGTCGAAACGCTCGGGGTGGACCAGCATGTCGCGCATGACCTGGACCAGGCCCTGTTCGGCCGCGATGTCGGCCATCCGCTCCGCGTCCTCGCGGGCCAGCGCCAGGAACAGCGCGTCCTTGTCGCGGAAATGATGGAAGATCGCGCCCCGCGACAGTCCTGTGGCGGCCTCGAGGCGGCGCACTGTGGCACCGTCGTAGCCGTACTCCGCGAAGCAGGTCCGCGCACCGTCGAGGATCTGACGGCGGCGCGCGGCGAGGTGGTCATCGCTCACCTTGGGCATGTGGACGCTCCTGATGGAACGGGGACGGCGGGCCCGGCCGCAGGGGCCGGACCCGCCGTCACTCGTGGTCGACGGTCGTCGATCAGCTGTTGACCATGTTCCGCAGCACGTACTGCAGGATGCCGCCGTTGCGGTAGTAGTCCGCCTCACCGGGGGTGTCGATGCGGACGTCCGCATCGAACTCGACCTTGGTGCCGTCCAGCTTGGTGGCCGTCACGTGCACCGTCTTCGGGGTCACACCGTTGTTCAGCTCGGTGATGCCCGCGATGTCGAAGGTCTCCGTGCCGTCGAGGCCGAGCGTCTTCCAGGACTCGCCCTTCGGGAACTGCAGCGGGACGACGCCCATGCCGATCAGGTTCGAGCGGTGGATGCGCTCGAAGGACTCGACGATGACGGCCTTGACGCCCAGCAGGCTGGTGCCCTTGGCCGCCCAGTCGCGCGAGCTGCCCGAGCCGTACTCCTTGCCGCCCAGGACGACCAGCGGGATGCCGGCGGCCTGGTAGTTCTGCGACGCGTCGTAGATGAACGACTGCGGGCCGCCCTCCTGGGTGAAGTCGCGGGTGTAGCCGCCCTGCGTGCCCTCGAGGCCGATCGTGTCCAGGACGCGGTTCTGCAGGCGGATGTTCGCGAACGTGCCGCGGATCATCACCTCGTGGTTACCGCGCCGGCTGCCCAGCGAGTTGTAGTCCTTGCGGGCCACACCGTGCGCGTCGAGGTACTGCGCCGCCGGGGTGCCGGGCTTGATCGGGCCGGCGGGGCTGATGTGGTCGGTGGTGACCGAGTCGCCCAGCAGCGCCATGACGCGGGCGCCCGAGATGTCGGTGACCGGCGCGGGCTCCATCGTCATGCCGTCGAAGTACGGTGCCTTGCGGACGTAGGTCGAGTCCTCGTCCCACTGGAAGGTGTCGCCCTCGGGGGTGTCCAGGTTCTGCCAGCGGTGATCACCGGCGAAGATGGTCGAGTAGGACTTGCGGAACATGTCCTGGCTGATGGCGTTCTTGATCGTGTCGTCGATCTCCTGCGCCGACGGCCAGATGTCCTTGAGGTACACGTCGTTGCCGTCGTGGTCCTTGCCCAGCGAGTCCGTCTCGAAGTCGAAGTCCATCGTGCCCGCGAGGCCGTACGCGATGACCAGCGGCGGCGAGGCAAGGTAGTTCATCTTCACATCGGGGGAGATGCGACCCTCGAAGTTGCGGTTGCCCGAGAGCACCGCGACCACGGTCAGGTCCTCGTCGTTGACGGCCTTGCTGATCTCGTCCGGCAGCGGGCCGGTGTTGCCGATGCAGGTGGTGCAGCCGTAGCCGCCCAGGTAGTAGCCGAGCTTCTCGAGGTACGGCCACAGGCCGGCCTTCTCGTAGTAGTCGGTGACGACCTGCGAGCCGGGGGCCATGTTGGTCTTGACCCAGGGCTTGGTGGTCAGGCCCTTGTTGACGGCGTTGCGGGCGAGCAGCGCCGCGCCGAGCATGACCGACGGGTTCGAGGTGTTGGTGCACGAGGTGATGCCCGCGACCGCGACCGCGCCGTGATCGAGCACGAAGGTGCCGCGCTCACCGGTCACGGTGACCGGCTTGGACGGACGGCCCTCGGCGCCGTTGGCGGCCGACTGGACGTTGACGGCACCGTCGTCCGCGAAGCTGAGCTTGGCGGGATCCGAGGCCGGGAAGGACTCCTCGATCGCCTCGTCCAGCTGCGTGTGCGGCGCCGGGTTGTTCTGCTCGACGTAGTTGTGGATGTCCTTGCGGAAGGCCGTCTTCGACTCCGACAGCAGGATGCGGTCCTGCGGGCGCTTCGGGCCGGCGATCGACGGGACGACGGTGCTCAGGTCGAGCTCGAGGTACTCGGAGTACGCCGGCTCGCGGTCGGCATCGTGCCACATGCCCTGCTCCTTGGCGTACGCCTCGACCAGCGCGAGCTGCTGGTCGGTGCGGCCGGTCAGGCGCAGGTAGTTGATGGTCTCGCCGTCGATCGGGAAGATCGCCGCGGTGGAGCCGAACTCGGGGCTCATGTTGCCCAGGGTCGCGCGGTTGGCGAGCGGCACCTCGGCGACGCCCTTGCCGTAGAACTCGACGAACTTGCCGACGACGCCGTGCTGACGCAGCATGTCGGTCACGGTGAGCACCACGTCGGTCGCGGTGACGCCCGGCTGGATCTCACCGGTGAGCTTGAAGCCCACGACGCGGGGGATGAGCATGGAGACCGGCTGGCCCAGCATGGCCGCCTCGGCCTCGATGCCGCCGACGCCCCAGCCCAGGACGCCCAGGCCGTTCTCCATCGTGGTGTGCGAGTCGGTGCCGACGCAGGTGTCGGGGTAGGCCTGGCCGTTGCGGGTCATGACGACCGGCGCGAGGTACTCGATGTTGACCTGGTGGACGATGCCCATGCCCGGGGGGACGACCTTGAAGTCGTCGAACGCGCCCTGGCCCCAGCGGAGGAACTGGTAGCGCTCGCCGTTGCGCTGGTACTCGAGGTCGACGTTGCGCTCGAGCGCGTCGGCCGTGCCGAAGACGTCGAGGATCACCGAGTGGTCGATGACCATGTCGGCGGGGGAGAGCGGGTTGACCTTGTTCGGGTCGCCGCCGAGCGCCGTGACGGCCTCGCGCATGGTGGCGAGGTCGACGATGCACGGGACGCCCGTGAAGTCCTGCATGATCACGCGCGCCGGCGTGAACTGGATCTCGACGCTCGGCTCGGCCGACGGATCCCAGTTCGCCAGGGCGTTGATGTGATCGGTAGTGATGTTCGCGCCGTCCTCGGTCCGCAGCAGGTTCTCTGCGAGGACCTTCAAGGCGTAGGGCAGCTTCTCGGTGCCGGGCACGGCGCTGAGGCGGAAGATCTCGTACGACTGATCGCCCACCTCGAGCGTGCCGCGCGACGAGAAGGAATCGATGCTCTTGCTCACGTCAGCTCCACTCAACGTTTGTGGTGTGCACCGACGGGCTGTGTCGGTGCCTGAAACCGATAATACAGTACGCTTGTCCTGTGAGAGGTCATTGGGCTGAACCTCGCTGGACGCAGCTCATTGTGCCTCGTTCCGGGTCCGATCGTGGGCGTGTCGTACTGTGAGGGCCATGGGGCCCGTGCCGATCATCACCGCTGTACCCGCCGACGTGGACCTGTCGGCCCTCGAGGCGGACCTCGCGCACGACGGGGTCGCCGTGCTGAATCCGGCTCATCAGGATTCGGTGCCTCAGCTGGCCGCCGTGGTGCGTGACGCTCGGGCCAAGGGGATCGAGAACTTCAAGGTGGTCGTCCTCGCGCACGACTACGACCCGGACACCTCGCTGCGCGACCTCGGCACCCAGGTCGGCAAGGACATGAAAGCCAAGGGCGAGGACGCGATGACGATCCTCGTGATGTCACCCAACCAGGTGGCCGGGTACTCGACGCAGCTGAGCCGGTTCCAGATCGAGAAGGGGCAGGACGGCCACACCGGACGGCTCGCGCTCAACAATCCGCCCAAGGCCACGCAGGACTTCGTGGACGTCGCGCACGACGCCACCTTCCCGTGGACGGCCGTCACCGTCGCCCTCATCGTGTTCGTCGCGGCGCTCGCCGGAGTGGCCCGGTCCGTGACGCGCAGGCGCAGCCGGGCGGTCGACGCCGCGCGCCGGGCTGCTGTCGCGCCCGGCGGAGTGTCGGGCACCGTCGAAAAGAATGGCGCTGCGACCGCTCCGTCGAACGAATAGCGCACATTCATTCGAAATTCCAGCTGTGTGATTCACGGCCGGTGTCCGATTCGAAATCGTTCATCCATTGCATCGTCGATGCAGTTCAGTACCGCTTTCTGCGAAGTCACACGTGTGTAGTTTGTGATTACTGTTTTCTATTGTTGTGAAAGTGCCGTACGGTACATCTGAAGCCAATGTTGTGCGTGTTGCACACGCGTACTCATCGGGTCTGAACGAGTCTTGAGTTGAGGGAGACACCTTGAGGCGTACGGCACACCCCGCCACGAACATCGCTGCGCGGTCGCTGCTCGCGGTCGTCGCCACCGGTTCGCTGATGGTCGGGACCGTGGCGGCCACCGGCTCCGCCACGGCCGAGCCCGGCGGCGACAATACGAACCCGGCGAACGTCGTCGCCACCCTGGTCGACCGCATCGCGCAGGCCGACCAGCGCATCGCCGACCTGCGCGGAGACGTCGCGACCAAGCGGCAGTCCGTCAACCGCGCCGTGGTGGACCTGCAGTCCGCACAGGACGCCGCGCGTGCCGCCACCGGCGCCGTGAAGGTGTCCGAGACCGCGGTGACGGAGTCGAACACGCGGATCAAGACGGCCCAGGACACGTTCGACACCGTCGTGCGCGCCGCGTACGAGCAGGGCAACAGCGCCGGCGCACTGGTCAACACGCTCGGTGGTGCCGACCCCGGCGTCGCCGTGGACCGTGCGACGACCCTGCGGATCGTGGCGGACAAGCAGCGCGTCGCGTTGGGCGACCTGCAGGCCGCGAAGGCTCGCGCCGAGGCCTCCCGTACCGCCGCCCGCGCCGCCAAGGTGCAGGCCGACTCCGCCGCCGCTGCCGCGGTCGAGCGGAAGAAGACCGCCGAGGACTCCATCACCACGACGGTGGCCGCGCTCGGCACCCAGGAGCAGGAGCAGGCCAGGCTCACGGCCCAGCGCACCCTCGCGCAGCGGGCCCTGGATGAGGCCAAGCGCGCCGACGACCGCGCCGCGCAGCAGAAGATCTACGCGCAGTACGTCGTCGACGAGCAGCAGACCCAGCAGATCGCGGCTCCCGCCGCGGCGGCGGCACCCGCGGCCCAGGCCGCCCCGGCCGCAGCGGCTCCGGCGCAGGCGGGCACCGTCGACTCCGCGGATCCGCTGGCCGCGGCCCGGACGTTCGCGCAGGGCATCGTCGGCCAGGCGTCGTCGCTGTTCAGCAACCCGTTCGGCGCCGTGACGGGGCAGACGGCACCGGCCGCCGCGGCGCCCGCCGCACAGGCGGCGACCAGCGCCGCCGGCATGACCGGCGCGCAGATGATCGAGACCGTGATCCAGCGGGGCATGTCGGTCATCGGCGTGCAGTACGCCTGGGGCGGCGGCAGCTGGAACGGCGCCACCAAGGGCGTCCGCGACGGCGGCGTCGCCGACAGCTACGGAGACTTCAACCGCGTCGGCTTCGACTGCTCCGGCCTGATGGCGTACATGTACGCGGCCGTCGGCATCGCGCTGCCCAAGTACTCCGGGTACCAATACACGACCGGAAACAAGGTGCCGATCAGCCAGCTCAAGCGCGGCGACATGGTCTTCCGCGGTCCCGGCGGCACGCAGCACGTCGCCATGTACCTGGGCAACAACCAGATCCTCGAGTCGCCCCAGTCCGGTGGTGCGGTGCGGATCGCTCCCTTCGACGCCTCGACCTTCCTGTCGCAGGGCGTCCGCGTGATCAACAGCTGACCGCCGACGATTGCGTACTCTCGTGGGAGTGGGCCGTGACGGCCCGGATCGGACGGGCCCGCGCGGGCCGGGGGAACGACGACGAAGGGGTCTTGCGTGACGCATTCTCAGGGGCTGGAGAACGGGACGGGCGGTGCCGCCTCGACCGATGAGGTCAAGCTGCTGGAGCGGGCCGTGTACGAGGTCAAGCGCGTGATCGTGGGCCAGGATCAGCTGGTCGAGCGCATCCTCGTGGGCATGCTCGCGAACGGCCACGTCCTGCTCGAGGGCGTCCCGGGCGTCGCGAAGACCCTCGCGGTCGAGACCTTCGCGACGGTCGTCGGCGGCTCCTTCTCCCGCATACAGTTCACGCCCGACCTGGTGCCCTCCGATCTCGTCGGTACGCGCATCTACCGGCAGGGCAAGGAGCAGTTCGACACGGAGATCGGACCGGTCTCCGCGAACTTCCTGCTCGCCGACGAGATCAACCGTGCTCCCGCGAAGGTGCAGTCGGCGCTGCTCGAGGTGATGGCGGAGCGGAAGGTGTCCATCGGCGGTAGGACCTACCCGATGCCCGATCCCTTCCTGGTGCTCGCGACGCAGAACCCCATCGAGAACGAGGGCGTCTACCCGCTGCCCGAGGCGCAGCGCGACCGCTTCCTGTTCAAGGTCGTCGTCGGCTATCCCTCGATCGAGGAGGAGCGCGAGATCGTCTACCGGATGGGCACCACGCCGCCCACCCCGTCCCAGGTACTCGACCCCGCGACCGTGCAGCGCCTGCAGCGCGCCGCGAGCGAGGTCTTCGTGCACCACGCCCTCGTCGACTACGTGGTCCGCGTGATCGCCGCGACCCGCACGCCGCGCGAGTTCGGGCTCGACGACGTCGCCTCCTGGGTCACCTACGGCGCCTCGCCGCGCGCGACCCTCGGCATCGTCGCCGCCGCCCGCGCGCTCGCGCTGCTCCGCGGCCGCGACTACGTCGTCCCGCAGGACGTCGTCGAGATCATCCCTGACGTGCTCCGGCACCGTCTGGTCATGAGCTACGACGCGCTGGCCGACGAGGTGACCCCCGATCAGGCGATCGGCCGGGTCCTGCAGACCGTCGCGCTGCCGCAGGTCGTGGGGCAGGCGGTGCCGCAGCAGCAGTTCGTGCCCGCGCACCAGCCCCAGGTCTGACGATGCCGCACGCCCCGCTCCCGAGCTTCGCCGGCGGCGAGGTCGACGAGTCCCGCATGCAGGCGTCGCTCAAGACCCTCGAGCTGCTCGTGCGACGTCGGCTCGACGGTGTCCTCAAGGGCGATCACCAGGGCCTGCTGCCCGGTCCCGGTTCCGAGCCGGGGGAATCGCGCCCGTACACGCCGGGCGACGACGTCCGGCTGATGGACTGGTCGGTCACCGCGCGCACCACGCACCCGCACGTGCGGCAGATGATCGCCGACCGCGAGCTGCAGACCTGGATCGTGGTCGACCTGTCCGCGTCGATGGACTTCGGGTCCACCGGTGGCACCAAGCGGGACCTCGCCGTCGCCGCGTCGGCCGCGGTCGTGCATCTGGTCAGCGGCGCCGCGAACCGCGTGGGCTGCCTGGTGAGCAACGGTGCGCAGCTGGTCCGGGTCCAGCCGAAATCCGGCCGCGCGCAGCGGCAGAAGGTGCTCAAGGCGATCGCGACGGCCCCTCGGGCCGTCGAGGGCACCCGCGGTGATCTGCGCATCGCGCTCGATGCGCTGCGCCGGCCCGAGCAGCCGCGCGGCCTGATCGTGGTGATCAGCGACTTCCTCGGCGACGTGGACTACGTCCGCGAGTTGCGCGGTCTCGCCGCGCGGCACGAGGTGCTGGCCGTCGAGGTCCTGGATCCCCGCGATGTCGAGCTCCCGGCGGTCGGCGAGATCGCCCTGCGCGATGCCGAGTCCGGCGCCGTCCGCGAGCTCACCGTCACGCCCGACCTGCAGGAGCGGTTCGCGGCGGCCGCGCAGGCGCACCGCGCGCAGGTCGCCCGGACATTGCGCGGCGTGGGCGCGCCGATCCTCGAGCTGCGCACCGACCGCGACTGGCTGGCCGACATCGTGCGGTTCGTCGCCGCACGCCGACGTGGATTGGCTGGTGCTTCCTAGATGGGCGGATTGACCTCGCTCGCCACCCCGATCTGGCTGCTGGGCATCCTCGTGGTGCTGGCCATCGTGGCCGGGTACGTCTACAACGAGCGGCGCCGGGACAAGCGCGCGCTGAAATTCGCGAACATGACGGTGCTCGACTCGGTGGCACCACCCGGCCGCAGCCGGTGGCGGCACGTGCCCCTGGCGCTGCTGAGCGTCGGACTGATCCTCATGATGATCGCGCTGTCGGGGCCGCAGGCCATGCGCAAGGTGCCGCGCAGCAAGGCGACGGTCGTCCTCGTCATCGACGTGTCACTCTCGATGCAGGCGACCGACGTCAGTCCCAATCGGCTCGACGCGGCCAAGGCTGCGGCGAAGAAGTTCGTCGGCGAACTGCCCGCCGGGATGAATCTCGGCATCGTGTCCTTCGCCGGCACCGCGCAGTTGCTCGTCTCGCCGACCCCCGACCGGTCCCTGGCGACCAACGCGATCGACCACCTCGACCTCGCTCAGCGCACCGCCACCGGCGAGGGCATCTACGCGGCGATCCAGTCGATCAAGAACATCCGGGACGTGCTGGGCGGCAAGGACAACGCGCCGCCGGCCCGGATCATCCTCGAATCGGACGGCAAGCAGACCGTGCCGACCGACCTCGACGACCCCCGCGGGGGTTTCACCGCGGCGCGCAAGGCCAAGGAGGAGGGGATCCCCATCTCCACCATCTCCTTCGGTACGCCGGGCGGCACCGTCAGCATCGAGGGGCAGAACATCCCCGTCCCCGTCGACGACGCCTCCCTGAAGAAGATCGCAGACCTCTCGGGCGGCCAGTTCTTCTCCGCGTCGTCGCTGAGCGACCTCAACCAGGCGTACGGCACGCTGCGCGACGAGATCGGCTGGGAGATGCAGAAGGGCGACAACTCCCGGGTCTGGGTGCTCTGGGGAACGGTGCTGCTCGTCCTGGGCGCGGCGGGCGCCGTGGCGTACAACCGGCGGCTGCCGTGACACGCTGCCGGATACCCGGAGATTTCCCCGCTCGCGCGGGCGATTGATACGTTGTCTTCCATGTCGACATCTGAATTCACGCCCCGGTCCGTCCTCGTCACGGGCGGTAACCGCGGCATCGGCCTGGCGATCGCCCAGCGCCTGGCCGCCGACGGTCACAAGGTGGCCGTGACGCACCGCGGTTCCGGCGCCCCCGAGGGCCTGTTCGGCGTGCAGTGCGACGTCACCGACACGGAGTCGGTCGACGCCGCCTTCAAGACGGTGGCCGAGCACCAGGGCCCCGTCGAGGTGGTCGTCGCCAACGCCGGCATCACCGAGGACACCCTCCTCATGCGCATGAGCGTCGAGAGCTTCGAGAAGGTCATCAACTCGAACCTCACCGGCGCCTTCCGCGTCACCAAGGCCGCGACCCGCGACATGCTCAAGAACCGCTGGGGCCGCTTCATCTACCTCGGCTCGGTCGTCGGCCTCATGGGCACGCCCGGCCAGGCCAACTACGCCTCCTCGAAGGCCGGCGTCATCGGCCTCGCCCGCTCGGTCACCCGCGAGCTCGGCGCCCGCAACGTCACCGCCAACGTGATCGCGCCCGGCCTCATCGACACCGACATGACCCGCGATCTGCCCGCCGAGTACACCGAGACCGCCGTCAAGCAGGCCATCCCGGCGAAGCGGATGGGCCAGCCCGAAGAGGTCGCGGCCGTGGTCTCGTTCCTCGCCTCGGACGACTCCTCGTACGTCTCCGGCAATGTCATCAACGTCGACGGCGGCCTGGGCATGGGCCACTAGGCGCTACGGCGCACCGTCGAACCAGCACAGCAGCACCCGAAAACCTGAAGGAGGCACGTCCGTGACCGGACTGCTCGAAGGCAAGACCATCCTGATCACCGGCATCATCACCGATGCCTCCATCGCGTTCTCGGCCGCCAAGGTGGCCCAGGAGCAGGGTGCCAAGGTGATCATCACCGGCATCCCGGACCGGCTCCGCCTGATCGACCGGATCGCCAAGCGCCTCCCGCAGGAGGTGCCGCCGGCGATCCCGCTCGACATCACCGACGAGGAGTACCTGGGCGCGCTGGCCGACAAGGTCCGAGAGCTCGCACCCGAGGGCATCGACGGCGTGCTGCACTCGATCGCCTTCGCTCCCCGCACCCTGATGGGCCCGGACGCGCTTCCCTTCCTCGAGGGCCCCGGCCCCGACGTGGCGAAGTCCTTCGAGATCTCCGCGTGGAGCTACGCCTCGCTGGCGCGCGCCGTGCTGCCCGTGATGAACGAGGGCGGCTCCATCGTGGGCATGGACTTCGACCCCCGTACCGCGCTGCCGGACTACAACTGGATGGGCGTGCAGAAGGCCGCCCTCGAGTCGGTCAACCGCTACGTCGCCCGCGAGGTCGGCTACGCGAAGAAGATCCGCTCGAACCTGGTGGCCGCCGGCCCGATCAAGACCCTTGCGGCCAAGGCGATCTCGGGTACCGCGACCGACGACGCCAAGAAGCTGAACATGCTCAACACGTACTGGGACGGCGCCTCGCCCATCGGTTGGAACGTCGACGACCCGGAGGTCGTGGGTAAGAGCGTCTGCGCGCTGCTCTCCGACTGGCTGCCCGGCACCACCGGTTCCATCGTCTACGTCGACGGTGGCGCCAGCCACAACACGTGGTTCCCCGAGGAAATGATCAACGCCCAGTCGTGAGCCACGACGCGCTGCTGGTGCTCTCCTTCGGAGGGCCCGAACACCCCGACCACGTGCGGCCCTTCCTCGAGAACGTCGTACGGGGTCGTGGCGTACCACCCGAGCGGCTGGACGCCGTCGAACAGCACTACCTGCGGTTCGGCGGCGTCTCGCCGATCAACGAGCAGAACCGTGCGCTGATCGCGGCCGTCTCGGAGGAGTTCGACCGCCGGGGCCGCGACCTGCCGATCTACTTCGGCAACCGGAACTGGCATCCGATGATCGAGGACACCGTCGCGCGGATGAAGGACGACGGCATGCGCGACGCTCTCGTCTTCGCCACCTCCGCGTGGGGCGGTTTCTCCGGCTGTCGGCAGTACGACGAGGACATCGCCCGCGCGCTGGCCGCCGTCGGTGCAGGGGCGCCGAGGCTGACGAAGCTGCCCCAGTTCTCCGATCACGAGTTGTTCCTGGACTGCTTCGCCGACGCCGCCGCGGCGGCGCTGGCGACGGTGCCGGCCGGTTCGCGCCTGGTGTTCACCGCACACTCCATCCCGGAGGCCGCGGACGTCAATTCCGGTCCGCCCGGGGTGTCGAACCTGTACTCGCGCCAGGTCCGCGACGCGGCCGCGAACGTCGCCGCCCGGCTGGGGACGGATCACGACGTGGTCTGGCAGTCCCGCTCCGGCCCGCCGCAGGTGCCGTGGCTCGAGCCCGACATCTGCGACCACATCCAGGCGCTGTGGGACGAGCGGGTGCCCGGCGTGGCGGTCGTGCCCATCGGCTTCATCTCCGACCACCTCGAGGTGATCTGGGACCTCGACACCGAGGCCCGCTACCTCGCGGCCGAGCTCGGCATGCCCTTCGCCCGCGCCGCCACACCGATCCACGACCCGCGGTTCGCCGCCATGGTCGCCGACCTGGTCGACGATGCCGATGCGGGCCGGTCGTCCGGGCTCGGTGTCAGCGTCGACGGTGCCGCCTGCGTCGAGGGCTGCTGCCCGGCGGTGCGGCGGCCCGTCCGCGCGTGACCTCAGGATGTCGGGTTCTGGTGCGTCGGAGGTGCGTCAGCGCACGTCCGGGGCCGCAGAACACGACATCGTGAGCGTCACTCAGCCCCGGAGTTCGTCGCGGCACACCGCGTTGACGGCCGCCACGCGGGCGGCACGGACGGTGCGCCACAGGTCGCGGTAGGCGGCGTCGCCTCCCTGCGCGGACGCGAGGGTGAGTCCGGCGTAGGGGTTCTCCGCGCCCGCGACCAGCAGGATCGCCTCCACCATCCCTGCGCTGTCGAGCACGCGGTGGGCCCGCTCGGTGGCTCCCAGGGGCAGCCGGTGCGCACCCAGGTAGCGGGTCAGCTCCATGACGAGGCGCCGGGGGTCGTCGGACGCGTCGGGCGCGGGCGGCAGGCCGGCGAGGGCCGACGGTGCCTCCCGGACCGCGCTGCGCAACTGCTGTTCGGCGCCGCCCAGCGGCATCGGGTCCGGGTCGACGAGGGCGGGTTCGTGCAGGAAGGCCCGCCAGCGCATCACGTCGCCTGCCTCGGGCGTCGGCACCAGCGCGATCGTGGACGACGCGCCGTCGAACAGGACGACCTCGCCGCGCGCCAGCGCCGCCTGCTCCAGGTCGGTGCCGGCGGGCAGCCCGCGCGCGTCGCCCGGCGCCGGCAGCAGCAGCCGGACGGCGTGCGGCTCCAGCGCGCGGATCTCGGCCAGCAGGTCGGGGAGGTCGCCGTCGACGACGGACTGCACCGGCGCCCACTCGCCGAGCGCCGCGAGCAGCTCGTCCGTGCCCGCCGAGCCCGCGAGCCACGCCGACGACCACACGGCGAAGCCTTGGGCGGGCCCGGCGGTGGCGCGGCGTGCGAGGGTGGCGACGGTGGAACTCATGGCTATCGAGCGTAGCCCCGTCGCGGTCGACGTGCCGTCATGGCGGCGCTCGGTTGCCCTATTCAGCAGCCTGCCCGAGCGCCTCGATCCGGTCCACGAGGTCGAGCTGCCACGGCTGTGCGGTGGCTAGTACGAGTTCTTCCCACGTTCGAGCACTGGGGATCCTGGAGGCGCGATAGCTGTCGGCAACAGCACTCGCGGCAAGTGTGCCCGTCCTCAGGAGTGCAGGGATGTTCGCGTGGCGGATGTGCGACGGATGGAGGGCGCGAAGCGGCGTTCCCGCCGCGCTGTTCGCAGCTACGACTGCGGCTGTCCGGCCTAGGGAGATCGCGGATACGAGACCGTGGGCGGCGAGTAGCAGCTCGGTCCGACGTCTTTGCTGTGGCCAGTCGAGTTCAGCCGACCCCGTTCGCTGGTAGGCGTCGGCGTGCACGTACGTTCTGATCAGAATTTCGGTGATGAGGACAGTCATGCCCGGTGTCAGAATTCCACTCCGAACGTTCCAGCCGGCGTTCTGTCCGAGTCCGCTGTACGAGTGGAGTGCAAAGCGCCGGATAGCCTCCGAGTCGGATTCGTACAGGCGAGACATACCGGGAATGGGCAGGCTCATCGGGGTGACGACGTCGGCCAACAGGTGTTGACCGAGCTTCACCGCTGCCTCTGCAAACGGTAGAGCCGCGTAGCGACCGTCGACGACATGCATGGGAGCGCCATCCACCCAACGAATTCCGCTGAACTCTCCGGCCATCACTTGACGAATAGCTTCGATCGGCCGTGCCAGGTCATGTCCGGCCGACTTGACACGATGTGCGCGACCACCGAATCCCGGCCCCATGAAGTCGACCGGGAGTTGCTTTCCGCCGGCCTCGAGAGTCTGACCGAGAACGGTGTCGGTGAGGGCCCTGAGTCGATCCCGTACTGCTCCGTCAATCGCGGTGTCGAACCACGAACTGAGGAAGCCGATCAACCCCGCTGAGCCGACCGCGAGGTAGTCGGAGGTCTGCCAGTCGAGTCGGGTCCTACTCCGCCAGAGGTCCCACGCAGCCCGTTGCTCGCTTGTAAGACATGCATCGAGGTCGATCTGGGCCCAGTCGTGTTCGGCACGAAGCGCATCGTTGTACGCCGTCAGTTCTTGATGCGACTGCTGACGTGGACTCTCCCGCAACGCGATGAGAGGCTCGTCGTCACTCAGTGCGGCCGTAATCGCATCGTCGATCATGTTGAGCCGTCTGCTCTGCGTGTCGAGGTTTCGCACGACGTCCTCGTTCATGACGTCGCTCCTTCGGGGAGACGATTGCGGACGACGGTCAGCGTGGCTCGCGCCGATCTCATTCGTTCGACTTCGGACCTCAGTGCCTGGATCTCTTCCTTGAGGTTCGCGTTCTCGCTCTCGCTGTCTGCCTTCTCCTTCCGTAGTGAATCGATCTTGGCGATCAATATGAGTGTTCGATCATTCAGTCTGTTGATGCGTTCCTGAAGGCTCTCGACCACTCGCCGTATCTTCTCGTCGCAATCGGGTGCGTCGGCCAGCACCATGCGGGCAATGAGGTCGAGCTTCACCGCTTCGGTGACCAGTGCGTTAGCCACGAGCGGTGTGAACCTCGATCCGGCGGCTGCGGCTCCGGCGAATGTCACCCCACCGACGCCGTAGATCAGAAACGTTCCACCGGCCACACCGAAGCCTCCTGAGGCCAACGAACCGCCGCCGAGCGCGGCCAATCCGGCCGATGTCGCTGCAGCGCCGGAGAGTCCCATCGAACTGCCGACTGCGGCACCGATCGCTGGGGCGGCAAGGCCGCCCGTGAGTACACCGAGCCCAGCGCCCGCTGCGGCAACAGCGGCAATCCGGCCCCATCTGATCGACTGGCGTCGAAGCGCTTTGAGTAGATCATCCAATTGCGCGGACATCGATGCAAGATCGTCGTCTCGCAGGGCGGAGAAATCTCGGGCAGCGATCTCGAGAGCCTTTGACCTGGCGTTTTTCTGCCAGCTATTGCCGTCGTTCCACGGGGCGAAGGTCATCAATTCGGCGAGAATGATGAGCGCGATCCGTCGCTCGTCTATCTCCGCGGAGAGAGTTGGCGCCAAGGATACGAGGGTGTCCAGTCGTGTGGTGACGGACCTGCCGCGAGCATCCAGAAGTTCGCGAGGCACCCAGCCGGAGGTCGATTCGGATGCGACGGCATCGAGGTAGCCGTCTACGAAGGTGTAGAGGTGGTCGCGCTTCTGGAGTCGTGAACGATCCTTTCCTGTGGCGTCGGCGTCCAACTCGAGCATTCGGGCTTGATGTGCTCGACAGGTCAGGATCTGGCGTTCCGTCAGTTGTAGCTCCGTCTGAAGCGGGTCTGGACTCTCGTCAGTCATGGCGACTCCTTCGCGAAGACCGATTCGGATGATGACGGAACTGTAGCCAACGGATCTGACACGAATCGGCCTATCGACTCTCACCGACGTCGCTGTTGTCGCTCAGAAACAAGGCCGTTGCGTCCGCCGGATCCCGCCGAATTTCTGAAACATGTTCTAGCGAACGCCGCACGGATCTACCCTGGCCTGCATGACCGAATCGGACACCTTCGCCGAGCAGGCCCGCCCGGCCTCCTCGCAGCGCACCCCGGACGAGGTGCGCGCCCAGCTGCAGCAATGGTTCGCCGTGCGCGAACCGGGCGCGGAGGTGCTCGACCTTCACCTACCCGAGGGCAACGGCATGTCCAGTGAGACCCTGCTCGCCTCGGTCCGGTTCGGCGACGGTGAGCGGCGCCTCGTCATCCGCGTCGCGCCCCGTCCGGAGTCCGATCCGGTGTTCCCGAGCTACGACCTGCCGGCTCAGTTCGCCGTCATGCGGCACGTCCGGAGCCACGGGGTGGCGGCACCGTCGTGCCTGTGGGTCGAGGAGGACCCGTCCGTGATCGGGGCGCCCTTCCTGGTCATGGACCGGATCGACGGCGAGGTCCCACCGGACGTCATGCCCTACACGTTCGGCGCCTGGCGACCCGATTCCACCGACGCGGACCTGCGGGAACTCGGCGATGCGTCGGTCGACGTCCTCGCGACGATCCACGGCGTCACCCCGCCGGACGGCGGGCTCCCGATGCCGGAGCCGGGGGAGACGGCTCTCGCCGCGCACCTGCGGCGGCTCCGGGCGTTCTACGACTGGGCGGCGGAGGGGCACCGTCGGGCCCCCGTGGTGGACCGTGCGCTCGCGTGGGCGGCGGCGAATCTCCCGGACCATGCGGACGCGGTCCTCACCTGGGGCGACGCCCGGATCGGCAACCTCATGTACTCCGGCAACACCCCCGTCGCGGTGCTGGACTGGGAGATGGCCACCGTCGGGCCGTGCGAACTGGACCTGGGCTGGTTCGTGTACCTGCACCGCTTCTTCCAGGACCTCGCCGAGCTGGCCGGCTTGCCCGGCCTGCCCGGGTTCCTCCGCCGCGAGGAAGTCGAGCGACGGTACGCCGAGCGTACCGGCCACGTGCCGCGGGAGATGGACTTCTACACCGCGTACGCCGCGATCGTCCACGGCGTCATCATGTACCGGATCCAGACCCGGGCCATCGACTTCGGCGCCTCCGCCCCGCCGGAGAATCCCGACGACATGATCCTCCACCGCGCGAGCATCGAGAAGATGCTCGACGGGACCTACTGGGAGGCCGTGCCGTGACCGGGGCGAAGCGGGGATCGCGCCTGCGCACCTGGAGCGGCTCGCCGCTGTCGCCGGCCGACGACCTCCCGGTCCACCAGGTCGCCGAGGTGATCCGCCACCCCGCGACGTCGGACCGCAACTTCTACGACCGCTACTATTTCAACGCGCACAACGGCACCGCGGACGAGCCCTTCCTGGTGCTCGGCCTCGGCGTCTATCCGAACCTCGGCGTGGTGGACTGCTTCGCCGTCGCGCGGCACGGCGACGACCAGATCGTCTTCCGCGCGTCGAAGGCGCTCGGGGCGGACCGCGCGGACACCGTCGTCGGACCGCTGCGGCTGGAGGTGGTGGAGGGGCTCGAGCGGCTGCGGATCGTCCTCGAGCCGGGGGCGGACTACGACCTCGCGTTCGATCTCACCTTCACCGCGACCGGCCCCGCGCACCTCGAGCCGCGGCACTTCCACCGGCAGCTCGAGCGGGTCACCTTCGACACCCAGCGGTTCGTCCAGGTCGGCTCCTGGGAGGGGCGGCTGACCGTCGACGGTGAGCGGTTCGACGCCAGCACCTGGCGCGGCAATCGCGACCGGTCGTGGGGCGTGCGGCCCGTCGGCGAGGCCGAGCCGCCCGGCCGCCGCGTCACCGAGGCCGGCAACTTCTTCTGGATCTACTCCGTCCTGCGCCTGCCCGAGGCCACGATCTGCGTCGTCCTGCAGGAGGACATCCGTGGGCGGCCGGTCGTCGAGGACGCCACCTGGATCCCGCACGACGGTGCCGAGCCCCGCTGGCTCGGCCACGTCGCCCACGACATCGACTTCGTCTCCGGGACCCGGCAGGCCCGGGCCGCCCGGCTCGCGTTCACGGGTTCCGACGGTGCGCGGACGGAGGTCGAGATCGCGATCCTCACCGCCAACCACTTCGGGTTCGGCACCGGTTACGGCCTCGATCAGGACTGGCGGCACGGCATGTGGCAGGGGGAGGAGAAGGTCGAGGGCCGGCGCTTCCGGGTGTCCGAGCTCGATGTGAACCTGACGATGCTCGTCCCCGTCGAATACCTGGCGACGTGCACCGTCCGGCACCCGGACGGCCGCACCGAGGAGGGCGAGGGCCTGTTCGAGTTCGGCGCGATCGGTCCGCACACGCGCTACGGCTTCACGCAGTACGTGGATCCCGCGCCGTAGACTTGCTGGCCGTGGCGAACAGGTATGGCGACATCTACGCCGGGCACGCGAGCAAGAAGGCGCGGATCGTCCCCGAGGTCCCGGCCGACCGCGACCTCGTGGTCGAGGACGCGGCGACCGGCTTCTGCGGGGCCGTCGTCGGCTTCGACCGCAGCTACGACGGCGACCTGGTCAAGCTCGAGGACGGGCGTGGCAAGGTTCGCGTGTTCGTGATGCGCCCGGCCGCGTTCCTCATCGACGGCAGGCCCGTCACGCTCGTCAGGCCCCGGGTAGCGGCACCGTCGGGCCCGCAGCGCAGTGCCTCGGGCTCGACCCGGGTGGAGGGCGTGAAGGCGCGCGTGGCGCTGCCCAGCCGGATCTGGGTCGAGGGCATCCACGACGCCGCGATCGTGGAGCGGGTGTGGGGCCACGACCTACGCGTCGAGGGTGTCGTGGTCGAGCAGCTCGAGGGCCTCGATCACCTCGGCGATCGGCTCGCGGAGTTCCAGCCGGGCCCGGGACGGAAGGTCGGCGTGCTCGCCGACCATCTCGTCGACGGTTCGAAGGAGTCGCGGATGACGCAGTCCGTGGGCAAGTACGTCATGGTCACCGGCCACCCGTTCATCGACATCTGGGCGGCGGTCAAACCGTCGGCCGTCGGGATCGCGGCGTGGCCGGACGTGCCGCGCGGCGAGGACTGGAAGACCGGCACCTGCAGGCGGCTCGGCTGGGGCACGCCCCAGGACGGCTGGCGGCGTGTGCAGGGCGCGGTGACCTCGTTCCGCGACCTCGACGCGTCGCTGATCGGCGCGGTCGAACGCCTCGTGGACTTCGTCACGGAACCCGATTCCTGACGGTGTTCGGCTCGGCTCGGGGATAGAATCCGCAGGTGGCATCGACCCCGACGACGAAACCCGACACCCGGCAGCAGATCCTGCGCGCCGCACTCGACTGGGTGGACGAGGCGGGACTGACGCGGATCTCGATGGGCGCGCTCGCCAAGCGGGCGCGACTGGCCCGCGCGACGCTCTACCAGCACTTCACCGGCAAGGACGCCCTCGTCGAAGCGGTCGTCGCGAGCGAGCTCGAGAAGTTCTACAGCAGGATCCACGCGTACGCCGATCCGATCGCCGACAACGACGAGCGGCTCGCGGCCGGATTCGCCTACGCCTACGCCTACCTGCGGGAACACCGGGCTCTGCAGCGGGTGCTCGCGATGAGCCCGGCGCTGATCCTCCCGTACATCCACGGCGACTCCCCGCAGATCCAGGAGGGCCGACGGTTCTTCCTCCGCGAGATCCGGCGCGACGAGTACCGCGACGACGCCGATGTCGAGGCGATGGCGGACTTCTTCGTCCGGCAGCTGCATTCGCTCCTGCTCACCCCGCTGCCGCCCGTCGAGGGCCTGGTCGACGGGCCGGACCATCGCGGACCGTCGTCGGCGAACATCGAGGCCGGCCGACGGTACGCCCAGACCTTCGTCATCCCGGCGCGGGCCCAATTCGTGCGATAGACACCCCGACAACCTGGGGAGATAGACAGAATTCTGGACTCTGTCTGCCCGCGGTGTTACGTTCGCCACATGACCGATACGACTCTGCCCGAACGCACCCGCGAGAGCGTGGCCGATCGACTCCTCGGCGGTTCCGTCAAGCGCTCCTACGCGCCCGTCGTCGACATCGACTGGGACGCCCCGATCGACCCGGACAAGTTCTTCCTGCCGCCGCACATGTGCACCCTGTACGGCACCGACCTCTGGAACGCCATGTCCCGTGAGGAGCAGATCGCCCTCTCCAAGCAGGAGATGGTGAACCTGCTCTCGATGGGCATCTGGTTCGAGAACCTGCTCAACCGCCTGCTGCTGCGCGACCTGCTCTCCAAGGACCCCACCTCGCGCGACGCCTTCTACTCGCTCACCGAGATGGGCGACGAGTGCCGCCACATGGTGATGTTCGGCAAGGTCATCGACCGCGTCGGTGAGCGCCCGTACCGCCTGCGGGGCTGGCAGCTCGGGGTGGTGAAGTACGTCCTCGCGCCGGTCATCCGCGGCCAGGCCGTGTGGATCGCCGCCCTCGTCGGCGAGGAGATCTTCGACGCGCAGCAGCGGCAGATCAAGGACGATCCGGACCTGCAGCCGATCGTCGCGCGGCTCATGCAGATCCACGTCACCGAGGAGGCGCGGCACATCGGCTACGCCCGGGACGGGGCTCGCCGCGGCGTGGCGGGCCGCACCCGACTGCAGACCCTCGTGGTCGGGAACCTGCACGCCGGGGCGGCGTTCGGATTCCGCATGCTCTTCGCGAACCCGCGCATGTACGCGCGCGTCGGGTTGGACGCCAAGGCCGCCTATCGCGCCGCCATCACCAACCCGCACCACATCAAGGCCAAGCAGGACGGCTTCCGCGACCTCGGCCGGTTCCTCGACTCGGTCGGGCTCATGGGCACGTTCGCGCGGTGGTCGTGGCGCAAGGCGGGGTTCCTCGCGTGAGCACGGCGGACGCGCCGCGCATCGTCGTCATCGGTGCTCGCGTCCCGGGCGTCGACGGGGCCGTCATCGCACCGTCGGACGTGGTGGGCCTGCGGTTCCGGCCGGACCGGGACGCGTGGACCGTGACGACCCCGGCGGGGGCGCTGGACTACGACCTGGTGATCCTGCCCGGCACGACCGCCGAGATCGCCGTGCCCGCACTCGATCCGCGCGTCATCCCGCCGGGCACGGTCGGGCCCACCGACGCGGAGAGCGCCTACCTCGGGATGCTCGTCGACGGCGTGCCGAACCTCGTACTCACCGACGGCTCGCACGAGCAGCTCCAGACGCTGCAGGCGTGGCTGACGTGGATGTACACCGAGGCCGCGACCCGGATCCTGTCCCGGCCGCCCGTGACCGCGCGGTGGATCCAGCGCGGGCGGCGCCGGCCATCGCGCCCCGACCGGGACGCGATCGACCTGTCCAACGACCACGTCCGCGACGAGGGCGTGTACACCGGATCGGCGGTGTTCCGTTCCGGCGACTACGAGGCGGTGTCGCCGGTCCGGCTCGCCGGCCACCTCGAGCCGCTCGACGGCAACTACCACTGGTACGGCACCGTCGACGACCAGGAGATCGGTGCGGCGCTGAAGAAGATGCCGCGCGGCAGCGTCACGGTGTCCGTCGGCGGGGGAGCGGGCTCGCCCGCGATGGTCACGGATAAGACGGTGTGGGGCACCTACCGTCTCGTGGGTGTGGGGGCCCCGCCGTATCCGCTCTGAACACCAGCCGCGGGCACCGCCGCGTCCGTGTCGGGGATCCTCGCAGCGGCTGACCGGTTTCTGGCAGGATCGAGGTGTGGCAGCGGCGCTCTGGCTCATCGGCGCGATCCTGCTGGCCGTGGCGGAAACGGCGGCCGGCGAGTTCACCCTGCTCATGCTCGGCGGCGGCGCACTCGTCACGGCCGGGGTGACGGGCGTGTTCACCCTGCCGCTATGGGCGCAGGGGCTGGTGTTCGCGCTGTCGTCGGTCGCGTTCCTGCTCCTGGTGCGCCCGCCGCTGCGGCGGTACGTCGAGCGCAAGCGGGGCGACGCACCGTCGTACCTCGAATCGCTCCCCGGGACGAAAGCCCGGGTCCTGCAGGCCGTGTCGGGAACCGATGGTGGTCGGGTCATGATCGGCGGCGAGGAGTGGTCGGCGCGCACCCCGTACGAGGGGGCCGCGATCCCGATCGGCGCCGAGGTGACGATCGTGGAGATCGACGGTGCCGTGGCGATCGTGGTCGACAGCTGACGAAGACCCACAACGGAGAGGAAGAGGCATGGACGGCATAGGAATCGGGCTGGTCGTACTCGTCGTACTGATCCTCGCGGCGGTCGTGGTGCTGGTGAAGGCACTGGTGCTGGTCCCGCAGGCCCAGGCGGCGGTGATCGAGCGGCTCGGCCGGTACACGAAGACGGTGTCCGGCCAACTGGCGCTGCTCATCCCGTTCATCGACACGGTGCGCGCCCGAGTGGACCTGCGCGAGCAGGTCGTGTCCTTCCCGCCGCAGCCGGTGATCACCCAGGACAACCTGACGGTGAACATCGACACCGTCGTCTACTTCCAGGTGACCCGGCCCGAGGCCGCGGTGTACGAGATCAGCAACTACGTGGTCGGCGTCGAGCAGATCACCACCACCACGCTGCGCAACGTGGTCGGCGGCATGACCCTCGAGGAGACCCTGACCTCGCGCGAGAAGATCAACGGCCAGCTGCGCGGCGTGCTCGACGAGGCCACGTCCCGCTGGGGCCTGCGTGTCGCGCGGGTCGAGCTCAAGTCGATCTTCCCGCCCCCGTCGATCCAGGAGTCGATGGAGAAGCAGATGAAGGCGGACCGCGAGAAGCGCGCGACCATCCTCTCGGCCGAGGGGCACCGGGAGGCCGCCATCAAGTCGGCCGAGGGCGACAAGGCCAGTCGGATCCTCCTGGCCGAGGGCGAGCGCCAGGCCGCGATCCTCGCGGCGGAGGCCGACCGTCAGGCCGAGATCCTGCGCGCCGAGGGCCGACGGGCCGCCGCCTACCTCGAGGCGCAGGGCGAGGCCAAGGCCATCGAGACCACCTTCTCGGCCATCAAGTCCGGCCGCCCCACACCCGAGCTGCTGGCCTACCAGTACCTGCAGACCCTCCCCGAGATGGCCCAGGGCGACGCGAACAAGGTGTGGGTGGTGCCGAGCGACTTCAACGCCGCGCTGCAGGGCTTCATGCGCAACCTCGGCACGCCGGGATCCGACGGCGTGTTCCGGTTCGAGCCCTCCGAGGACGCGCCCGCGACCGCGCCGGACATCGACACCTCGGGTTGGTTCGAGACGCCGGAGCCGGTGGCGCCCGTCGTGGTCACCAAGGACGAGGTGCCCGACGCCCCGATCGTGCCGACGACGAAGCCCGCCGGGGCCGCTCCGGATCCGGAGACCGTGCAGCCCGCGGACGCCACCGCGCAGCTGCCGCTCGGACAGGGCGCCGCGCCGTGGCAGCAGTCGCCGTACGAGGTGCAGCAGCCGGGCCTCACCCCGCCGCAGCACGCGCAGGAGCCGCAGCGGGACTACTGATCGGAGGCCCCGATCGGCCGTCTCCGGAGGGGCGACGGACGAGGACCGGGTGGCGACGGACGAATCACCTCCCGAGCGCGACCGCCGTCCCGGCGCACGCCGTGGCCCACAGCACCGAGACGAAGGTGCCGATGATGAACTGCTCGGCCGCGCCGGGATTGCGCAGCTCCGGGTAGCGGGCCAGACCCTTGGCGGCCACGATCACGGCGAGGCCGGCGGCGAAGTTCGCGAGGACGCACACCGCGATCGCGGCCCGTTCGAGCACTCCGATCGCGAGGCCGCCGCGCAGCGGCGACTCGGGAACGGGCGCACCGTCGGACCGCTCGCCCTCGGTATCGCCGCTCTCGGGCGCGGGATCGGGGCCGTCCCGGCCGGTCGCGCCGGCGAGTGTGAACGCGGCGGTCACCAGCGCGCTGCCGCCCGCCATCGCGGCGACGACGGCCGCGACGCGCGCGGCCGCGCCGACGAGCACGGCGGGGATCGCCGCCGCCACGACGCCGGCGACGCCCTCCGTGCCGCGGCGCGCGACGATCACCCCGGCGCCGGCGGCCGCGAGCAGGAGGACGATGACCAGGGCGATCACCGCGCGACCCCCGGATCTGCGGACGACGCCGCATCGGCCGCGCCCAGCAACTCGATCGCCAGCGCGCGCCCCGCCGGCTCGACCGACCAACCCGCCGCCGCCGCCCGCTGGGACGCCGCCTGACGCGACACCCCCAGCTCCGCCGCCGCGGCCGTGATCGACATGCCCGTGTTCAGCAACGCGGTCACCTCCCGTCCCTCCCGTGATCTGCGGCCCACGATAAGGCCGAGCACTGACAGGATCGCCTCGGCGCGTGCGGCGACGGCACCGTCGGCACCTCTGACCTGCACGGGAACGGCGACGCCCTTGGCGGCCTCCACCGCCTCTCGCGCTGCCTCGAAGGCGCGGCCCCTGCCCGCTCGGGTCTGGTCGGGGAGCGGCAGCTCGACGGTGCCCGTCCCGATCCCGACGCTCCAGTGCCCGTCGGCCAGCAGCTCGAGCGCCGCATCGACCGCGACTGCGGCGTCGTCGGTCACCGCCTGCAGTTCATCGCCGGCTGTCCGGTCGGGTGTGCGGAGCCAGGCGAGGGGTGACAACAGGGCGAGGGCCGCCTCGACCCTGTCGGAATCGGAGCGGCTGCCCCGCTGGTCGGCAGTGACGACGATCATCTCGCAAGTGTAGAGACTTGCATCCAGTAACAGCAAGGGGTGAGCCTTGCTTTTCTGCGGTGATTCAGGCGGCGAGCGCGGGGTGACGGAGGAGGGCGCCGCTGACCACCGCGCGGGTGAACGTCCCGCGAGCGGCCGCGACCCACCCGGCGACCAGGCCGAGGAAGAAGGCGACCGCCAGCAGCGCGTATCCGGTGGCACCCGTGGCTACCGCCATCGCGCTGAAGCCGGTGGCGCAGGTCCCGACGGGGAAGGTGAAGGACCACCAGGTCAGGGCGTACGGCAGGCCGTGCGGTGTCCCCAGCGCGGTGCGGGCGGTGAGCACGAGTGCCACCGCGGTCCACATCAGGACGGCCACGGTGACAGTCCAGCCGTAGTCCGTGCCGAAGCGCTGCAGATTCGCCGCGAGGTCGGGGGTCACAGCGAGGTGGGCCGTCGATCCGAGGCCGTTCGCCGCGGTGATCGACTGTCCGAGCGGACCGAGCACGATCCATACGGTGGGGATCATCGGCGCCGCCCAGAGGGGGCCGCGCAGCAGGCGCAGCACGACGGCGGGCAGCACGATCAGCGACGCGGCCAGGGTGAAGGCGAAGCAGCCATAGCTGAACCACAGCAGCGAGACACGGACGGCGCCCTCCGGGGCGTACGGGAGCAGGACCGCGCCGCCGGCGGCGGTCACCATGGGGGAGACCACGGGCATCAGCCAACCGGCGAAGGCCGCGTCCGACCGGTAGTGGCCGCCGCGGATCATCAGCGCGGGGATCAGCAGGGCGAAGAACAGACCCAGCGTCGTGCCGACCACCCAGAGCGTGCCGCCCAGCGCAAGCGCGGCCGTCACCCCGATCCAGTCGCGGCCCACCAGCACGGACCCGATGCCGACCGTGAGGAAGGCCATCGCCATCGCGCCGTAGAAGTTGCCGATCACGGGGTCGCGATGGTGCCGGCGCGCGAACGCGGGGTACCGGACCCAGTGCGCGACCGTGCCCGCGGTGAGGACCGCGAGCAGCAGGGCCGCCAGCATCCACACCGCCGCCGCGGCCGTGCGCAGGCCGGGCACATGGACCGGCAGACCGACGGCCGCGTTCGCGATGATGCCGGTACCCATCACCGCGGCGAACCAGTTGGGCGTGAGGTTCGAGACGGCCTCCCACGGGCTGCGGAGGTCGCGCCACAGGCCGGACGGGGCGGGTCCGGCGGGGCGGGCAGTGGTGGTCATCGCGTGCATGGGTCCACCTTCTCGCCGGATCGCGGCGACCGGTACCCACAGGGCTCCTATCTACCCATAGAATCACGCTATGGAAATGCCGTCCGTGGAATCGCTGCGACTCCTCGTGGCCGTCGCCGACCTCGGCTCGATCTCGGCCGCGGCGCGGGAGTGCTCGATCTCGCAGCCGAGCGCGAGTTCGCGGCTGCGACATCTGGAACGTCAGCTCCGTCTGGACCTGCTGGACCGACGCACGCGGGGCGCGGAGCTCACGCCCGAGGGCGCGGCTGTCACGGAGTGGGCGCGCACCGTCGTGACCGCGATGTCGGCCCTGCAGACGGGCGCGGAGGCGCTCCGATCCGACCACACCGTGCGGATCGCCTGCAGCCAGACCATCGCCGAGTACCTCATGCCGGCCTGGCTCGCCCGGCTGCGGGAGCACACCGACGAGCCGGTGCACCTGACCGTCGGCAACTCCGCCGCGGTGATCGCCGATGTCCGTGCGCACGTCGCGGACCTGGGCTTCATCGAGGGCCCGACGGTGCCCGACGACCTCGCCTCGCGCACGGTCCGGACCGACCGGATGTTACTGGTCGCGGCGCCCGGAGACCGGTTGGCGCGGCGCGGCCCCGCTCGCCCCGTCACGGCGGCCGAGCTCGCCGAGCTCCCACTGGTGACCCGCGAGCCGGGCGCCGGCACCCGCGACGCCCTCGAGGCCGCGCTGCGCCGCGTGGGGCTCGAGCCGGACCCGCGATCCATCGCGCTGGGCACCAACGCCGCGGTCAAGATCATGGTGGCCGCGGGCGGACGCGCGGCCGTGCTCAGCGAACTCGCCGTCGCGGCGGAACTCCGGGACGGGCGGCTGGTCGAGGTCCCCACCGAGGGCATCGACCTGCATCGACGCCTGCGCGCGGTACGGCGGAAGGACGCCGCACCGCGCGAGGTCGTGCAGACGCTCTCGGCGATCGCGAGTGGGCGCGCCGCAGGACCACCGCGCTGACGGACGGATCCACCGTCCGAACGCGACAGATCAGGCGCGCCGCCGGAACGTCGACAGCACACCGAGGATGACGACGGTGACCAGCACGAGGAACATGGTGTTCGCGGCCGCGCCGAACAGATCGCCGCGGTCCGATTGGGTGAACACCGTGACGGGCAGGGTGCGCCAGGACGCGGGGTAGACCATGATCGTCGCGCCGAGTTCGCCCATGCACAGCGCCACCGACAGACCGGCGGCCGCGGCGATCGAGGGGGCCAGCAGCGGAAGTCGCACCGTGACCAGCAGACGCAGCGGCGAGGCGCCGAGCGAGCCGCCCACCTTGTCCAGCATCGGGTCCAGCTGCGAGACCGCCGCGGAGACCATCGAGTAGGCGAACGCGAACACGAGGATCGCCTGCACGAGCACCACGATCGCCGGGGTGCCGCCCAACACGATCGGTGGGGCCGAGAAGGCGACCAGCACGCCGAGGCCGACCACCACCGACGGCACCGCGACCGGCAGATGGAAGAAGGCGTCGACCACGCCCCGCGCGCGGCCCGGCAGGTTCGGCACCGCGAGTGCGGCCCACGTGCCCGCGACGACCGCGACCGCCGAGGCGAGGATCGCCGTCTGCACCGAGACCCCGATGCTGGCGGCGTTCTCGGGTGTGAACACGTCCGCGACGTGTGCCGTCGTCAGGGCGGAGGGCAGCACCGAGGTCCAGCTGGCACTGAACGCCGTGATCACCGTGACGGCGATCGGGGTGATCACCAGTCCCAGCAGCACGAGCGCGAACACGGCCCAGACGGCGACCCGCGCCGCCGGATTGCGCACCAGCATCAGCGTGTTCCCTTCTTCATGAGGGCGCGGTACAGGGCGTACGCGCCGACGGAGATGAGCAACTGGACCGTGGCGAGGACGGCCGCCGACGCGAAGTCCTGGCCGACGATCGACCGGGTGTAGACGAGCATCGGCACGGTGATCACGTCCTTGGCGCCCGTGAACAGCACGATCCCGAATTCGTTGAGCGTCAGCAGGAAGGTCAGCGATCCGGCCGCCGCGAGGGCGGGCAGCGCCGCGGGCAGGATCACCCGGGCGATGATCCGCAGCGGCCCGGCGCCCAGCGACGAGGCGACGTCGATCTGCACCGTCGGGATGAGGCCGAACGCGGCGAGCATCGGCCGCACCACGAAGGGCGTGTAGAAGGCGATCTCCGCGAGCACGACGCCCCACAGCGAGGTGGTGAACGAGCCGGTGGGCAGCCCGACCGCCTGCAGGACGCCGACCGGCCCGAGCAGCACGCCGAGCGCCAGCGGGATCAGGAAGCTCGGGAACGAGACGACCACCTCGATCAATCGGGCGACCGCCGCCGCTCCCGGGAACGGGACGAACGCGAGCACCAGGGCGAGGAACGTGCCCGCGATCAGGCAGCCGGCGGTCGACAGCGCCGCGACCTCGAGCGTCGTGCCCAGCGCACGCAGAACCGCGCCGTCGGTGAGCGTGTCGCGCCAGGTCGCGAACCCGGCCGGGTGCTCCGCCTTGTCAGTGAAAGTGCGCGAGACGATCCCGATCAGCGGGTACACGACCGCCACGAGGACGAGCGCGACCGGCGGCAGTACCCACACCCACCGCGGCGCGGCGAGCCGTCGATCCGCCGGAGGCGCGGGCGGCGCCGGTGGGGCGTCCAGGACCGCGGTCACGCCGGGACCACCATGACATCGCCGGGATCGACCTCGGCCCAGAGCGTCTCGGCGCGCAGCGGTGCGTCCTCGAGCACCGGCACGTCCACGCCGATCGTCTCGCCGGTCTTCACGATCCGCGCGGTCACGTGCCGGACGGAGCCGCGCCACTGCTCCTGCTCGACCGTCACGCGCAGCCCGTTCGACGGCGCCGTCCGCGTGAACCGCCACGCCCACGGCCGGACCGCCAGGAGGTGGTCACCGTCGGGCAGGGGACGGGAGGTGCGCAGTGCACCGCCGGGCAGGACATCGGCGCCGCCGAGGAAGGTGGCGGTGAATCGCGTGGGCGGCCGGTGGAACAGCTCGGCGGTGGTACCGATCGCCTCGAGTCGGGCGTCGCGCATGATCGCGATGCGGTCCGCCAGGGCCAGCGCCTCGCTCTGGTCGTGCGTGACGTAGACCATCGCGACATCGGGCAGCTCGGCACGCAGCCGCTGCAGCTCGCCCAGCATGTCCTTGCGCATGCCGGCATCGAGGGCCGAGAGCGGCTCGTCGAGCAGCACGACCTCCGGCCGCGTGGCGAGCGCGCGGGCGATCGCCACGCGCTGCTGCTGGCCGCCGGACAGCTGCCGGGGCAGTCGGTCCGCGTACTCGCCCATGCCGACCATCCCCAGTACCTCGGCGACCCGCGGCGCCACCGCGGACCGTTCGGCGCCGCGCGAGCGCAGTCCGAAGGCGACGTTCTTGGCGACGGTCATGTGCGGGAACAATGCGTAGCTCTGGACGACGATGCCGATGCCGCGCTTCGCGGGAGACAGGTGTGTGACATCGCGGCCGTCGATGGTGACGGCGCCCGAGGAGACCCGCTCGAAGCCGGCGATCGCCTTGAGGGCGGTCGATTTGCCGGAGCCGGACGGCCCCAGCAGTGCGACGGTCTCGCCGCGGGCGACCTGGAAGCTGCAGTCCCGCAGGGCGGTCGTGTCGCCGTAGACGACGCTCACGTTCTCCACCCCGACCGCCGCCCGACGGCGGACGGTGCGGTCCACGGCGTCGTCGTCGAGGCCCTTCGGTGCGACGATGCGCTTCGGCGCGGTCACTGACCGGTCGCCTTGTCGTACTCCTTCACGTCGGCGTCGAGGCCGGTGAGCACCTGATCCCAGTTCGGGTTCCAGATCTCCACGCCGTCGAGCGCCGTGCGGAAGGCGTCCCAGTGCGGACCGGCGGGGGTCACATCGGTGCGCACGGGCGCGCCCCAGGCCTTCTCCGGAACGTTCTGCTGGACGTCCTTGGACAGCAGGTGCTCCATCAGCTTCTTACCGTTCGCGGAGTGGGGCGCCTTGTCGGCGAGGCCCATGTAGTACGGCAGCGGCAGGGTGGTGCGCTTGCCCGCGTAGGTGGGGTAGAAGACCTCGTAGGCGACCTTGTCGGCGGCGATCGCGGCCAGGGCCATCTGGACGTCGGAGTTGGCCACCGTCAGCTCGCCCTTGGAGGTCTTCGGGCCGAGCTTGCCGGTGGAGGTCGACGGGCCGACGTTGTTCGGCTGGAGGTCGGCGAGGTACTTCAGGGCCGCCTCCTTACCCATGACGTGCTGCAGGAGCAGCAGCAGGGCGGTGCCGTCGCCGGCCTTGCCGGGCGTCGAGTACTGGATCTTCTGCTTGTACGCGGGACCGGTGAACTCGGCCCAGTCGGCGGGCTTCGGCTGTGCGGCGGTGTTGCGGATCATCGCGAAGTAGTTGTTGACCACGGCGACGTAGGTGCCGTCCGCGGACTTGAGCTCGGCGGGCACCGCCGAGGTGTCGACATCGGACTTCACGAGCGAGCCCTGCTGCTGGGCCTGCTGGATGAACGGCGGAAGGGTCACGAGCACGTCGACCTGCGGGTTCGCCTTCTCCTTCTGCGCGCGGGAGACGACCTCGCCGGAGCCCGCCTCGACGAGCGAGACCTTGATCCCGGTGTGCTTGGTGAAGTCGGCGAACTCGGTCTTGTACCAGTCGCCGAGGCCGTCGGCGCTGTAGACGGTGACGGTGTCCGACGAGCCGGATCCGCCGCCGGTGCCGCCGCACGCGGCGACGGCGAACACCGCCGCGACGGCCGTGATCGCGCTGAGGGAACGGGTGATGCGCATGGGGGATTGCCCTTCGTTTTCAGTGAAGCGGAGGTGGGGTGGGGTGTGCCGGGTGTTCGGTCAGGTGGGGAAGTGACGCCGGGCGAGCCCGTGCGCGATGGTCATGCCGACACCGGAGGTGACGATGCGCACGCTGAGGCGCTCCTCCGGTTCGGCGACGAGGTACGGGCGCGACGCACTGGACGCGTAGACGCCCTGCCAGCGCTCGATGATCCGCAGCTGGTCGAGGCCCATGATGCGGGCCGCCTCGGCGCGGAGGGTCTCGGTGACGGCCTCTTCGAGGAACGGTTCGACCGTGCGGTCGGTGTGGTGCGAGTCTCCGATGATGAGCGTGCCGTCGGGGCGCTGCGTGAACATGACGTTGGCGTCGATGGCCAGCAGGTCGGGACGTTCGGACGCCATCCGCGTGCGGAGCGCGGCGGCGGCCGCGGTCTCGGCGAAGGCGGGGTAGCGCAGCAGCGAGGTCGCGGTGAGGACGGCGGGCGCCACGACGGCGCCGGGATCCGCGGCGCGGGCCATCTGCAGGGCGCATCGCTCGACGCGGTTCTCCTCGGCGAGGTCGGGGAACAGGTGGTCGAGGTCGTGCCCGACGCACACGATGACGCGCTCCGCCGCGATCGCGCCACGGCTCGTGTGCGCGCGGACGCCGTCGAAACCGAGGTAGGTGGTGCCGAACCGGACCTCGCCGCGGTCCTGGGCGCCGACCCAGTCGGCCAGCCGGGCGACGGTGACGCGGGGATCGACCCGCAGGTCGGCCAGCAGTGCCGCTCCGCCGATCACGTCGTCGGCGCCGCCGCCCGGCAGCGCGTCGCGCACCTGCGCCGCCGTCCGCAGCTCCACCTCGCCGGCCCGCCGGTCCGCGAGTTCCTCGAGGACGGCGAGCTCGGTCGCGTGCCGGGCGACGGCCAGGCCTCCGGTGGTACGGGCACCGAGCCCGGCGCGGGCGTCGAGGTCCAGCCAGCGGTCACGGGCGAGGTGTGCGAGCTCGGCGAGGTCGCCGGACTGCCCGGTCACGCAGGCGTGCCCGAAGTTGCGGATCGAGGCCCCGATCGCCCGGTGGTCCCGGTCGATGACGGTCACCGTCAGGCCGCGATCCAGCGCCTCGACCGCGTGCGCCAGCCCGACGATGCCGGCTCCGACGACGAGGACGTCCACTGCGGTGTTCATGTCGTCCAGCGTGACGGTCCGCGCCCGAGATTGGCAATACCCGGAGCGTGGTGTCTATACAAGTTGTCCCGCTGTACATCGAGGTGATGATGGTGTTCATGGAACGTTCACCGTCGCGATCAGGTGAAGACGATTTCACTTGTATGCTCAACGTGTGGTCGCAGCTCAGCCCCTTCATCAACGCCTCGCCGCGGAGTTCCGTGCGCGCATCGCCTCCGGTCGCTGGCCGGAGGGGGAGCAGGCACCCAGCGAGGCGGCGCTGTGCGAGGAGTTCGGCACATCACGGGGCCCGGTGCGCCAGGCTCTTGCGACACTCCGATCGGAGGGGCTGATCGTGGGCGGGCAGGGGCGCTCGCCTCTGGTCCGGCGCAATGTTCCGAGTCACGCCGCCAGTGCTCTCGGGTCGTTCACCGCGTGGGCCCGGGAGCACGGCCACGAGCCGGGGCAGCGGACGGTACTGCAGGCGCGCGTCCCCGCGTCCGCGGCGATCGCCGAGCTACTGCAGGTCGAGCCAGGGGATCCGGTCCTCGAACTCCGCCGGGTCCGCACGCTCGACGGTGCGCCGGCCCTGTCCGAGGTCATGTACTTCGTGTGGGACCTCGGGAAGCGGCTGATGGAGTTCGACCCGGACTCCGGGTCGGTGAACCGCTTCCTGCTCGACGCGGGCGCCGACCTCTTCGCCTCCACGCACCAGATCGACGCCGTCGCCGCGACCGCCTCGGACGCAGGGCAGCTCGGCTTGGCCGAGGGCGCCCCGCTGCTGCGGGTGCGCCGCACAACCACCGATGCCGCCGGCGACGTCGTCGAGTACGCCGAGGACCGCTATGTCCCCGGCGTGACCACCGTGATCGTCGAGAACCGACTCTTCGCTGCGCCGAGTCCGGCGCTGCGCTCCGTCCCCGTCAGGAGAGATGCATGAACGCCCCGATCGAACTCGTCGCGCTGGACATGGCGGGCACCACCATCGACGACGGCGGCGCCGTCTACGAGGCGCTGCGCGGCGCGGTCGAGGACGCCGGCGCCACCGTCGCCCAGGCCGACCTGCAGGTGTGGATGGGCACCGACAAGGTCGAAGCCATCACCAACCTGCTGCGCCTCGGCGGCGTCGAGCCCACCCCCGAGCGCGTCGACGCCGGCTTCGCCCGCTTCCGCGAGCGCCTGCTTCAGGCCTACTCGTCGGCCCCGCCCACCGCGATCGACGGCGTGCCCGCCGCGCTCGCCGAGCTCCGTGCTCGCGGCATCAAGGTCGCGCTCACCACCGGATTCGACGACGCCGTGGCCCTCCCGCTGCTCGCGGCGCTCGGGTGGAAGGTCGGCGACGGTGCCGACGCCGTCGTCGACGCGGTGGTCACCACCTCCGACGTGGCCGCGGGCCGCCCGGCGCCGTACATGATCCACCGCGCGATGGAGCGCACGGGCGTCCGCGATGTGCGCCGCGTGCTCGCCGCGGGCGACACTGCCGTCGACGTGCAGGCCGCCACCAACGCCGGGGCGGTCTCGGTGGGCGTGCTCACGGGCAAGGCCGACCCGCAGGTACTCGCCCATGCAGGCGCCGACCACGTACTCGGCGGCGTCGTCGACATTCCGGGGATTCTCGCCGCGCCCTAGTTGAGTCGGTGTAGTTCCGTGCCATCGGCGTCGCGCGTGATCACAGCCCCGGCCGCCCAGACGGACACCCCGCCCCGCCAGTTCTCCAGTTCGGACTCGTTGCTGAACGGTCTACAGGATCGGCCGGAGCGCCGTTGACCTGCGCCAGTCGACCTTGATGCACCGATCTAGAAGGGTGGTGGTTGGAGGGGCTGCGTGTCGTCGTAGGCCTTACCGGCAGCTTCGGCCTCGGCGCGCTCCTGCTCCCTGGCGCGCCGCTCCGCCGCCGCGGCGCGGTGCTGGCGATGTTCCTCGCGCAGAACCTGGTTCTCCGCGCGCAGCGCCTTGCGGGCTTTCGCGCGTCGTTTCGCGGCGGTGGTGAGCCCGTCGGGGCTCTTGGATTTCGGTGATGCGGGGTCGGGGGCGTCCCAGATGATCTGTTCGAGTCCGGGGAGGAGTTCTCGTGCGGTGCCGGGTGGAACGGTGTGCACGCCTCCGGCGGGGTGCCGCCATTCGACGGTGCCGTCCGGTAACAGGTCGGAGAGCCACCCGGTCTCGGTCTTGATGCGGTGGTGAAACCCGCACAGTGGTACCAGGTTCCCCGCGGTGCCTTTGCCCGCCACGGTGGTCGCGCCGCCTGCGGCGGGATCATCGTGGTCGAATTCGCCGACGTGATCGGCCTGGCAGCGGTCCGAGGGCACGGTGCAGCCGGGGAAGACGCAGGTGGGGTAGGTCAGGCGCATGACCAGCAGTTGGTACCAGGTGGGCCGGTACCCTCCGGCGCCGCGGGCGTGGATCTCACCGGTGTTCGGGTCGCGGCGGCCCAGGACCCGCCACTGCGCCTGCACGGCGGCGATCAACTCCCTGGCCTGCTCGAGGGTGACCGGCCCGGTGATACCCGGGTCCCCGGTCAGAATCACCGCTCCACCACCCGCATCAACATCAACATCGGACTCGGCATCAACACCACCGCCGACACCAGCATCAACATCGCCAGAGACATCGGCACCAGCATCGCCGGGGTCGGCGGCATGGGCGGAATCGGCGGTGGCGTCGCGGTCCGCGGCGGTGTTGTCGGCGTGGTCCCCGGAGTCGGGGGCGGGTGTGAACAGGTCGGGTTCGGGCCTGGGCGTGGCGTCGTCGTCCGCGTCGGTCGCCACATCGGCGAGGTCGGCGAGGTCGGATTCGTTGAGGACGATCACCGCCAACGCCCGGATCTCCTGTGACACCGCACCGGTGCGCGGCCGCGCGTGACGCAGCTCGCACGAATCGTTCCCGCACAAGCAACCCAGGCTCTCGTAACCCTCCGCCAGGGCGACGAGCGCGGCGACCTGCCGCTGCCCCACCGTCCGCCCATCACCACGGCACACCGACTCCACCAACGGACCGATCAACGCCGACAACCGCAACGCCTGATCCTTCGGCATCACCGCCTCCAGATCCACCAACCCGTCCGCACGGGCATGGAACTCCAGCCGCTCCCGCGCCGGCGCCGGCGGGGTCTCCCGCGCGGCCGCCGGATCGAGCCGGGTCAGGACACTCTTCGCGGCGTCCGTCACCGCCCGCACCGTCAACGACTGCCCACCCCGGGCGGCGAGCCACGCGGTGATGCGCGCATCGAAGACCAGCGCGATCTGCTCGTCGAGGACCGCGGCAGAGGAGCGCAGGACCTCCCGCACCACCGGCACACTCACCTCGCCAGCAGCGAACAGTTCGAACAAACGCGGGCACCGCTCCCGCAGATCCAACCCGCGATGCACCGCCGACCCCGCCGCCGTCCGGCCGACGCCCAGCGCGGCGCCGACCTCGGCGACCAACTCGTCCCAGTCGTCGACGAACCTCCGTGAGCTTTCCTCCCGCACCCGACGCGCATCGTCGCGCAATTCGTAGAGCCTGGTCAGCACCGCGGATCTCTCCGCCTCCAACCGATTCTGCTGCACCGACAGCTGCCGCAGGCGCGAAAGCGCACCCCCGGCGCTGAGCCCGGACACCGCACCGTCGAACACAGCAGGCAGCGGCGTGCATACCCGCCTGCCCGCCGTGAACGCGTCATCCGAATAGCTCATGTCTTCCATTTTAGGGAGCAGTCTCGAACGATGATAGATCTTGACACCGACTTTTTACGGTGACATCTCACATCGACGATTCGCGTCAGTGTGGCCTGTGCAAGCCCAATGCCTTGCAGGTCCGATGATCAACCCTCAGGCCTTGCGGGCATGCGGGCGTCGACCAGCAGCCCTGCGATGCCGGTGGCCATGAGGACGCCACTGACCATCACGAGCCAGGGCGACGACTCCCCGGTGAGCGCGTCGCCCAGCAGCACGACGGCGATCGTGCCGGGCGAGAGTCCCGCCACCGTCGCCCCGAGGTACGGCCAGAACCGGACGGGCGACAGGGCGGACGCGTAGTTGACCACGGAGAACGGCGCGAACGCGATGAGTCGTAGCGACCCGACCGCCAGCCACCCGCGGGCCCGGAGCCGTGCCGCGATCGGCAGGTACGCCGGCTGTTCTCTGACCTTCGCGATGAGTGTGGACGGATGGCGCCGGTCGATCTCGCGGACAGCGACGAAGGCGATCGCCGCGGCCACCGTCGATGCGACGATGCACAAGACGATCCCGATGGGACCGAACAGCACGCCGGCGGAGACCGTGAACACGGTGCGGGGGACGGGGAACACGGTGACCACGACGTGCACGAGAACGAACAGCACCACGAACCATGAGCCCGTCGCGTCGGCCCACGTCCGCACCGTCGTCACGCCGGGCGTGGGCAGTAGCATGCCGAGGACGATGATCGCCAGCACCACGAGGCAACCGATGATCGCGCGGACCACCAAGCCGCGGTCGCCGGGCCGCAGCCGGGAATCGTTGTCGCTCACGTCGAGCCAAGATACGCGGTGTGCGTGCGGAGTGCCGCGACCCTACTGGGGCGTAGATATATCTATCGGTTAACGTGATTTCTCATCGACCCGGCGTGCGCTGGGACACAGTGAGGAGGTCTCGTGGCGGACAATCCCTACGACGCGTGGCGTGAGTCGGTCGGCGCGGTGCTCGCGAAGTCGCGCGGCGGGACTCCGCCCGAGGACCCGATCGCCGCGCTGACCACCCACACCGAGGACGACGGCGTGGACATCGCGCCGCTGTACTCGCAGCGCGACGAGCTCCCCGAGGCCCCGCTGCCCGGTGCCTTCCCCTTCGTCCGCGGTGGGAACCCCACACCCGACGTCCGCCTGGGCTGGAAGGTCGCCGAGCGCTTCGCCGCCGGCACCGACTCCGCCGACGTGCTCGGTGCGCTGGAGTCGGGCGCGAGCGCGCTCTGGATCACCCGCCCCGACCCGGCGCCGCTGCTCGCGGGCGTCTATCCGGACATGGCGCCGATCCTGGTCTCGGCGGGCGGCCGCGCCGCCGAGGCGGCAACGCAGGTCTACGCCGCCCTCGACAAGGCCGCCGAGTCCGACGCGTACCGCGCCGATCTCGTCCGCGTGAGCCTGGGCGCTGCCCCGCTGACCTCGCAGGTCGTGGGCCGCGCCGATGTCACCCTCGACGAGGCGAACGAGCTCGCTCGCGTCGCCGAGGCACGGGTCGAGGACGTGCGCGCGATCGTCGTCGACGGTGCCGACCTGCACAACGCCGGAGCGACCGCTGCCCAGGAGCTGGGCCTGACCGCCGCGGCCGCGCTCGACCACGTCCGCGCTCTCACCGCGGCCGGGCTGTCCACCGCCGGCGCGCTGGGTCAGCTGACCATCCGGCTCGCCGCGACGGACGACCAGTTCCTCACCCTGGCGAAGATCCGCGCGTGGCGCACGGTCTGGGCGCGTGTCGCCCAACAGCTGGGCGAGCCGGATGCCGGGAACGCGCCGGTCCACGCTGTGACCTCGCTCGCCGCCACCACTCAGCGCGACCCGTGGGTCAACATGCTCCGCGTCACCGTCGCCGCGTTCGGCGCGGGCGTCGGCGGCGCCGACTACGTGACCACGCTGGAGTACGACGAGGCGCTGCCCGGCGGCGTCGAGGGTTACTCGCCCGCGTTCGCCCGCCGCATCGCGCGCAACGCCCAGCTGCTGCTGCTCGAGGAGTCCAACCTGGGGCGGGTCGTCGACCCTGGTGCCGGATCCTGGCACGTGGAGTCCCTCACCGACGATCTGGCGCGCGCCGCGTGGGGGGTGCTGCAGGAGGTCGAGCGCGCGGGCGGCTTCGCCCAGGGCGTCGCCGACGAGTCGATCGCCACGCGTCTCGGCGAGGCCGCGGACCGTCGCGACTCCGCGGTCGCGCGGCGCGCCAAGAAGATCACCGGCGTCAACGAGTTCCCGAACCTGGCCGAGCCGGCCATCGCGCCGTCTGCGGCCACGAACGGCCCCGTCGTGCGGTCCTACGCCGCCCCCTTCGAAGCGCTGCGTACCCGTTCCGATGCCTTCCTCCGGGAGCACGGCGTGCGGCCCCGGATCCGGATGGTCACGATCGGCACGGTCGCCCAGTACAACGGACGGTCCACCTTCCTCACCAACCTGCTCGCCTCCGGCGGCATCGAGACGGTGCTGGATGCGGCCGAGCAGGCCGCGGGGAGTGCCACGCTCGACGGCACGGCCGGCGCGCGGATCGCCGTGCTCGCCGGCTCGGACCCGGGCTACGCCGAGGAGGGCGAGGCCCTGGCCCGCACGCTCCGCGACGAGGGGAACCTCGTGCTCCTCGCGGGCGCGCCCGGCACCGTCGACGACGGCCTGATCGACATCTACCTGCACGCGAAGATCGACGCGGCCGCCGCGCTCGACGACCTGCTGACTCGGCTGGGGGCATGAGATGACTGACACCACCATCGGAAGCTTCGCCGATGTCCCGTTCGAGGAGACCGTTGTGGGCGCCCCCGTGGACGCCGACGTCCAGGCCTTCGTCGACGGCGCCGCCAAGGCGCACGCCTACACGCCGGACCAGCTCACCTGGACCACCCCGGAGGGCATCGACGTCAAGCCCGTCTACACCCGCGCCGACCGCGACGCCGTCGCCGCGGCGGGCTACCCGGTCGATTCCTACCCCGGCGCGGTGCCCTTCATCCGCGGCCCGTACCCCACGATGTACGTCAACCAGCCGTGGACCGTCCGGCAGTACGCCGGCTTCTCCACCGCCGCCGAGTCGAACGCCTTCTACCGGCGCAACCTCGCCGCGGGCCAGAAGGGCCTGTCGGTGGCCTTCGACCTCGCGACGCACCGCGGGTACGACTCCGATCACCCGCGCGTCACCGGCGACGTGGGCATGGCCGGCGTCGCGATCGACTCGATCCTCGATATGCGGCAGCTCTTCGACGGCATCGACCTGGGCGGCGTCTCGGTATCGATGACGATGAACGGCGCGGTGCTGCCGATCCTCGCGCTCTACGTCGTCGCGGCCGAGGAGCAGGGTGTGGGCCCCGAGAAGCTCGCGGGCACCATCCAGAACGACATCCTCAAAGAGTTCATGGTGCGCAACACCTACATCTATCCGCCGGCGCCGTCGATGCGGATCATCTCGGACATCTTCGCCTTCACCTCGCAGAAGATGCCGAAGTTCAACTCCATCTCGATCTCCGGGTACCACATCCAGGAGGCCGGGGCCACGGCCGACCTGGAGCTCGCCTACACGCTGGCCGACGGTGTCGAGTACATCAAGGCCGGCATGGAGGCCGGTCTCGACGTCGACAAGTTCGCGCCGCGCCTGTCCTTCTTCTGGGGCATCGGCATGAACTTCTTCATGGAGGTCGCCAAGCTCCGCGCTGCGCGCCTGCTGTGGAGCGAGCTCGTGGCGGGCTTCGACGCGAAGAACGCCAAGTCGCTGTCGCTGCGCACCCATTCGCAGACCTCCGGCTGGTCGCTCACCGCGCAGGACATCTTCAACAACGTCGCGCGCACCTGCGTCGAAGCGATGGCCGCGACCCAGGGCCACACCCAGTCGCTGCACACCAACGCCCTGGACGAGGCGATCGCGCTGCCGACGGACTTCTCCGCGCGCATCGCCCGCAACACGCAGCTGGTGCTGCAGCAGGAGTCGGGTACGACGCGGCCGATCGACCCGTGGGGCGGCTCGTACTACGTGGAGACGCTCACGCACGAACTGGCCGAGCGCGCCCGCGCGCACATCCGCGAGGTCACCGAGGCCGGCGGCATGACGAAGGCCATCGCCGAGGGCATCCCGAAGCTGCGCATCGAGGAGTCCGCCGCGCGCACCCAGGCGCGCATCGACTCCGGCCGGCAGCCGGTGATCGGGGTGAACAAGTACCAGGTGGCCGAGGACGCGCAGATCGAGATCCTCAAGGTGGACAACACCAGGGTGCGCGGCGAGCAGCTCGCGAAGCTGGAGAAGCTGCGCGCCGAGCGCGATCCCGGGGCCGTCGAAAAGGCTCTGGCGAACCTCACCCGCGCGGCCGGTGAGCCGGGCGGGGCGAACCTGGAGAACAACCTGCTGGCGCTGGCGATCGACGCGGCGCGCGCGGGAGCCACCGTCGGCGAGATCTCCGACGCTCTGGAGAAGGTTTACGGACGTCACCAGGCGGAGATCCGTACGCTCAGTGGCGTGTACCGCGACGAGGCCGGCGCTTCCGGCAACATCGAGACGGCCACCGACCTGGTGGCGAAGTTCGAGGAGGCCGACGGACGCCGCCCCCGCGTGCTCATCGCCAAGATGGGCCAGGACGGCCACGACCGCGGCCAGAAGGTGATCGCCACCGCGTTCGCCGACCTCGGCTTCGACGTCGACGTGGGCCCGCTGTTCTCCACGCCCGAGGAGGTCGCGCAGCAGGCCGCGGACAACGACGTGCACGTCGTCGGCGTCTCCAGCCTCGCGGCCGGCCACCTCACGCTGGTTCCCGCGCTGCGCGACGCGCTCGCGGAGGTCGGCCGCCCCGACATCACGATCGTGGTCGGCGGCGTGATCCCACCCGGCGACTTCGACGAGCTGTACGCGGCCGGCGCGTCGGCGATCTACCCGCCCGGCACCGTCATCGCGGACGCGGCGGTGAACCTGCTGCACGAGCTGGGCGGCAAGCTGGGGTACCAGCTGGCGTGATCACCGTCGCGGAGCTCGCGGAAGGCGTCCGCGCGGACAAGCGCGCGGTGCTGGCGCGGGCCATCACCCTCGTCGAATCACGGCGCCCGGACCATCAGGCCCTTGCGCAGGAGTTGCTGCTCGAAGTGACGCCGGGGCCGGACGCGCCGATCGCCACCCGGGTGGGGATCACCGGCGTACCCGGGGTGGGCAAATCGACCACCATCGAGGCGCTGGGGAACCACCTGATCTCGTTGGGGCACAAGGTCGCCGTGCTTGCGGTTGACCCGTCGTCCACCCGCAGCGGCGGCTCCATCCTCGGCGACAAGACCCGGATGGGCACCCTCGCCGTGAACCCGCGCGCGTACATCCGGCCGTCGCCCACCTCGGGCACGCTCGGCGGCGTCGCGAAGGCCACGCGCGAGACCATGGTGCTGATGGAGGCCGCCGGCTTCGACGTGATCCTGGTCGAGACCGTCGGCGTCGGGCAGTCCGAGGTCACCGTCGCGAACATGGTCGACACCTTCACCTTCTTGACCCTGGCCCGGACCGGCGATCAGCTGCAGGGCATCAAGAAGGGCGTCCTCGAGCTCGCCGACGTCGTTGCGGTCAACAAGGCCGACGGTGACCACATCGTCGAGGCCCGGGTCGCCGCGCGCGAGCTGTCGAGCGCGCTGCGCCTGATCCACCCGCGCGGCTCCCTCTGGCGCCCGCCCGTGCTCACGCAGAGCGCCGTCGAGGGCACCGGCATCCCCGAGTTCTGGGACGCCGTCCTCCGGCATCGCAGCACGCTGCAGGAGGCGGGGGAGTTCGACCGCCGGCGCCGGCAGCAGCAGGTCGACTGGACGTGGACCATGGTCCGGGACACGGTCCTGTCCCGGGTCGAGCAGTCCGACGGTGTCCGGTCGGTCCGGTCCGGCGTCGAGGCTGCGGTCCAGGACGGCTCGCTCACCCCGGCCCTGGCGGCACAGCGCCTGCTCGACGCCTTCGATGGCCGCTGACCGGGCTGCGCTCTACGACAGCGCGGTAGTATTCATGGTGAATACCACCGACGAGGGGTGAGCACGATGGCGGTGACCACTGGGCAGCTGACCGGCGCGGACCTCACCGTGGACACGCCGGAGATGCACCACGCGCGTGCGATCGTCGCTCCGATCGACCGGGACCGGCTCATCGTCCGGCTGCGGCGATCGGGCGCGGATCAGACCGCGATCGCCGCGCGGATCGGCGCGTCACAGTCGACCGTGAGCAGGGTGCTGCGCGATGCGGACGGTGTCGCGGCCGCCGAACCCACGGCGTTGGAACTGATCGCCCGGCACGTCCTCGGTCAGGTATCGCACGAGAAGCTGATGCCCGAACTCTTCCGCCGCGCCGCTACCCAGTGGCACGAGATCGAAGCGGCGGAGCTCGCCGGACTCGTCGCCGACGCGGACTACCGTATTCTCGCCGAGCACGCGGAGCGGGTCTCGCCACCCCCGCCCGACGATCCGGTCGTCGTCTACGACGTGATGCGCGAGGCCGCGAACAGGCTCATCGCCGAGTTCGCAGCTCGTGGTCGGGACGCGCCGGGGAAGTGGATCGACCGCGCGCGCGACGTACGTAGGCGAGTCCGAGCTGTGAGCGTCGAGGATCTGGCCTCGCAAAAGGCACTCACCGCGGAGCTGCATCGCGAGCGGGAACTGTTGTCGGGTGAGTGATCTCGACGACGATGCTCTGGGGCGGATCTTCGTTGATCGCATCGTGCCGGATGTCTTCGGTGCGACCGAGTCGGATCCTCACCCACTGCTGATACTGGTCGGCGCCCAGCCGGGTGCGGGCAAGACGCGTGCCGGCGAAGCTGCGGTCAGCGAATCGCGCAGGACGACCGTTGTTCCGATCATCGGTGACGACCTTCGCGCCTATCACCCGGACTACCGCGACCTGTTGACGCGCCCCTGCCGCCATGCCGCAGGCGACGGCGCAGGCCGCCGGCCGCTGGGTGGAGATGGCGATCGATTACGCCGCGACCCATCGCATCAGCGCACTCGTCGAGGGCACCTTCCGCAACCCGGCGACGCCGTTGACGACGGCCCGCCGATTCGCGGATCACGGTTTCGCCGTCGAGCTGCACCTCGTCGCCGTCGCTCCGGAGGAGAGCCGCCTGTCGATCGCCGGACGGTTCGCGCGGGACGAGAAGGAGCGCGGCGCGGCCCGGTTCACGGCGGTCGGCGATCACGATCGCGCGTTCGCCGCGATACCGGAGACGATCGCAGTGCTCTCCGTGGAAGATTCGCCCGTCGGCAGGATCGTGGTGCGATCGCGGACCGCGCTCCTGCACGAGGCGCGGCGGGACGGTGGGGTCATCCATGGCGTCGTCGAAGCGGCACAACGGGAGTGGGAGCGACCACTGTCGGACGGCGAGTTCGCCGACTGGATCGCCCGCTACTCTTGGGTGTCGCGATACCTGCGCTCGGCGCATCCCGACGACGAGGACATCCGCGAGCTGCGGACGCAGCTGGGGCTGGATCGCGAGCGCCTGGAGTCGATGCGGGCACGATGCACCTGACACCCGCGAGGATGCCGACCTGCGGCTCCTCCCTCGGCACTAAGTCGACGCCGTTCGGCTGCGCGGTTGTGAGGTGGCTCACAACGGCCTACTGTGGCGATTGTGGCTTCAAATGTCGCCGAGTGGATAGCAAATGCGTTGTACGCGTACGGAATTCGTAACGCGTACGGAATCCATGGTGCCAATTCCGAGGATCTGTTCGCCGCGCTGCTCCGTGCACCCGCGAACCGCCGCCTCACGGTGACGATCGCCAAGCACGAGTTCGGCGCGGGCGCGATGGCCGACGGTGCCACGCGCATGACCGGTCGGACGGCGTGCCTCATCGCCACGTCCGGCGGCGCGGCGATGAACTGCGTGCCCGCCCTCGCCGAGGCGTACCAATCGCGCGTCCCGATTCTGGCGCTCATCGGCAGCCCGCCGACCATGGGCGAGGGTCGCGGAGCGTTCCAGGACATGTGCGCCGCGCCCCGCACCGTCGACGTGCTGACCGTGCTGCGGGGGGTCACCGGCTTCGCCGCGAAGGTCGCCGGTCCGGACGACCTCGGCCCCACCTTCGACGGTGCCCTCGACGCCCTCGAGCGGGGCCTGCCCGCCGCGCTGCTGCTGCCCAAGGACGTCCAGCTCGCGATGTGCCCGGGCTTGCCGCACCGCACCCCCGCGCCGCCGCCGACCACTGCACCGTCGGACGAGGTGGTCCGGACCGTCCGCGCCGCGCGCAGGCCTCTCTTCCTGCTCGGCGAGGCGGCGTCGCGAGCACGCCTGGCCGGTCCCGTGGCGGAGCTCGCGGCGCGCACCGGCGCCGTCGTCGCCGTGACGCCCAACGGCCGCGACGCCGCACCGGACGTCGGCGTGGTCGGCGTGGCGGGGGTGATGGGGCACCCCTCGGTGACCCGGGCCGCCGCGGACGCCGACCTGATTCTCGCGCTGGGCACCGACCTCGACCTCATGGACCGCAGTGGCCTCGATGCGGTCATCGACGTCACCTGCACCGTGCACATCGGGGCGGAGCCCCCGCTGCGGGAGGTCACCGTCCACGAGCCGACGCGCGACCTCGCCGCCTACACCCGCGCCCTCGCCGCCGCGGTCGGCGGACGCACCCGCGCACCGTGGACGGCGATCGCTCCCGAACCGATCGTCGTACCCAGGAACCACTCCGGGATCATGACCTGCGCCGACGCCGTCGATGCCCTGGCGCCGGTGATCCCCGCCGATGCGCTGGTCTTCGCCGACGCCGGCAACGCGGGCGCCGCCGCGGTGCACCGGCTCCCGCTCGGCGTCGGGCAGCGGTTCCTCGTCGCCCTCGGGATGGGCGGCATGGGGCACGGCATCGCCGCCGGGATCGGCGCCGCGATCGCCACCCGGCGGCCCGCCGTGATCCTGGCCGGCGACGGCGCGTTCTTCATGCACGGCATGGAGATCCACACCGCGATCGAGGCCCGGGCGCCGGTCGTGCTCGTCGTCCTCAACAACGATGCGCACGGCATGTGCGTGGCCCGCGAGGACAAGTTCTTCCCGGACCTGGCCAGCATCAACCGGTTCCGCCTGAGCCTGATCGGCGCCGGTCTCGCCGCGATGTTCCCGTCCCTGCGCGCCCGCTCGGCGACCACGCCCGACGGTGCCCGGGCCGCGTTCGCCGAGTTGCTGGCCGGACGGGACGGCGGACCGTCGGTCCTCGACATCACCACGGACCCCGCCGAGATCCCACCGTTCGCAGCACTTCTGCCCGACACCGCGAAGGAGCACCGATGATCCCGACGATCGACATCGAGGGCACGATCCGGATCGAGAGCCACCCGCGCCCGGTGGCGCAGCCGATCCTCGTCGACCGCATGCGGTCGGTGTACCCGCACCAGCAGATCTACGGCGATTTCTGCCCCGTGCAGTCGTACGTGAACGCGCCGCCCGACGAGCTGTACGCCTGGCTCTCCGACACCCGCTCGCTGGAGGAGTGGACCTACAGTCTGCGCGGCTTCCGCGAGACCGACGAGGCCGGCCTGTGGGTGGCGCGCGACATGCTCGGCGCCGACACCGAGATCTACACGCGCACAGTCGCGCATCCGGACGCACGGACCGTCGACTACCACTGCGCCTGGGACCAGGGGAAGCACCTCTGGATGATCTACCTGATGCGGGTGGTGGACGCGCAGCTCGTGCTGAACAAGCCCGGCTCGGTGGTGCTGTGGGTCAACTGCCACCACCCCTTCTACGACGAGAATCCGTACCCCGAGACGGCGCCACCCGGCCGGCCGGTGTGGGTCGGCGACCTGTGGGACACCTTCGGCGCCGGGCACATGATGGAGCTGGAGAACCTCAAGGCCATCGCCGAACACCGCCACGCCCACGGACAACCCGTCAAGCCCGAGTGGATGTCCTCGTGAGCGCCCCGGCCGCGACCCCGCGCATCGTCGGGCTCGCCTCGTACCTGCCCGAGAACCGCGTTCCCGCGGACTATTTCCGCGAGTTCGCCGACGCCGACAGCCGCACCCTCACGGCGAACCCGATGTTCGCGCCGCCGGCTTTCCGGCACCACGCGGCGCCGACCGAGTCCAATGTCGAGCTGATGTGCACCGCGATCGACCGGCTGCGCGAGCAGGTGGGCGATGCCGCACTGGGGGCCGACGTGATCCTGAGCCACTCGCAGCTGCCGGACCTCCCCGTCGTCGGGTGCGGCGGTGACGTCGCCCGCCGGCTCGGCATGCACCCGTCCCTGGTCCTCGACATCCACAACGGCGGCTGCGCGGCGTTCCTGCTCATGCTGCAGCTCGCGCGCACGATGTTCGTCGCCGGGACCGCGCGATCGGCGCTGCTGCTCACCGCGACCAACGCGGCCGGCAACGTATTCACCCAGGACCGGGTGCGGAACCTGCCCCAGGCCGCCATCCCGGGCGACGGTGCCGCCGCCGCCCTCGTGGTGGCCGACCCGGAGGCGGACGGCATCGCGGTGCGCCACGTCGTGCTCGCCCAGCACAGCGAGTACGCGGGCGACATGACGGCCGCCGTGGAACCGCCGCGGAAGTACTGGGAGGCCGGACCGGGGCAGCTGCATGTGGGCTTCACCGAGGCCAAGATCGCGAAGGTGCTGGCCCGCGGGAACCGGCTGGTGCCCGAGGTCGCGCTGGCGGCGGCCGCGGCCGGCGGTCTCACCGGGCCGCAGGTGGACCACCTCGTCACCAATCAGCCCAACCGGACCTTCCTGCGGAACTGGCGCGAGGCTCTCGAGCTCCCGCCCGAGCGGCACCCGGACACCTTCGACGAGTGCGGCAACCTGTTCGCCGTCGGCGTCCCGCACACCTTCGCCACCGCCCGTGCGGACGGGCGGATCGGCGAGGGGGAGGACGTGGTCCTCGCGGCCTTCGCCCACGCCGGCGACTTCGCGGCCGGAGCGCTGCTCCGCACCTAAGCCGTACCGCCGGGCACCGGCCGCATTCGCGTCCGCGCACGCGACCGGAGGGGGTGCGCCCCACAAGGCGGACCTGTGGGAGAGGGCGGCGAATGCCGCGTTCTACTCTGTGAGCCATGACACTCTCGGACGCCGCTGCGCACCAGGACATCACCACCGTTTCCGTACCCACGCACTGGTACAACCTGGCCGCGGAACTCGACACGCCCATCCCGCCGCACCTGCACCCCGGAACCAAGGAGCCGGTGCAGCCCGAGGACCTGGCGCCGCTGTTCGCGACGGGCCTCATCGCGCAGGAGGCGTCCACCGAGGCGTACCACGAGATCCCCGAGCCGGTCCGGGAGATCCTGTCCATGTGGCGCCCGTCGCCGCTGATCCGGGCCCGGAAGTTCGAGGAGGCGCTCGGCACCACCTGCCGGATCTACGTCAAGTACGAGGGCGTGAGCCCCGTCGGATCACACAAGACGAATTCCGCTGTGGCCCAGGCCTACTACAACCACCTCGACGGGGTCACCAAGCTCACCACCGAGACCGGCGCCGGCCAGTGGGGCAGCGCGCTGTCCTTCGCGGGCGCCCAGTTCGGCATCGATGTCGAGGTGTGGCAGGTGCGCGCCTCCTACGATTCCAAGCCGTACCGCGGGCACCTCATGCGCACCTACGGCGGCACCGTGCACCCGAGCCCGTCCGACCTCACCGACTCCGGCCGCGCGATGCTGGAGAAGGACCCGAACACCACCGGCAGTCTCGGCATGGCCGTCTCCGAGGCCGTCGAGGTCGCCGCCAAGGACCCCGAGGCGCGCTACGCGCTCGGCAGCGTGCTCAACCACGTCGTGCTGCACCAGTCCGTGATCGGCCTCGAGGCCGTCGATCAGCTCGCGCAGCACGAGAAGGGCGCCGATGTCGTGTTCGGTTGCGCGGGTGGCGGATCCAACCTCGCGGGCCTCGCGTTCCCGTTCCTGCGGGAGAAGATCCACGGCCGGCAGGACCCGCGGGTCGTCGCCGTCGAGCCCGCCGCGTGCCCGTCGATCACGAAGGGCGAGTACCGCTACGACCACGGCGACGTCGCCGGCCTGACCCCGCTGCTCAAGATGCACACCCTCGGCATGGACTTCGTGCCCGACCCGATCCACGCGGGCGGTCTCCGCTACCACGGCATGGCCCCGGCGCTGAGCCACACCGTCGAGCTCGGACTGGTCGAGGGCCGCGCCGTCGAGCAGAACGACGCCTTCGCGGCGGGCGTGCTCTTCGCCCGTACGCAGGGCATCGTCCCCGCCCCGGAGTCCACCCACGCGATCGCGGCGGCGGCGGACTACGCCCGCGAGAACGCCGACGAGGTGCTCGTCATCGGCCTGTCCGGGCACGGCCAGCTCGACCTGCCCGCCTACGCGGAGTACCTGTCCGGCAACCTGGCGTGACGCCCGGTCGCTACGCCCCCGGCGCGCCCGGGGGCGTAGCGGGCGAACCGAGCGAGCGCCGGATCTCCTCCAGCCTGGCCTTCGCCGCCTTCTCCCGCTCGGCGAAGGCGCGCTCGGCGTCGCGACCGGCGGTCGTGTCGTGCGCGAGCTCCTCGGCGCCCAGCGCGACGGTGCTGCGCCGCTCGATCTTCTCCCGCACGTGGTCGAAGGTGGGCACGCCGGCAGCCGTGTAGCCGGTGATCTCCTCGTACGACGGTGCCGCCGGTGCCGCGGGCACGGACGGCGGCGTGTCGACCACCTCCGCGTCGATCGGCGCCTCGTCGCCGACGGGGCCCCCGGGCACCGCCTGGTCGGTCTGCGGGGACTGCGGGTGATCGCCGGGGCTCGCCATGCCACCCAGGGTAGCGCCGTGACCGGGCCCGGCACCCGGCGTCGGTGCGCCTACCGCCGCGCTCACGTGCGCCAGCGAACCAGCTCCTCGCGATCCACGGGGCGGCTCCACAGGAATCCCTGCGCGAAGTGCGCGCCCGCGGCCGCCAGCGCGGCCGACTCGTCCGCGGTCTCGACGCCCTCGGCGATCACATCCAGGCGGAGCGCGCGCGCCATGGCGATCGCCGCGTCGAGCATCGCCTCGAGCTGCGGATCGTCCCGCCCGGTGGACGCGACGACCACGGACCGGTCGATCTTGACCAGCGCGAGATCGAGGTACCGCAGCTGCGCGAGGCTCGACCAGCCGGTGCCGAAGTCGTCGAGAGCGATGCGGACCCCCAGCTCGACGAGCCGGTGTGTCGCGGCGAGCACGTGCCGCTCCGGGACGACCCGCTCGTTGATCTCCAGGATCAACCGGTCGGGATCCAGGCCGCTGCCCTCCAGGGCGCGTTCGACCACGTGCGGGAGCAGCGGGTCGGCGAGGTCCTCCGAGGCCAGGTTGACGGAGACCCACCCGAGTTCCGGCGCGGCCGCGAAATCGGCGCAGGCGCGGTGCAGCACCAGTCGCGCCAGGTGCGGCAGCAGGCCCAGCGCCTCCAGATGGGGGAGGAAGTCCGCGGGGGCGAGCTCCTCGCCCTCGGGGCCGACGATCCTGGCCAGGGCTTCCGCACCGACCATCGCGCCGGTGGCGAGGTCCACGATCGGCTGGTAGCGCACGATCACGTCGCCGGCGTCGATCCGCTCCCGTACGTGGGTCACGAGCGCGAGCCGCTTCTGCTGGGGTATCCGCAGCCCGGCCGTGTGCCGCACGATCCGGTTCCGACCGTCCCGTTTGGCCTGGAGCAGAGCCAGGTCCCCGTCGATGAGCAGTTGCGTGATGCCGTCGTCGGTGGCGGGCGATTCGACCAGGCCGATCGAGCAGGTGACGGACAGCTGCAGCCCGTCGAGATCGACGGACTCGGCCATGGCGACGCGCACCCGTTCGGCCCAGTCCTCCGAGCGGTCGGCGGTGTCGGCGCGCGGCCGGAGGACCACGAACTCATCGCCGCCCAACCTCGCCACGAGGTCGCTCGGCAGGCTCGCGTCCAGCAGGCGCTGCGCCACGACCTGGAGCACCTGGTCGCCCACCTTGTGGCCGAGCGAGTCGTTGATCCGCTTGAACGAGTCCAGATCGATCCAGAGCACGGTCAGCGCGTCGCCGTCGAGGCGGCGCTCCCCGACGACGACCGTGGCCCGCTCGATGAAACCCGCCCGGCCGAGGAGGCCGGTCAGGTCGTCGTGATCGGCGCGCCAGCGCAGGCGGCGGTTCAGGACGCGGATCTCCTCCTCGGCGTGTTTTCGGTCGGTGATGTCGGTATGCGTGCCGATCAGCCGGGTCGGCGTGCCGTCCGGGCGGGACTCCATCACGCGGCCCCGCGCCGAGATCCACCGCCACTCGCCGTTCTTGGCGCGCATCCGGTGTTCGAACGAGAACTCCTCGACCTCACCCCGCAGGACGGGCTGCATGGCCCCGGTGCAGGTCGCCACGTCGTCGGGGTGGACGCGGTGCATCCACGCCTCGACGGTGTCGTCGACCTCGTCGACCCCGTAGCCGAGCATCGTCTTCCAGCGTTCGGAGTAGAACACGGACTCGGTGGTGAGGTCGCGGTCCCAGATGCCGTCGCCGGCACCGTCGATCGCGAACTGCCACCGCTGCTCCGCATGCCGGAGCAGCGCCTGGTCGCGCCGGCTGGTCGTGATGTCGCGGGAGATGCCGATGAGGCCGACGACCTCGCCGGTGCCGTCGCGGTAGGGCGCCTTGTTCGACAGGTAGGTTCTGCGCGTCCCGTCGACCTCGACGTACTCCTCGACCTCGTGCCCGATCCCGGTCTCCATGATCGCGCGGTCCGTCGCCATCAACGTCTCGGCGATCGCCTCGAACAGCACGGTGTCGTCGTGGCCCACCGCGTCCTGCGGGCGCACGCCCATGAGCTCGGCCACCGCCGCATTGACGTACTGGTAGCGCCCCGCGCGATCCTTGATGTAGACGAGGTCGGGTGCCGTGTCGATGACCGCCTGCAGCAGGTCGGTGGCGCGCTGCGACGACGACCGCGACTCGATCACGCGCTCCTCGAGCCTGCGGCGCGCCTCGGCCATGGCCTGGTCCGACGCGACCCGCGCGGTGATGTCGCGCGTGATCCCGGCGACGACCGGGCGTCCGTCGAGCGTGAGGTACAGCAGGTGCACTTCGACGGGGTAGTCGCTCCCGTCCTTGCGACGCATCATCGCCGGGATCACCAGCGACGCGCCGCCGCGCGCCCGATCCAGGTTGCGGCCGGCCTCCTCGGCCGAGACCTGCACGACGTCGAGGAGGTGCATGCCCAGCAGCTCTTCGCGGCTGTAGCCGGTGCTCTCGCACCCGGCGTCGTTCACCTCGATCAGGTGGCCGTCCTCGTCGTGCACGAAGAAGCCGTCGGAAGAGCGGTCGATGAAGGCGCGTGCGATGTCGGCGTCCCACGGGGGTCGCGGCGGTGTCGCCGGGGTGGGGTTCACGGAGTCGGCGGACACGCCCCGGCCCTGATCCGTGCGATCACGCGCTGCAGGTGCAGCCCGCGGAGGACGCCGAGCGGGTGATCGACCCCGGCCGAGATCGAGGCGAGGAACTCGTCGAGCAGGACGCGGAAGCACTCGGTCGACGGCGTCTCCCGACTCTCGAGCACGGCCAGGCCCGCGGCGGAGTGCGCGGAGATCCGCATCACCGTCGGCAGCACCGGCGTCCGCAGTGAGAGCGACAGCGTGGAGGCGGCACCGTCGGCGTGCATGAGCTGCGCGGTCCACGTGTCGCTCCCGGCGTCGTACCGGGCCGCGGCGACCCCCTCGACGGTGCCCACGGCGGCGTCGAGCAGGTCGACGACGTGCGGCCCGACGTCGAAGAGCGCGCCCTCCTCCTGGCGCCAGGCCGACGCGGCGAACTTGCCGGCCAGCGCGGCCCCGGAGAGCCACTGCGCCTCGGCCGCGATCGGGTGCAGCTCGGCCGCGAGGGCCAGGAACGCGCGGGTCTCGGGCGCGAATCGCCGGGTGAGCGCGAGGATCGACCGCACCCCGGCCCCGGCGACGGCGTCCGCGAGCGCGGTGGCGCCCTCGAGGTCGAGTGCGATCGGCTTGTCGAGGATGAGGTGTTTGCCCGCCCGGGCGGCGTCGGCGGCGAGGGGGGCCTGGACGTTCGGCGGTACCGCGAACGCGACGGCGTCGACGGCGTCGAACAGCGCGCGGGGGGACTCGAAAGCACGCGGGAAGACCTCCACGGCGGCGGCGGGATCGCGTGCCCACCCACCCACGAAGTCGATTCCCGGGTGTGCCGTGAGGGCCGGGGCGTGCGTCTCCCGTGCCCAGGGACCCGCTCCGATGAGACCGATGCGCACTGTCACGCGACCGAGTCTGCCACGGAGGGCCCGCTCAGTGGCGGCGACCGCCGGACGGACCGGCGACCGCCGCCCGGCGTCAGCTCCGCACCAGTGCGGTCCGCGCGTCTGCGATGAACCGCTCGACGTCCTCGTCGGTCTTGAGGTCGAGGATGGGCGCGGGCTCGGAGAGCAGCCCGAACAGTGCTGCACCGACGGCGTCGTCGGCCACCGCGCCCGCGAACACCGGGCCCGCGACGAAGCCGTAGTCCGGATCACCGAGGAACAGGCGGGTGACCTCGGCGGCCGCGTGCCCGCGCTCCTCCCAGTGCCGGTCGAACTGGTCGACGATCCACTCGGCCGTGAAGTCGGATTCGCGGGCCTCGATGGCCTTCACCAGCGCCGCGACCTGGATCAGTCCGGTCTGCGCGCCCTGCCCGGCGATCGGGTCGAACGCGATCGCGCTGTCTCCGAGCGCGGCCACGGGGCGTCCGCCCCGGGTGTACCCGACGCCCTGCCGCACCGTCGGGGTGACCGCCCCGCGCAGCCAGGACCTCGCATCCTGCTCGATGACCCGGAGCTTCTCGATGTCGGGCAGGTCGTCGGGGAAGTAGTCGCGGTAGATGCTCACGACCACCTCGAGGGCGCTCTGCGCGTCCGTGACCTCGCCGAACCGCTCGACCCAGGCACCGTCGGGCTTCGCGAACGCGAGCACGCTCCACGACGCCCCCGCGTCCTTGTGCCAGTACGGGCCGATCCAGATCTCGCCCTGGTCGGTGTGCAGGTTGAACACGTTGTGCGCGCCGGCGCCGTGGCCGCGGGCGGTGAACACGTCGTCGCCGTGTCCGAGTCCCGTGAACGCGGCCGCGAGCAGGTGCCGCTGCGGGGAGCGGTAGACGGTGCGCGACTCGTCGACGGGGAACAGGCCGGACAGTCCGCCCTTGCCGGTCGAGACGAGCGTCAGGTCGTGCGTGCCGGCGATGTCGTCGAGGTTCTCGGGCGTCACGGTCTCGACGTGGAAGCGGCCGCCGGCCTGCTCGAACAGCCGGATCCGGTCGTACGCCCGCAGGCGCACGTCGATGCCGGCGGCGGTGTAGGTGAAGTCGGGATCGAAGGCGAGCACGTCCTGCAGTGCTCCCGGCTCGCCCGTGTTCAGGCGGGTGTTCATGCCGGTGGAGAGAGGAGCGTCGGGGTAGAGCTCCTCGACGAGGGTGTGGTCGACATCGCGCGAGTGCCCGAACAGGACCGCGGTGCCGGTCGCCGGCACGTCGTCGCGGAGCTGTTCGGGGGTCCTGTCGCTGTACAGATCGACGTGGTGCCCGGCGCGGGCGAGGACGAGGGCGGCGGTGGCTCCCACCACTCCGGCGCCGATGATGGCGATGCGTGCCTGGGTCATGGTCGTGCCTTTCGGTGGTGTGGTTACTGGGCGTTCTCGGTGCGGGAACCGGCGTTCCACGCGTAGGGCAGGTCGGCGCCGTTGAGCAGCAGGTCGCCGACGGCGCGGGCCTTCTGGATCGCGGGATTGTGCACCGCGAGGGTGCGGGCGTTGCGCCAGTGCCGGTCCAGGCGGAGGTCGGCGTCCACGATCGACGCGCCGCCCACCTCGAACAGCTCGGTGGTGGCCTTGAGGACGGTGTCGATGACGGCGAGCTGCGCGTGCGCGGCGGCCAGCTCGGCCTCCGGCACCAGGTCCTCGTGCACCCGGCGGTCCGCCAGGACGTCGTCGAGCACGTCGGCGACGGCGAGCACGGACTGTTTCGCCGACCACGCGGCGCTGGACAGGCGGCCGATCACCTGCTGCACGAGCGGATCGTGGCGCTGCAGGTCGGCGGCGGCGTGCGAGAACGTGCGGGTGCGGGCCTGCACCCAGGCGACGGTGTCGTCGGCGGCCCGCTGGGCGATGCCCGCGAGTCCCGCGAGCTGCACCAGCTGCAGGTACGACGTGGCGTAGGTGGCACCCGGCGCGCCGTAACCGGCCCCGAGGAGGCGATCCGCGGGGACGGCGACGTCGGTGAACACCGTCGTGCCGCTGGCGGTGAGTCGTTGGCCGAAGCCGTTCCAGTCGTCGACCTTCTCGACGCCCTCGGCGTGCGCGTCGACGAGGACGCCGACCCGCTCGCCGTCCAGATCCGCGGCCACCAGGATCTGATCGGCGTAGAGCGTGCCCGTGGAGTAGAACTTGGTGCCGCTCAGCCGATATCCGTCGGCGTCGCGCGTGAGGGTGGTCGCGTAACCGCCGACGGACCCGGCGCCGGGCTCCGTGATCGCGTTCCCGACGACGGTGCCGTCGACCACGGCCCGCAGCCACTCGTCGCCCGCGGTCGTGTTCGCCAGTCGCTGGTCCTCGACGAAGTTGACGTGCACGCGCAGCGCCTGCGGAATGTTGGAGTCGGCGGCGGCCAGGGCGATCAGCTGGCGGAAGAACTGTCGGAGCGTCACGCCGGACCCGCCGAGCTCGCGGGGCACGCGCAGGGCGGTGAATCCGGCTTCCTTCAGCAGCGCGATCGGGGCGTGCACGAGCTCGCGGTCGCGTTCGCGGGCGACGGCGCCCTCGGCGATGCGTGCGTACAGCGGGCCGAAGGTCGCATCGAGTTCCGCGTCGGTCGGGGGAGCGATGAGCGATGTCGTCATGGGCGACAACTGTGGTCCGCGAACGAGATTCTGACGAGGATTCCCCGCGCCGTGAGCGATATTCATGGACGATCGACGGCGAGTTGCGTCCGATTCCACCCCGTCAGCCGGTAGAACCTGTTACAACTAGAACACGTTCTGCCGAGCTGTACGGGTTCGCAGGTCAGGAAACAGGAGAGCGCATGAAGTTCAACCTCGCCGACATCTTCGAGGCGGTCGTCGACGCGGTGCCGGAGCGAGTGGTCTTGAGCTACGAGGGGGAGCAGACCTCGTACGCCGAGATGGACGCGCAGGCGAATCAGGTGGCGCATCTGTTCGCCGCGAACGGCATCGGCGCGTTCGACCACGTCGCGTTGTTCCTCAAGAACAGTGTCGAGCACGTGCAGTCGCTGGTGGCGCTGATCAAGATCCGTGCCGTGCCGGTCAACGTGAATTACCGGTACACCGGGCCCGAGCTCGAGTACATCTTCACCAACTCGGACTCTCGCGGCATCGTGGTGGAGCTGCCGGAGCATCAGCGCACGCTCGCCGGGCTCATCGGGAAGCTCCCCGACCTGCGGACCGTCTTCGTCGTCGGCGAGGTCGACTCCGAGCTCGCCGCCGCGGTCGACGGTGCGCCCGACGTCGCGCTCGTGCCCTTCGCAGACGCCGCATCCCACTCCACGGCCCGGGATTTCGAGCCGCGCACCGGCGAGGAGCACTACATCATCTACACGGGTGGCACCACGGGCTACCCGAAAGGCGTCGTCTGGCAGCACGACGACTTCTTCCGCAAGCCGCTTTCGGCCGGCGTGCCCTACGGCGGCGAGCCGCGGACCTCGCTGGACGAGGTCGGCGAGGGCGCCAAGCAGTTCCCGCCGCTGGCCTTTCTCATCGCCGCTCCGCTCATGCACGGCGCGGCCGCGTACTCGCTGTTCACGTTCTTCGTGCTCGGCTCGCGAGTGATCCTCGAGCGCGATTTCAAGGCGGAGCAGATCGTCCGCAACGTGGGGCGCGATCAGACCCAGACCATCCTCATCGTCGGCGACGCCATGGGGATCCCGTTGGTCGAGGAGATGGAGAAGCAGAAGGACACCGCGGACTTCTCGTCGCTGTTCTCGATCACGTCGGGCGGCGCCATCTGGTCCAAGCACGTGCGTGATCGGATGGCCGCGATCAAGCCCGAGCTGATCCTCCGCGACAACTTCGGGGCCTCGGAGTCCGGCAACGACGGCGTGATGACGCTCGACGAGAACGGCAACCTGCACGCGCCGCCCACCGACAAGATGATGGTGGTCGACGAGTCCTTCGCCGAGATCACCACGCCCGGCGAGGTCGGCTTCATCGCCCGGGTCGGCAACGTCCCGCTCGGCTACTACAACGACCCCGAGAAGTCGGCGCGCACCTTCCCCACGCTGCCCGACGGACGGCGGATCTCGGTGCTCGGCGACATGGGCTACCCCGCGGAGGACGGCGGCATCGTCTTCCTCGGCCGCGGCAGCCAGTGCATCAACACCGGCGGCGAGAAGGTCTACGCGGAGGAGGTCGAGGCCACCCTGCACGGGCACCCCGCGATCTCCGACGCCCTCGTGGTCCCGGTGCCCGACGCGCGGTACGGCCAGCGGGTCGCGGCCGTGATCTCCGTGGCGGAGGGGCAGGAGCGCCCGTCGGTCGAGGACGTGCAGACCTTCGCCCGCAGTGAGCTCGCCGGCTACAAGGTGCCCCGCACCATCGTCTTCGTCGACGAGGTCAAGCGGACCCCGGCCGGCAAGGCGGACTACCGCTGGGCGAAGTCCACCGCGGAGGTCGCCGCGGAATCGGAGCAACCCGCGTAGGACGGGTGTGCCGCCGAGCCGGCCTCGTCCTACGCGCGACTCTCCGATTCCGTCCGATACGGACAGCGCGCAGAACAGTCTCGAGGATCACCGGTCATCCTTCTCGACGATTCCGCGTTCGATCACCATCACCGTGAGCACGCTGATGAAGTGGGGAGACGCGTCCTGCCCTTGCGCCCACCTCACGACACGCGGATCCGCGAGAGCCGGGCGGCGTAGTTCGCTGAGGACGTCGGTGTCGAGGAGGTAACTCACGATATGTCGACTTCGCGTGGCGTCCAAATCGATGCTCGCTACCGGGTTGCCGACCAATCCACGTACGCCGCGCCGCGGGGCGAGAGCTCGTACCCGACCTCGTGGCTGATGGTCAGGCCCATCCCCTTGAGCTTGCGGATGTCGGCCTTCATGGGCAGCAGTTCGACGCCCCGCTCGGCGGCGAGCTCCTTGGAGACGACGTGCGGGTGGTCACGGATCCAGACGAGGATGTCGCGGGTCCACGGGCCGCTCTCGCGGGCGTCGAGCCGCGCAAGGCGCTTCGCGATGCCCGCGAGCTCGGCCTCGTCCGGGAGTTCCTCGCGCAATGCGAGGCGCGGGTCCTCGCCGGCCCATTCCAGGTGGACGCGGTACACGTGCTCGCCGCCCCGGGCGGAGCGCTCCCGGCGGGGCGCGTCGGGATCCCGCGGCCGCAGCGCCCTCCGCAGCGCAGCGGCGTCTTTCATTCCCGCCGCGCGCGCCGCCCGGTCGCTGATCCGCTCGACGTCGGGCACCCGCGTGACCCGGGTGAAGCGCAGCACCCCGGCCGGCGTGACCTGCGTACCGCCCACCTTCACCCGGGGCGTGTCCCACCGGCGGTACTGCGTGGTGACGGTGCCGTCGCGCACCCCCTCCGCGATGGCCTTCGGAATCATCATGGGAGTCAGTGTGCGGCAGCGACCACGACGTCGCGGCAGATCTCCATGTGTCCGGTGTGTTGGGTCAGCTCGCGCAGCATGTGCGTGAGCACCCACTCCGGCGTCGCGGTCGCGGCGTCGCGCCGCGTGGTCCCCGTGGCCGCCGGATTGCGGACGCCGATCGCCGCCACGGCCGCCCATCGCGGGAGGTCGGCACGCAGGCCGCGCACGATCGCCCGGGCATCGTCGACGGTGCCGATCGCGACGAACTCGGACGAGCGGTCCCGCGGAATGTCCTCGCCCGCCAGGAGCGACCCGCCCCAGTAGCCCAGGGCACCCCCGATGTGCGTGACGAGCGCGAAGACCGAGTTCCCGCCGGGCGTTGCGATGTTGACCGTCTCGTCGTCCAGGTCACCGAGCACGGAGTCGATCGTGTCGAGGCTCTCGGAGGCGACCGGCAGGAAGGCCGCGATCTGCCCTTCAGTCGCGGGCACGAGCGAGCCCCGCAACCGAGTCGAGCAGGTCGTCGAAGAAGGCCGCCTGGTCCGTCGACACGGCGATCCGGGCGGTATCGGGACGGTTCCAGGCACCGTGCACGTCCGCGATAGTGGTTCCGCGCGTGAGGGATCCGGTGAGTTCGACGTCCACCGGATACGCGGTGGTGTCGGCGATCGTCGGGTCGAGCGCCACCGCGGCGGCGAACGGGTCGTGCATGTGCGCGATGTAGCCCTGGTCGTGGTCGCGATGGAACTCGAAGTAGAACCGCACCGCGTCGGACAGCGTCCGCACCACCGCGTTGCTCGCGGCCGACCGCGTACCGTCGGGATCCTCGGGGCTGAGCACCTCCGCCGGGCCGGACCCGGCGGCGTCGGCGAGCCGCACGACGTGGTCGGGCGTGAGCTCGATGGTCTCCGTCAGGTCGAGCGGGCAGAGGATCGGCAGGGGCGTGCCGGTGCCGTCGAGTTCGCCGTAGGCGCGCAACACCTCCCACAGCGATTCCGGATCGACCGCGACGTTCCACTCGGAGGTGGGGGTCGTGTTGCCGGGGTGCCAGAAGACGCCGCCCATGATGACCAGGCGGCGCAGCCGCGTCAGGATCCCGGGATCGTCGCGCAGTGCCAGGGCGAGGTTCGTGCACGGGCCGGTGACCAGGGCCACCACCTCGCCGGGGTGCGCCCGGGTCAGGTCCGACCACGCCTGCGCGCCCGGGACGTCCGACGGTCCGCGGCCGGGCGTGGGCAGGTCCGCGTATCCCACGCCGAAGGGCCCGTGCGTCTCCTCGGTGGTCATCAGCGGCGTCGCCAGCGGCGCGTCGGAACCGACGAAGACGTCGATGTCGGTGCGGCCCAGGAGCTCCAGCCAGCCGAGATTGTTCTCGACCACCTGCGGCGCGGGGACGTTGCCGGCGGACGAGACGATCCCGAGCAGGTTCACCTCGGGCTTGCTCAGCAGGTAGAGCAGCGCCATCGAGTCGTCGATGCCGGTGTCGCAGTCGAACAGGACCTTCGTTTCCGTCACTCCGTCGACCCTAGTCGTCGGTCGCCGCGGCGGCGGACCGCCCATCACCGCGTCGGCGGGCCGCCCATCACCAGGGCGAAGGCTTGTAGTCCTTGAGGAAGCAGCCGTGCAGGTCGACGCCCGCCTCGCCCTGGACGATCGGGTCGTAGACGCGGGCGGCACCGTCGACGAGGTCGAGCGGCGCGCGGAAGCCCTCCTCCGCGAGGCGCATCTTGGTGTGATGCGGGCGCTCGTCGGTGATCCAGCCCGTGTCGACGGCGGTCATGAGGATGCCGTCCTGCTCCAGCATCTCGGCGCTGGAGGTGCGGGTGAGCATGTTCAGCGCGGCCTTCGCCATGTTCGTGTGCGGGTGCCCGGGGCCCTTGTAGCCCCGTCCGAACTGGCCCTCCATCGCGGAGACGTTGACCACGTACTTGCGCCGCGCGGACGACGCGGCGAGCGCCGGGCGGAGCTTCGAGATGAGGATGAACGGGGCCACCGAGTTGCACAGCTGCACCTCGAGCAGCTCGAGCGGCTCGACCTCCTCGACGGTCTGCACCCACGAGTTGGTGTGCACCAGATCGGGGAGCAGGCCGCCCGCGTCGATGGCGGTGCCGTCGTCGATCCGCGCTGCGGACGATGACCCGCCGCGCAGCGCCAGCGCGGTCAGCGAGGCGGGGTCGAGTGCCGCGAGATCGCCCGACACGCCGCCGGTGTGCCCGTCGAGAGCCTCGGTCAGCGCGGCGGGGTGCGCCGAGCTCGCGCGGCCGAACCGGATGATCCGGCTCGCCAGCTCGGCCGGGACCTCGCCCGACTCGGCGTCGACGAGCGCCGAGTACGCGCCGGGGGAGCGGCGCACCGTCTGCGCCGCGTTGTTGATGATGATGTCGAGCGGGCCGCGGGCCGCGACGGCGTCGGCCATCGCGCTGACCTGCGACGGGTCGCGCAGGTCGATGCCGACGATGTGCAGGCGGTCGAGCCACTCGGCGCTGTCGGCCAGGGCCGCGAACCGCCGGGCCGCATCCGTCGGGAAGCGGGTGGTGATGGTGAGGTCGGCACCGTCGCGCAGCAGGCGCAGGGCGATGTACATCCCGATCTTGGCGCGCCCACCCGTGAGCAGCGCGCGCCGGCCCCGCAGGTCCGTCGTCGCGTCGCGCTTGGAGTGGCTGAACGCCGCGCACTCGGGGCAGAGCTGGTGGTAGAACGCGTCGATCCGGGTGTACGGCTGCTTGCAGATGTAGCAGCTCTGCGGGCGCAGGAGTTCCCCGGCGCTGTCGCCGACGGTGGGCGTGGTCAGCAGGATCCCGGCCGTCTCGTCGTCGATCCGCTCGGCGTTGCCGGTGGCGGTCCGCTCGAGGACGTCGCGGTCGGCGGCCTTGACCTTCGAGCGGGCGGACTTGCGCCGCTCGCGCTTGAGCAGCTTGAACATGTGGCCCACGGCGCGCTGTACCTCGACCGACTGGGGGTCGCCTTCGTCGAGGAGCGCGGCGGTCTCGAGCACGCGATGGAACGCGGCGAGGTCCTCCGGCGGGATGGGGCTGATCGTGTCGGGCATGCGAACAGTGTCCCTCATGACGGGAGGGGCACCGTCGTGTCACTGGCCGACAGGTCCAGGGTGACCGACTTCTTCTGCCAGTGCACCCTCGTGATGGTGAGCGCATCGAGGGCGGGTGGGATCACCGTGGGGCGGAGCTCCTTGACCCACGAGTCGATCGCCCAGGCGACGGGGATCGGGACCGGGATCACGGCGATCGGCATGGACAGGTCGGTCACCCGGAAGGTGAGGCGCCCCGCCTTGACGCCGACCGCGACGACCACGCGGATGTCGACGCCGAGCCCGAACGCGACGGGCAGCCCGACCGTCATCCCCAGCGATTTCCGCCGCGGTATCAGGGTCACCGAACTGACGGTGATACCGCCGACCCCTCCGCCGGCCTGGGCGGCCTCGACCACGTGGCGGATCCACGACAGCCGCAGCGTGGCGGTCGCGGTGAGGGCGTCGACCCGCAGCCCGTCGGGCACCGGCGCGACGCCGCGCGCGTGGCCGTCGAGGATGATGGCGTGGGGCCCCGCGCCGACGTCCCGGGTGGTGATGTCCAGCCCGGACAGCCGCCGCTGCAGCAGCTGCAGGAGTACGGGCCGGCGTACGTCGAGCACCACCGACGGGGCCGCCCCGAGGACGTCGGTGCACATCCCCACGAGCTTCGTACGGAGCCCCTCCCGGGCGATCCGCTCCGCGACGAGGGCCCCGACCGCCGCGATCACGATCACCACGACCACAGCGCCGAGCACCCACATCCGTTCTCACCCCCGCTCGTCGCCGCGGTCAATTATGCGACGGGCCGCCCGGCGCTCCCCGGGGACCTTCCCTGCGCGCTTCGCCCGCGTGCTCCGCACGGTCGTGATCTACTCGACGGGTGGCCACGATCCAGATCTGCGTGATGGGGGTGTCCGGCTCCGGGAAGTCGACGGTGGGTGCCGAACTGGCGGACCGTCTGGGCCGGAGCTTCGCCGACGGCGACGACTTCCACACTGACGAGAACCGCGCCAAGATGGCGGCCGGTCATCCCCTCACCGACGAGGACCGATGGCCGTGGCTGGGAACCATCGGGGCGTACCTGCGCGACGAGATGATCGCCGGCAGGCCCACGGTCGTGGCGTGCTCCGCGCTCAAACGGGCGTATCGCGACCGGATCCGGGCCGCCGGCGCCAGCGTGTACTTCGTCTTCCTCACCGGTAACGAGGGGCTCTTGCAGGAGCGGATGCAGAGCCGTGCGGGCCACTTCATGAAGGCGGGCATGCTCGATTCGCAGCTGAGCATCCTGGAGCCGCTGGACTCCGACGAGTTCGGCGTCACCGTCAACGTGTCCGGTGACGTTCCGCACATCGTCACCGAGGCACTCGCCGATTTCGCGGCGACCGAGGTGCCCGGCATCGCCTGAATCGAGGCGAACCGTCCGGATCAGGAGCGGAGTGCCCCGGTGAACATCATCGACTTGTACGGGTGGCCGACGGCGGTGTTCCACTGCGAGACGACGAGGCGCGCGGAACGCAGCGTCGACCCGGGGACCAGGTATCCGCCGTAGAGCTGCGCCACCCGGCCCGCGGCGTGGTCCTCGTCCTGCCACGAGCTGCCGTGGAGCAGCGTGACCGGATCGGACCACACGCCGTCGATCCGGTCCGCGAAGCGGGCCGCGATCCGGTAGCCGGCGGCGTCGAAATAGGTCAGCACCCACGTGCCCTCGACCAGCGACAAGGACAGCTCCCCGTAGCCCCGCCCCAGGCTGAGGTCGGTGGGCGGGTTGCCCCACGCCCAGCCCGTCTCCGCGCGCCAGCCCCAGGGCTCCCACTCGACGTCGATGCCGTCGCGCAGCGTCCCCAGCGTCTCGGTGCGCATCCGGTGCAGCCGCAGCCCCTTGTCGCGGCTCAGGCCGCCGGTCGAGACGTTGTAGGTGTAGCCGTCCGGTGCGGGGCACAGTGCCCACATGCACCAGCAGCCGTCCGCGTGCCCGGCGTTGTACTGCGCCACCTCCCGCCAGGTCTCCGCGCCGTCGTCGCTGCGGTACAGGCCCGTCCGGACCACCGTGTCCAGGCTCTGCATCCGCATCGTGTGCAGATACAGCGCGCCGTCGACCTCGATGCAGGTGGTCGGCAGGATGGTGGTGAACCGGCCCGTGTCGTGGCTGTAGTCGAGCAGCTGCCGGGCGCGGCGTCGATCGGGGCCCGCGGGGCGCTGGACGACACCGCCGCGGTCGCCGAACAGGCCGACGGGGGAGCGCCAGTCGCCTGCTCCGATGCTCAGGCCCTCGAAGGTGTCGCCGAAGACGTAGAGCACGTCGTCGCCGACGCGGCAGGGGATTCCGAGGTCGGTGCCACCGACCCCGAATCGCGAGACGGGCGTGATGTCGCGCAGCTTGCGGAACGGGACGGACTCGATCGACCGGGGCACGTCCGTCACCCTGCCAGACCACCGCGCGTCGTGCGGGGTTCGAGGTGGGGACAAGATCCGACGAACTGTTCCGACTGCTCGCCGATCGCGCGGGATTCCGTGGCGCGCGTGCGTCATCGGGCGCACCATGGAGACATGGATACGTTCACAGGACGCGAGCTGTACGAGGCATTCCACGCGGACTACGACGCCGTCACCGAGCGGGACGCGCGGATCTACGACGCGGAGGGCCGGCTGCTGGCGCGAGGGAAGTTGGCGGCGCTGCGATTGGACGAGTCCCGCGGCGGCGAGCAGATCGAGTACAGCTTCTCGTCCCTGCACGGCGACGTGCCCTGGGACCCGAGCCACAGGATCGAGCTGGCGCCGCAGCTGGTGCGCTAGTCGGCGCGGGCGTAGATTAATACAAGATTGACTTGTATTAATCGAGAGGATCGCCCGCGATGCCCGAGAAGGTCCTGCGCGAGAAGGTGCTGCAGCACGTACGCGCCGCGAACGAGGCGCAGACCGTGGCGGAGATCGCAGGAACGACGGGTGTCCCGACTACCACCGTGCGCTTCCACCTGCACGCCCTCGCCGAGGACGGGCTCGTCGAGGCGGCCGCCGCACCGTCGGACGGCCCCGGCAGACCCAGCATGCTCTACCGCGCCCGGCCTGCGATGGACCCCTCGGGCCCACGCGACTTCGCGCTCCTCGCGCACCTGCTCGTGGACGTGCTGGAGTCCGTGCCCGACGCGGCCGAGCGCGCCCGGCGGTCGGGACGCGTGTGGGGGGCCCAGCGAGCGAGGTCGTCCAGCGACTCCCTCGCGGACCTTGTCGAGCTGCTCGACGACGCGGGATTCGCACCGGAGCGGCGCGCCGATGGGATCCGCCTGAACCGTTGTCCGTTCCTCGAGGTCGCGCGACGGCGGCCCGGTGTGACCTGCGCCGTGCACCGCGGCATGATCGAAGGAGTTCTCGGCGCGCACGACGCGGACCTGGAACTGGTGAGCCTGGAATCGTTCCTCGCCGGTGATCACTGCCTCGCGACGATCAGGTCGGCACCGCCTCGGCGATGAGCCGCCGTGAAACGCGAAAACCCCGGCCGGAGCCGGGGTTTTCGTTCTGTGCGCGGAGGGGGACTTGAACCCCCACGTCCATTAGTAGGACACTAGCACCTCAAGCTAGCGCGTCTGCCATTCCGCCACCCGCGCTGGGAAGCTCGTTAACCGTAATCCACGGCGCCCCGGGAATCCAAATCGCCACGTCGGGCCACCCGCGAGAGCCACAGTGCCGGTGCGGGACGTGTTAAATACAGGGCGTGGCTACGACTGACGTGAACGCGCTCGACGAGGTCGTCGAGACCGTGAGCTCCCTGATCCGCTTCGACACCTCCAACACGGGTGAGCTCGAGACCACCCGGGGCGAGGAGGAGTGCGCCAGGTGGGTCCAGGCGCGGCTGGAGGAGGTCGGCTACGAGACGGAGTACGTCGAGTCCGGGCAGCCCGGCCGCGGCAATGTGTTCGCCACCCTCAAGGGCGCCAACCCCAAGCGCGGCACGCTGCTCGTGCACGGCCATCTGGACGTGGTGCCGGCCGAGCCCGCCGACTGGAGCGTGCACCCGTTCTCCGGCGCCGTCGAAGACGGCTACGTCTGGGGCCGCGGCGCGGTCGACATGAAGGACATGTGCGGCATCATGCTCGCGCTGGCCCGCCAGCTGAAGTCCACGGGCACGGTCCCGCCGCGCGACATCACCTTCGCCTTCCTCGCCGACGAGGAGGCCGGCGGCACCTGGGGCTCGCACTGGCTGGTCGAGCACCGACCGGACCTGTTCGCGGGGGTCACCGAGGCCGTGGGCGAGGTCGGCGGTTTCTCGCTGACGGTCGACACCCCGGCGGGCGACAAGAAGCGCCTGTACCTCGTCGAGACCGCCGAGAAGAGCCTCGGGTGGATGCGCCTGACCGCGAAGGCGCGGGCGGGTCACGGATCGTTCGTGCACGAGGACAACGCGGTGACGCTGCTCTCCGAGGCGGTCGCACGGCTGGGGCGGCACACGTTCCCGCTGGTCCTCACGGACAGCGTGATCGCCTTCCTCCGTGCCCTGGACCGCGAGTCGACGGTCGACATCGACCTGGACGGGCCGGACCTCGAGGGGCAGCTCGCCAAGATCGGCGGCCTCGCCCGCATCGTCGGCGCCACCCTCCGCGACACCGCCAACCCCACCATGCTCAAGGCCGGCTACAAGGCGAACGTCATCCCGCAGACCGCCGAGGCCGTCATCGACTGCCGCGTCCTGCCGGGCCGGCAGGCCGCGTTCGAGAAGGAGCTCGACGAGATCCTGGGTCCGGACATCGAGCGGGAGTGGATCACCAAGCTCGACTCCTACGAGACCCAGTTCGACGGGGACCTCGTCGACGCCATGAACGACGCCATCCTCGCGTTCGACCCCGCGGGCAAGACGGTGCCGTACATGCTGTCGGGCGGAACCGACGCCAAGGCCTTCGCCAAGCTCGGCATCCGCTGCTTCGGTTTCGCGCCGCTGCAACTGCCCGAAGAGCTGGACTTCGCGGCGCTCTTCCACGGCGTCGACGAGCGGGTGCCCGTCGAGTCGCTACTGTTCGGCACCAAGGTGTTCGAGCACTTCCTGATGAACTCCTGACCACCGATCGCCCCAAGCAAGGAGAGAGCGTGTCCGAGAAGTACGACCCCTATTCGATTCTGCCGCAGTTGCCGTCGTTCGAGCTCACCTCCTCGACGGTGGCCGACGGCGCGACCCTGGCCACGCCACAGCTCAGCGGCATCTTCGGCGCCGGCGGCGACGACGTCTCGCCGCAGCTGTCCTGGTCGGGCTTCCCCGCCGAGACCAAGTCCTTCGTGGTCACCCTGTACGACCCCGACGCCCCCACCGGCTCGGGCTTCTGGCACTGGGCGGTCGCCAACATCCCGGCTGCTGTCACGTCGCTGGCGGAGGACGCGGGCAACGGTGAGCCCGGCTCCCTGCCTGAAGGCGCCGTCACCCTGAACAACGACGGCGGGCTGGGGCGCTTCCTGGGTGCCGCTCCGCCTCCGGGAACGGGCGCGCACCGGTACATGATCGTCGTGCACGCGCTGAGCGTGGAGAGGCTGGACTTGCCGGAGGGTGCGAGCCCGGCGTTCCTCGGCTTCAACCTCCTCGGAACGGCGATCGCTCGCGCACGGATCACCCCCGTCTACGAGCAGCTCTGACACCGAACGAAGGCCGCGCCCCGTGATCCGGGGCGCGGCCTTCGTCGTGGCCGGGTCAGTTCAGCGATCGACGCCGACGGCGTCGGAGATCGAGGCGAAGCCGTCGGCCCGCAGGCGGGCGGCGAGCTGCTTGTGCACGGACCGGGTCCAGAGCGGTCCGCCGTAGATGAACTGCGTGTACACCTGCACCAGCGAGGCACCGGCGCGGATGCGCGCGTAGACGTCGTCCGCGTCCTCGATCCCGCCTACGGAGATGAGTACCAGCCGATCACCCACGCGGGCGGACAGCCGGCGCAGCACCTGCAGCGAGCGCTCCTTGACCGGACGACCGGACAACCCGCCGGCGCCGATCGCGTCGACCTCGACGGCCGGCGTGTCCAGCCCCGCGCGGCTGATGGTCGTGTTGGTCGCCACGATCCCGGCCAGACCCAGCTCGACCGCCAGGTCGGCGACCGCGTCGACGTCCTCGTCGGCGAGGTCGGGGGCGATCTTCACCAGGACCGGAACCGTGACGGTGTCGAGGACCGCCTGCAGCACCGGGCGCAGCGACTCGGTGGCCTGCAGGTCGCGCAGACCGGGGGTGTTCGGCGAGGAGACGTTGACCACGATGAAGTCGGCGAGCGGTCCCAGGAGCATGGCGCTGATCCGGTAGTCGTCGGCGGCGCCCTCGAGCGGCGTGACCTTGGTCTTGCCGATGTTGGCGCCGATTGGTACCGCGGTCGGCCCCGCGTCGCGCTTACGCAGCTCGTTCGCCGCGGCACCGGAGCCGTAGTTGTTGAAGCCCATCCGGTTGATCAGCGCATGGTCGGCGGGGAGCCGGAACAGGCGCGGCGTGGGGTTGCCGGGCTGCGGGTGCGCGGTGACGGTGCCGATCTCGGCGAAGCCGAAGCCGAGGGCGCCCCAGCCGTTGACGGCGCGGGCGTTCTTGTCGAAGCCGGCGGCGAGGCCGACGGGTGCGGGGAAATGGACGCCGAACACCGTCTGTTCGAGGATCGGATCGCGGAGCGCGAGGCCCCGTCGGATCGCGGCCCGGACGGGTGGCACGGCGGTGGTCCCGCGGATGAGGCCGAACACCAGGTGGTGGATGCGCTCCGGCGAGATCAGGAACATCACTCGCAGGAGCGAGCGATACACCACCTGGGACAACTCTGACATGGCGTTCACAACCCCTTCGTGGCGTCCGGCGGCAGCATGCCGGACGTTTTCGTGCGTTTGCGGCGCAGCAGCACCCGCCGCGATCCGTCGGTGTACAGCCGCACGCGAGACAGCTCCCACCCACCGAACTCCGCTTCGATGGTGAGCCGCATCGCCGCGGTCACCCGGGAGACCTCCCGCGGCAATCGCAACGGCAGGAAATCGTACTCGTCCTCGTCGGGGGCGCTCCGGGTGCTGGTGGTCAATGTCCGTTCCCTATCGCGTCGGGATCGCCTGGATGCCGGCGCCGGTGGCCGACTGCACGTACAGCGTCCCGGTCTTGGCGTCGACGGCGATCGCGTTGGGCTGGCGCACCGTCGGGTACAGCTTGCGCTGCTCAGGGATGCCGGAGCCGAGCGCGTACCCGACCACCTGGTTCGTCGCCGTGCGGGTGACCCACATGAGCTTGCCGGTCGCGTCGTAGTCGACCGCCCACGGCGACCCCGCCTCCGGGTACAGGAAGCGCTCCATCAGCGGCGCGACGGTGTATCCGATGACCTGGTTCTTCCCCGTGTCCACGGCGAAGACCCGCCCGTTCGGGTCGACCGCCGCATTGGTGACACCGCGGCCCACGCGCAGGCCCTTGCCGATCTTCCCGCCCGGCACGTCGACGGTGGTGATCGACGACTGCAAGCGGTCCACGACGGCGACGTCGGAGCCGTGGACCAGGATCCTGCTCGCCTCGACGGGGCCGGTGATGGTCTTCGGGCCCGACGGTGCCCCCAGCGCCACGATCTCGCCGTTCTTCGTGCCCGCGAGCACGGTGACGCCGTCGCGCGAGTACGGGGCGACGGTCAGCACATCGGCATCGACGTCGAAGGTCTTGCTACCGACCGTGACGGAGCCGTCGGCGCCGGTATTCCGCGGTAGCACGACGGCCTGCTTACCGGCCGCGATGAGAAAGCCACCGTCGCGATTCGGGACGACCTGGCTCGGGCGCGCGGACAGCGTCGACCGACCGACCTCTCTGAGCCCACCGTCGACGTCGTAGACGATCACCTCGTTCCCGACGATCGCCGCGAGCCGACGACCGACGGGATCGAACGCGAGCCCCTCGCCCGCGCCGGACGGCGACACCGTGCCGGCGGGCGGCACCGTCGGCTCCGGCGCGACGGCGGCCTGCGCCGGGACGATCGTGGGGCGGCTCTCCCGCGAGGGCGTCGTCGAGCACCCGGCCAGGGCGACCGCGGCGACGACGGTGAGGGTGGCGATTCGAGACGCGAATGTGCGGGTCATGATCCCTCGAAGCTACCGCGCCCGGCCGATCGCCGGTCCGCCCGGTAGCCTGCCCCGGTGGACATGACGTGGTTGCAGGCGATCGTGCTCGGTGTGGTGCAGGGGTTGACGGAGTTCCTCCCCGTCTCGTCCTCGGGGCACTTGCGGATCGTGTCGGGGATCTGGTTCGGCGACGACGCGGGCGCGTCGTTCACCGCGGTCACGCAGCTCGGCACCGAGCTGGCGGTGCTGATCTACTTCGCCCGGGACATCTACCGGATCGTCGTGGCCTGGTTCCGCGGCCTGTTCGACAGGGCCGAGCGCGGCGTCGACTACCGGATCGGCTGGTACGTGATCATCGGCACGATCCCGATCGGCGTGTTGGGCTACCTGCTCAAGGACGAGATCCGGACCGCTGCCCGCAACCTGTATCTCGTTGCGACCATGCTCATCGTGTTCTCGGTGGTCATCTTCGCGGCGGAGTGGGTGAGCTCGAAGTACTTCGCGAACCGGCAGCGGCCGCTGGAGCAGGTCACCGCCCGCGACGGCATCCTCATGGGCCTCGCGCAGTGCCTGGCGCTGATCCCCGGCGTCTCCCGCTCCGGCGCGACGTCGAGCGCGGGCCTGTTCCTGGGGCTCAGGCGCGAGGCGGCCGTGCGGCTGTCGTTCCTGCTCGCGATCCCGGCGGTCACCGCGTCGGGCCTGTTCAGCCTGCCCGATGCCTTCGAGAAGGGCGGCCCCGGACTGCACGCCTCGGGGCCGCAGCTGCTGGTCGCGACGGTCATCGCCTTCGTCGTCGGCTACGCCGCGATCGCCTGGCTGCTCAACTTCGTCGCCAAGCACTCGCTGAACTGGTTCGTCGGCTACCGCATTCTGGTGGGCGTGCTCGTGCTCGGCCTGCTGTGGGGCGGCGTGGTCAGCGCGACCTGAGCGCCCGCCGGGCTGCCCCGATGAGCGGGTCGCGGGCCGCGCCGCGCCGGTAGGCGAGCGCGGTGTGCCGGGCCACCTCGAGCGGCGCGAGCAGCACCTCCGCGGGGACGTCGACCGCGGCGAGATCGGGGATCACGGCCACGCCCTGGCCCGCTGCGACGAGGGCGAGGACCGCCGGGAAGTCGTCCGTCCGGTGCCGCACCCGCGGCGTGAACCCGGCGTTCTCGCAGGTCCGGACGGTGGCCTCGTCGCACATCGTGCCGACGGTGCCGGAGATCCAGCGCTCCTCCGCGCACTCGGCCAGCGTCCGCGGTCGGTCGCGGTGGACGGCCAGGTGGACGGCCTCGTCGAACAGCGGCTCGGTGTCGAGCGACGGGTCGGTGCGCACGGGCAGGCAGTCGTAGCGCTGCAGGAGCGCGACGTCGAGCCGCCGTGACCGCAGCTCCTCGGGGGCGGTGGCCGGGTCGATCTCCGTCACGCGCACGCGCAGCAGGGGGTGGTCGCGGGACAGGCGCAGTAGCGCGGGCGTGACGACGGTCCGCATGGCCGAGCCGAAGGCGCCGATCCGCAACTCTCCCGTGACCTCCGTGCTGAGGGCGTCGAGGTCGGCCCGGGCCCGCTCGAGGCGCTCGAGGATCGCGTCGGCGTGCCCGACGAGCACTCGGCCCGCCTCGGTGAGCCGGACGCTGCGCCCGGTGCGCTCCAGCAGCGGCCGCCCCGCCTCGCGCTCCAGGGTCGCGAGCTGCTGCGACACCGCCGACGGCGTGTAGTCGAGTGCCTGCGCCACCGCGGCGATGGTGCCGCGCTCGGCGAGTTCGCGGAGCAGGCGGAGGCGATGAACGTCGAGCATCAGGTCAGCTTATGCTCGACATCGAATTCTCGCGCTGGACCTGCCGCTCGGCGTGCCGGAACCTATAGCCATGCAGCTCACCGGCCTCCACGTCCCCCTCGTCACGCCGTTCGCGGCGGACGGCACCGTCGACCTCGTCTCGCTCGAGCGCCTTGCGCACGACACCCTCGCCGACGGGGCCGACGGCCTCGTCGCCCTCGGCACCACCGGCGAGCCCGCGACGCTCACCGGCCCCGAGCGGGCGTCCGTCGTCGACCTCATCGGCGGGGTCTGCGCGGAGCACGGCGCCGTCTTCACCGTGGGCGTGGGGACCAACGCCACGGCGGGCACCGCCGACCTGCTGCGCGGGGTCGACCGGCGCGCCGGCTTCGCGCTGGTCGTCGTGCCCTACTACACCCGGCCGTCCGAGGCGGGTGTCGTCGAGCACTACCGGCGGATCGCGGGGGAGAGCCCCGTGCCCGTGATCGTCTACGACGTCCCGCAGCGCACCGGTCGATCGCTCTCGTCGGAGACGCTGCTGCGGCTCGCCGAGCTCGACGGGGTGGCCGGGTTCAAGCACGCCGTGGGCGGCGTCACGGAGACGACGGTGCGGCTGCTCGCCGAGATCGGAACGGGGCTGCCCGCCGGCGTGTCGGTGCTCGCGGGCGACGACCCGTTCGTGGGCGCGGTCCTCGCACTGGGCGGACACGGCGCGATCTCGGCCGGCGCGAATGTCGCGGCGGGGGAGTTCGCCGCACTGGTCGGCGCGTGGCGGGAGCGCCGGATCGAGGAGGCTCGCGTCCTCGGCGGCGCGCTCGCCGCGCTCGCGACCGCGCTGTTCGCCGAGCCGAACCCGACCGTCATCAAGGGAGTCCTCGCCGTGCAGGGCCGCATCGCGACGCCCGCCGTTCGGCTGCCCCTGCTGCCCGCGTCCGACGATGCCGTGGCCGCGGCGGCAGCCCTCGCCCGGGCCGCGGTGACCGCGTAGGCGACGCCGGTCAGCGGACCTGGCCCTCCCGGTTCGGGTTGCACTCCGGGTGGTAGAGCCGGCTGTCCAGGTGCACATCGCGCGCTCGGTCGCGGCCGAGGTTCCACTCGATCCACGACCCGTTCCGGGGGCCCTTCTGAACCGAACACTGTGCGACGTCGATCGGGAGCCGCGCGATCGCCGCGCGCGCGTCGGGGCCGAGGGTGGCGAGGTACGCGGTGTCGACCTTGCCGGTGTCCTCGTACCGCTGGACGTTGTGCTCGGCGATCCAGGCCTCGGGATCCATCCAGCCGAGTCCGATCACCACGAGTGCGGCCGACGCCAGCGCCGCCCGCGGCAGTCGTCCGACGCGGCGCACGGCCACGCAGACCATCGTGAGCAGCAGGAGCAGCCCCATCCACAGCTCGAAGGCGTCGACGACCAGCCGCAGCGTCGTGAAGCCGTAGGCCTGCTGGTAGACGTGCATCCGGTACAGCGCCGACACGACGACGACGAGGGCGAGCGCGCACAACGCACCGAGAGCACCAGCGAGAGCGGCCAGGTCGGACCTCGACTCCCGCGGCGCGGCCCACCAGACGAACGCGACGGTCAGGAGCGCCAGCAGCGTCGCGACGGTGAGCTGGCCGAAGCCCTTGTGCACCGACTCGGCGTAGGTGACGCCCGCGGTGCGCTGCACGTAGTCGTGCCCGGCCCACATCGTGGTGGCCTGCGCGGCGACGAAACCCGCGAACATCGCGATCACCACGCCCAGCGGGGCGAGCCATTCGAACCGCCGGACGGTCCGCGACGGTCCGGCCGGGATACCGGGCGCGTGCACGGGGCGCGGGGGATTGACGGCCGTGTACAGCGTGCCCAGCGCCAGCGCGCCGATCGCCGCCGCGACCAGCACTCGGAGGACGACGGATCCGCCGTCGAAGGTCGGCATCAGGGCCTGCACCCAGGACCCGAACACCGCGTCGCCCGTGGCGAACAACGCCCCGAACACGAGCAGCGCCGCCACGCACAGCGCGGCGGTCCGCACCACCGGCCACCCGACGGGCAGGGACCGGACGGTCCCGGCGGTCCGCCGCGCCCACGGTGCCGCGCGCAGGAGCGACAGCGGCCACATCACCGCGGCCGTGAGCAGGTCGAGGACCGTTCTCCCCGCGGAGAGCGCGGAGAAGACCAGCGGCACGAGCACCAGCAACGCCAGCGCGGTCAGCCAGCCCGCGGCCCGCAGCACCATGAGCGAGACCAGCGCGGCGCCGAGCGCGGCGACCAGCCCGGTGTACGGCCGCGCCCGGTGCCGCGAGATCCCGAGCGGTACCAGGAGCAGGGCGGCCACCACGATGAGGCCCGCGAGCGACACCGCGTAGTGGTAGGGCAGGATCACCGCCGCCACGACCCCGATCACGGCCGCCGCTGCCAACAGCGCGGGCCGCGGCGCGAGGTCCTTCTCCGGCCAGAACCCGCCGAACATGAAATCGGTGCCGGAGGGCGGCGCGACGGGCGGTCCGTACAGCCGGGGCGGTTCGCCGGGCCGGAGCGGCGGGATCGGCGCCTGCAGCGGCCGTTCGACGGGTGTGCGCGACGGTGACCAGGGGCCGGACGGGCCGGCCGGGGACGGGGGAAGTGTCATCGCTCCTCCTTCGACGATGCGCATCGCACGGTATGCACGGCGGTGCGCGGAACACTTTCAAATAGCGTACGTGGCGGCCGCGCATAGACTCTGGAGCATGACCGTGATCCTGCTCCGCCACGGCCGCTCGACCGCGAACACCTCCGGCGTGCTCGCGGGGCGCGGCGAGGGCGTGGCGCTGGACGAGACGGGCCGCTCGCAGGCCGCCGATCTCGTCGGCCGCCTCGCCGATGTCGACATCGTGGCCGCCGTCCGCTCGCCGCTCCTGCGCTGCGAGCAGACCCTCGCGCCGCTCGCCGCTGCGCACGGCGTCACGCCGGAGGTGGACGAGCGGCTCATCGAGGTCGATTACGGCGCCTGGACGGGCCGCGCCATCAAGGACCTGCTGCAGGAGCCCCTGTGGAAGACGGTCCAGGAGCAGCCCTCGGCCGCAGTCTTCCCGGACGGTGAGGGCCTCGCCGACGTCCAGGCGCGCGCCGTCGCGGCGGTGCGCGAGGCGGACCGTCGGTACACCGAGCAGTACGGACCGGGCGCGGTGTGGGTGGCGTGCAGCCACGGCGACGTCATCAAGGCGGTCATCGCCGACGCGCTCGGCACGCACCTCGACCAGTTCCAGCGCATCTTCGTCGCACCGGCCTCGGTGTCGATCGTGACCTACGGCCCGAACCGCCCGCTGGTGCAGTGCGTGAACTCGTCCGGTAGCGTCGCGCTGCCGAAACGTCCAGCTGAGGAGGCAACCGTGGGAGGCGAGGCATGAGTCGCTCCGTCCACGTTTTCCGGACGCCCGACCGGTTCATCGCGGGCACCGTCGGGCAGCCCGGCGACCGGGCGTTCTACCTACAGGCCGTGCACGACGCGCGGATCGTCTCGGTACTGCTCGAGAAGCAGCAGGTCGAGGTCCTCGCCGAACGCATCGCCGCCCTGCTCGACGAGGTCTCGCGCCGATTCGGCATGGAGATGCCGCCGGCGGGCACGCCCGTCACGGACCTGCAGCCGCTCGTGATGCCCGTCGACCCGGAGTTCCGGGTCGGCACGATGGGGCTGGGCTGGGATTCCGAGGAGCGGGCGGTCGTGATCGAGCTGCTGGCGATCACCGAGCAGGAGCTCGACGAGTCCGTGGTGCTCGCGGACGACGCCGAGGAGGGCCCGGACGCGGTCCGGGTGTTCCTCACCCCGGTCGCCGCGCGGGAGTTCGCGAACCGCTCGGAGAAGGTGCTCGGGGCGGGGCGACCGGCGTGCCCGCTGTGCGGCGAGCCGCTGGACGCCGACGGCCACATGTGCGTGCGCCTCAACGGTTATCGGCGCGGCGCGGCGTTCGGCACCGACGACGAGGACCGGTAGGTGGATCGCACGGTGGACCTCGAGGCCGCCGAGCTGACGATCCTGGGCCGCATCACCAGCGCGTCCAACGCAACCCTGCTGTGCGAGCTCGGCGACACCGGCGAGCGCGCGGTCTACAAGCCCGTCCGCGGCGAGGTGCCCCTGTGGGACTTCCCCGACGGCACGCTGGCCGGCCGCGAGGTCGCGTCGTACCGCGTGTCCGAGGCCCTGGGGTGGGGACTCATCCCCGAGACCGTCCTACGCGACGGCCCGCTCGGCCCGGGGATGGTGCAGCGCTGGGTCGACGAGCCCGACGCGGAGGACGGAGCGCCCGACCTGGTGGATCTGTTCCCGCTGGACGGCGTGCCCGACGGCTACCTGAAGGTGTTCACGGGCTACGCCGAGGATGCGGACGCGCCGGACGGTATCGCGGAGGTGGCGCTGGCCCACGCCGACGATCCGCGCCTGCGCCGGCTCGCCGTCCTGGACGTGATCATCAACAACGCCGACCGCAAGGGCGGCCACATCCTGCTGAGTCCGGACGGCCGGGTGCAGGGCATCGACCACGGCATCTGCCTGCACAGCGCCCCTAAGTTGCGCACCGTCCTGTGGGGCTGGGCCGGGCGACTCGTGCCCGACGAGCTGCTCGCCGACCTGGAGGCGCTGCGCGCCGCGCCGCCCGACCTCGCCGGCCTCATCACCGAGGAGGAGCGGGAGGCCCTCATCGAGCGCGCTGCCGAGCTGATCGACCTGGGCGCCATGCCCCTGCCGACGCCCAGCCGGCCGATTCCCTGGCCGCCCTTCTGACGGTTCAGCGTCCGGGCCTGCGCCACCAGCGCCGACGGTGCGCCGCCTCCGCGTGTCCGGCATGGGCGTCACGCTTGTGCCGGCACACCGCGCCCGCGGCCGCGACCTCGTCGGGATCGAACCCGTCGGGCACGGGCCCACCGTCGACCAGGGCCCGGACCAGGGCCTCCTGACGTTCCCGCAGGCTCATGACCACGCCTTCCTCGCGTCGTCGGTGATCGGCGCGCACCCCGCCGCGGAGGCGATGGCGTCGAGCTCGTCGAAGAGCTCCGTCGCAGGCGGGTAGCGGCCGTCCCGCTCGAGCATGAACGGGACGTCCGCACGCTCCCGCAGCGCCGTGACCAGCTCCAGCACGCCGGCGTTCACCGGGTCGGTGTGCGTGTCGTGATACCGGCCGCCGCCCTCCGATCCGCCCGCGACGTGGCCGTACGCGATCCGGTCGACGGGCAGTCGTGCCAACTCCTCTCGGGGGTCCAGCCCGCGGTTGCGGGCGTTCGCGTAGACGTTCGCGACGTCGAGGACCAGAAGGGCGCCGGTCCGCTCCAGCAGCTCCGCGAGGAACTGCCCCTCGGAGTACTCGTCCTCGGGCCAGCGCAGGAACGCCGCGATGTTCTCCACCGCCAGCGGCACCGGCAGCGCGTCCTGCATGCGGGTGATGTTGCGCACCAGTACGTCCAGCGCCTCGCGGGTGCGCGGTACCGGCAGTAGGTGCCCCGCCTCGATGCCGCCCGCGCGGACGAAGGCGATGTGCTCGCTGACGAGCGGAGCACGGAAGGCCTCCGCGCAGGCGGCCAGCCGGTGCACCCGGTCGGGCTCGAGTTCGTCGACCCCGCCGAGCGAGAGGGCCACGCCATGGGGCACGAGCGGGACGCCGCGGTCGCGCAGGTCGACGAGGAGCGGATCGGGGACGGCACGCCTGCGCCGGATCGGCACCGATTCGGCGATCACCTCGCAGAACCCGGGCCGCAGGTCCGCGATGACGCCGGCGATCTCGCGGCGCCACCCCAGTCCGAGGTCGCCGAGGGCGGAAACGGTGCGCGTCACGGTGCTCATCCTCCGCACCCACCGCAGCCGCCACAACCCCCGCACCCGCCGCAGCCTCCTCCGCCACCGTCCCCGCCGCAGGACGCGCCCCCACACGACCCGCCACCGTCGCCAGAGGCCTCCGCACTCCCGGCCAGCTCGACCGAACCCGCGAACGCATCGTCGAGCTGCCAGACCGCGGCGGTGCCGAACAACGCCACGGAGAGCCCCACCGCCGCCGCGCCGTAGGTCGCGAACGACGGCCGGCGCGACGGCGCGAGGTAGTCGAATCGCTTCCGCTCGTCGGCGACGAGTCGATTCCCCGCACGCGACTCGGGGGAGACGCTCCACAGTCGCGGCAGGACGAACATCCCGAGGATCATGGCGGGGACGACGATGCCGGGCACCCGCAGGGCGTCCTCGACGTTCCTGGAGGCGGTCGCCCGGTACACGAGGAACGGGGCTGCGGCCACCACGGCGGTGACGGGCGCGGCTCCGACCCGCATGCGCCACCGGACCTCACCGTTGCGCCACAGCCCGCGCGCGGCGAGCGAGCTCTCCAGGGCCGCACGCTCCTCGCCGGTATCGGCCGCCAGCTCGTTCGCGGTACGGGCGGGTTCGGCCGCCAACCGGGCGAGAACGGCCCGGGTGAACGGGTCGGCGAGCGGGCCCAGTGGTCGCGCCGGGTCCGCTCGGCCGTCCGCGGTCACGTGCCCACCGGCCCGCAGCATGCCCAGGGCCGCGACCACGGGTGCCCGCGCGTCGCGCAGGCGCGCCAGCTCGGGCGTGGTCAGGGGCGGGCCGTCGACCGGCCGGGCGTCCGCGAGCCGTCGCCAGATCACGGCGAGCACGACCCCGCCGACCAGGAGCAGCTGGTACCACCGCAGTTCCGCGGGGAGGAGCACGTCGGTGACATCGCACAGGGTCGCGCCGTTGTCATCGGTGAATCGGATCGGGCAGTCTCCGTGCATGGCGAACACCTCCTGGTGCGGATGGCTGACATCACGCCCTCGCTACCGAGGGCGTGTTCGACGAACGTGGCTCGAGAGGAGCGGCAGGTCTCAGGCCCGCCGGGCACGGACAGTGGACACCGATTCGGGTCCTCGCTCAAAACGGCTGGGGGACATCGTGTTCACCTCCGAGGGCGCAGGGTCGGCCAGGTCCGGTAAGCATGGCCCGCGGACTCGTCGATGACCAGCGTTCGGAGGCAAGAGTTTGCTGAGAGTTCCTGCGGCACAGCGTTCGTGCTGCTCCGGAGCGGTGCAGGGAGGCATTCGGACGGGTCGCGCGGAGTGTTGTTCGGCGCGCCGGGCCCGATGTTTCCGGCCCGAAATCCACGTCGACGCACCGGCGCATAGGGTGGGGGCATGCGTTCCTGGCCGACCCCCACCGTTCCCAGCGTGCCCGGACCGTCGGTCCCGCTGCGTCTGCACGACACCTCCGACGCGGCGGTGCGCCCGGTCAACCCCGGCGCGGTGGCGGGGATGTACGTGTGCGGAATCACGCCCTACGACGCCACCCACCTGGGGCACGCCGCCACATACCTCGCGTTCGACCTGGTCAACCGGGTGTTACGGGACAACGGCCACGAGGTGCACTACGTGCAGAACATCACCGACGTGGACGACCCGCTGTTCGAGCGGGCGGAGCGCGACGGCATCGACTGGCGCGATCTGGGCGCCCGCGAGATCGACCTGTTCCGGGAGGACATGGAGGCCCTGCGGGTGATCCCGCCGCGCGACTACATCGGCGCGGTGGAGTCGGTCGGCGAGGTCGTGGAGTACGTCGGGAAACTCCTGGACAACGGGTCCGCATACGTCGTGGACGACCCCGACTTCCCGGACGTGTACTACCGCTCCGGCGCCACCGAGCAGTTCGGCTACGAGTCCGGCTACGACCGCGCCACGATGGAGAAGTACTTCGCCGAACGCGGCGGCGATCCCGACCGTCCGGGCAAGCAGGAGCGCATCGACCCGATCCTGTGGCGCGCGGAGCGGCCCGGCGAGCCGTCGTGGCCCTCGCCGCAGGGGCCCGGCCGGCCCGGCTGGCACATCGAGTGCGCCGCGATCGCGGCGAACCGCCTCGGCGCGAACTTCGACATCCAGGGCGGCGGCAGTGACCTGATCTTCCCGCACCACGAGTACTCGGCCGCGCATGTCGAGGCCGCCACGGGCGAGCGTCGCTTCGCCCGGCACTACGTGCACGCAGCGATGATCGGGCTGGACGGCGAGAAGATGTCCAAGAGCCGCGGGAATCTCGTCTTCGTCTCGAAGCTGCGGCGTGCGGGCGTCGACCCCGCCGCGATCCGGCTCGGCCTGTTCGAGGGGCACTACCGCCAGGACCGGCCGTGGTCCGACGCGGTGCTCCAGCGGGCGCAGGCGCGCCTGGACCTGTGGCGCCGGGCCTTCGCGGCACCGTCGGGCCCCGACGGTGCCGAGCTGATCGCCCGGGTCCGCCGGTACCTGGCGGACGACCTCGACACCCCGCACGCGCTCACCGCCATCGATGCGTGGGCCGAGAAGGCCCTCTCGACGGGTGGTCCGGACGCGGGCGCTCCGGCCGCCGTGGGCGCCGCCGTCGACGCGCTGCTCGGCGTACCTGCCACCGCCTGACGCCCCGACACGCTATATTTCGCCTGTGAGGACCGTCAGCGAGCTGGCCCCGGATCTGACCGAGGGCGTCTGGACCGTGCAGACCCGCACGTCGACCTACGTGGTGGATCTGGCAGAGAAGACCCTGATGCGCGCCCCCGGGATCGGCGGCGACTCGGAGGACGAGCAGTGGAGCATCAGCGCGCTCCGGCGCGACTCGGAGGACATCCCGCTCCTCGGCATCAAGAGCTGCCGGGTCGGGGAGTCGGCTCAGTTCTGGGTGCGCGCGGCCGATGACCCGGACGTGCGGACCTGGCGCATCACCACGCCGGTCGTGTCGATCGAACGGATCGGCTAGCGCCGCGACGGATCCGCGGCGCCGATCACGGGCCCGTTCCGGGATCGCGGCGCCGCAGATACTTCTCGAACTCCTCGGCGAGCGCATCGGCGTCGATGTGCTGCTCGGCGTCCTGCGCCTCGGCGTCGCCCCGCTCCTCGAGCCCGCGGACGTACGCGGCCACGTCCTCGTCGTCCTCGGTCATCTCCGTGACGGACGCCTCCCAGGCCTCGGCCCGTTCGGGCAGATCACTCAGCGGCACCGCGAGATCCAAGACCTGCTCGACGCGCTGCAGCAGCGCGACGGTGGCCTTCGGGTTCGGGGGCTGCGAGACGTAGTGCGGCACCGCCGCCCAGAGCGAGATCGCCGGGTACCCGGCCCGCACGCACGCGTCCTGGAGGACCCCGGTGATCCCGGTGGGGCCCTCGTACCGGTTCTGCTCCAGCCCGAAGCGCTTCGCGGAGTCCGCGTCGTACCCCGTCCCGGTGACCGGAACCGGACGGGTGTGCGGCGTGTCCGCGAGCAGGGAGCCGAGGATCACCACGCTGTCGATGTGCAGGTCGGCGAAGATCGTCAGCAGCTGCTCGCAGAACGCGCGCCAGCGGAAGTTCGGCTCGATGCCGCGCAGCAGGACCACATCGAGGTCGGCCTTGGGCGGACGGCACACCGACAGCGTCGTCGACGGCCAGTCCACGGCCCGGGTCACGCCGTCGACCTGCTTGATCGTCGGCCGATTGACCTGGAAGTCGTAGAAGTCGTCGGAATCGACCTCGGTCAGCAGCGTCGCGTCCCAGCTCAACTCGAGATGCTCGACGGCGCCCGACGCGGCGTCGCCCGCGTCGTTCCAGCCCTCGAACGCCGCGATGAGCACGGGGCGGTCGAGGTTCGGTGGATAGATCACCGGATCAGCGTACGCGCAGGCCCTGAAGAGGAGATTCGTCCGCACCGACTACCCTGGGACCATGACCCGTACGCATCAGCAGCCGCTGCAGTCGAGTTTCCTGGAGGCGGCGAAACGCCGTGTTCTCATAGGCGACGGTGCGATGGGCACGATGTTGCAGGCGGCCGATCTGACCCTGGACGATTTTCTGGGGCTGGAGGGGTGCAACGAGATCCTCAACGACACCCGCCCGGACGTGCTCGAGGACATCCACCGCGCGTACTTCGCCGCGGGTGCGGACGCCGTCGAGACGAACACCTTCGGTTGCAATCTGAGCAACCTCGGTGACTACGACATCGCCGACCGGATCCGGGAGCTGTCGTACAAGGGCGTGGCGATCGCACGGAAGGTCGCGGACGAGTTCGCGGTCGACGGTGAGCCGCGGTTCGTGCTCGGTTCGATCGGCCCGGGCACCAAGCTGCCCACCCTGGGCCACACGTCGTTCGAGGTGATCCGGGACGCGTACGCGGAAGCCGCGCGGGGCATGCTCGACGGTGGCGCGGACGCCTTCCTCATCGAGACCTGCCAGGACGTGCTGCAGTCGAAGGCCGCGGTGCTGGGCTGCCATCTGGCGATGGCGGACCTCGATCGGCGGATTCCGATCATCGTGCACGTCACGGTCGAGACGACGGGCACGATGCTGCTCGGATCGGAGATCGGGGCCGCGCTGACGGCGCTGGAGCCGCTGGGCATCGACATGATCGGCCTGAACTGCGCGACCGGTCCGGCTGAGATGAGCGAGCACCTGCGGTACCTGTCGCGGCATTCGAGCATCCCCGTGTCGGTCATGCCGAACGCGGGCCTGCCCGTGCTGGGTAAGAACGGTGCGGAGTATCCGCTGACGCCGGAGGAGTTGGCGGAGGCGCTGTCGGGCTTCGTCGGCGAGTACGGCTTGGCCTTCGTGGGCGGCTGCTGCGGTACCACCCCCGAGCACATCCGCCAGGTCGCCGAGGCGGTGCGCGTCACCGAGCAGGCGCGGCGCGCGCCGGAGTCGGAGAGCGCGATCAGCTCCCTGTACACATCGGTGCCGTTCGCGCAGGACAGCTCGATCCTGATGATCGCCGAGCGCACGAACTCCAACGGCTCCAAAGCCTTCCGCGAGGCGATGCTGGCCGGGGACCACGACAAGTGCGTCGACATCGCCAAGGATCAGATCCGCGACGGCTCGCACATGCTGGACCTCAACGTCGACTACGTGGGCCGCGACGGTGCGCTGGACATGGCCGCGCTCGCGGCGCGGCTGGCCACGGCGTCGACGCTGCCGATCATGATCGACTCCACCGAGCCCGAGGTGATCAAGGCCGGGCTCGAGCACCTCGGCGGACGGTGCGCCGTGAACTCGGTGAACTATGAGGACGGCGACGGTCCTCAGTCGCGGTTCACCAGGATCATGGAGCTGGTCAAGGCGCACGGCGCGGCCGTTGTGGCGCTGACGATCGACGAGGAGGGCCAGGCGCGCACCGCCGAGTGGAAGGTGCGGATCGCCGAGCGCCTCATCACCGACCTCACCGAGAACTGGGGCCTGGCGCTCGACGACATCATCATCGATCCGCTGGTGTTCCCCATCTCGACCGGCCAGGAGGAGGTCCGTCGGGACGCTCTCGAGACCATCGAGGCCGTGCGGATCCTGCACGCGAAGTACTCGAGCCTGCACTTCACCGTCGGCCTGTCGAACGTGAGCTTCGGCCTGAACCCGGCCGCTCGGCAGGTGCTGAACTCGGTGTTCCTGCACGAGCTGACCGAGGCCGGCCTGGATTCGGCGATCCTGCACGCGTCGAAGATCCTGCCGATGAGCAAGATCGAGGACGTGCAGCGCGAGACCGCGCTCGACCTGGTCTACGACCGACGGGGTCTCGACGGCCTGCAGTCCGAGGGCGACCCGGACTACTTGCCGCTGACCAAGCTGATGGCGCTGTTCGAGGGCGTCTCCGCTGCGGGTGCGCGGGAGTCCCGTGCGCAGGAGCTGGCGAAGCTGCCGCTGTTCGAGCGCCTCGAGCGGCGCATCGTCGACGGTGAGCGCGAGGGCCTCGACGCCGATCTGGATGCGGCGCTGCTGGAGAAGCCCGCGCTGGCGATCATCAACGAGACGCTGCTGGCCGGCATGAAGACGGTCGGCGAGCTGTTCGGCTCCGGGCAGATGCAGCTGCCCTTCGTGCTGCAGTCCGCCGAGGTGATGAAGGCGGCCGTCGCGTACCTCGAGCCGCACATGGAAAAAGCAGAGACCGACGGCGGGGACAACAGGGCGGGCAAGGGTCGTATCGTGCTGGCGACCGTCAAGGGCGACGTGCACGACATCGGGAAGAACCTCGTCGACATCATCCTGAGCAACAACGGCTACGAGGTGGTCAACATCGGCATTAAGCAGCCGATCGCCGCGATCGTCGAGGCCGCGGAGGACAAGCACGCCGACGTCATCGGCATGTCCGGACTGCTCGTGAAGTCCACCGTGGTGATGAAGGAGAACCTGCAGGAGCTCAACACCCGCGGGCTGGGGGAGAAGTACCCCGTGCTGCTCGGCGGCGCCGCGCTCACCCGCGCGTACGTCGAGACCGACCTCGCGGAGGTCTACGACGGCGAGGTCAGCTACGCCCGCGACGCGTTCGAGGGCCTGCGCCTGATGGACGACATCATGTCGCTCAAGCGGGGCGAGGGGCCGGATCCGGACAGCCCCGAGGCCATCGCCGCCGCGGAGAAGGCCCGCGAGCGCAAGGAGCGGCACGCCCGTAGCAAGCGGATCGCCGAGAAGCGCAAGGCCGAAGCCGCGCCCGTCGTCGTCCCCGACCGCTCCGACGTGGCACTCGACTTCGAGGTCGCGACCCCGCCGTTCTGGGGCACCCGCGTCGTGAAGGGCATCGCGATCAGTGAGTACGCGTCCCTGCTCGACGAGCGGGCGCTGTTCTTCGGCCAATGGGGCCTGCGTGGCGCCCGCAAGGGTGAGGGCCCGTCGTACGAGGAACTGGTGGAGACCGAGGGGCGGCCCCGGCTGCGGTACTGGCTCGACAAGCTCAAGTCCGACCACATCCTCGACCACGCCGCCGTGGTCTACGGCTACTTCCCGGCGGTGAGCCACGGCAACACCATCGACGTGCTCGAATCGCCGGATCCCGATGCGCCCGTGCGGTACTCGTTCGAATTCCCGCGGCAGCAGCGGGGCCGGTTCCTCGCGATCTCGGACTTCATCCGCGACCGCGACACCGCCCGCGAGCGCGGCGAGGTGGACGTGCTGCCCTTCCAGCTGGTCACCATGGGGCAGCCGATTGCCGACGCGGCGAACGAGTTGTTCGCCGCCAACAGCTACCGGGACTACCTGGAGCTCCACGGCATCGGCGTGCAGCTCACCGAGGCCCTCGCCGAGCGGTGGCACCAGCGCGTGCGGCAGGAGCTGATCCTGCCCGGCGGCCGGAAGGTCGCCGACACCGATCCCAACGCGGTCACCGACTTCTTCGACCTCAAGTACCTCGGCGCGCGCTACAGCTTCGGCTACGGGGCGTGCCCCGAGCTCGAGGACCGGCGCAAGATGGTCGAGCTGCTCCAGCCCGAGCGGATCGGCGTCGAGCTCTCCGAGGAACTGCAACTGCACCCCGAGCAGTCCACCGACGCCTTCGTCCTCACCCACCCCGAGGCGAAGTACTTCAACACGTAGGCCGCCGGCTGTGGACGATTACAGACTGCACCTGCAGGCCGGGGAGCCCGGCGAGCCCGCGTGGTTCTGGCGGCTCGACGATGCCGCCGGCCTGCAGATCGCAGCGTCGACCGCGGGGTCGCTCGACGGTGCCCTCGACGCTGTCAAGGCGGTGGTCTCCGCGCTGGGACTGGACGGACGTCAGTAGGCGAGAGCAGCGAGGTCGATGTCCAGCGCGGTGGGCACATCGGTGTGGATCCGACCGGTCACCGTCCGCCCCTCGTACCGACCGTTGACCAGCGCGAGTACCTCGGCGGACGGACCGTCGAGGTCGATGATCCAGTAGTGCGGAATGCCGGCTGCCGCGTACTCATCGCGCTTGATCACGCGGTCGCGGCGGCCCGAACCCGGCGAAAGGATCTCGACCGCAACGACGACATCGCCCGCGGTGAGCGGCTCGGACGCGCTCGCCCGGATGACCAGTACATCGGGTTGGCGGACCGTCGCAGGGCGATGATGGACAATGACGTCCGTCTCGTCGTACACCTCGAAGTCGCCCGATAGCTGCGCCTCGATCGCGTTCGCCAGACGCCGGATCGCTCGTGTGTGCTTCAGTCTCGGACTCGGCGACACTTCTAGTACCCCCCGGCACAGTTCAGCACGCCGCAGCGATTCGTCCTCCCCCAAGGCGAACCAGTCCTCCAGCGTCAACGGCGCGGGATTCGGTGCAGCGGTCATGTCATCGATGGTACGACGGAGCACCGACAGCTGCTGCGAGCTCAGCGCAGGCCACGGATCAGCGCTGAAGGTCGGCAAGGTCCACGACGAGGGGGAGGTCACCGTCGACCTGGATGCGTTCGGTGACGACGGATCCCTCGTACCGCCCATCCACGAGGGTCAGTACCTCGGCGGACGGGCCGTCGAGGTCGATGATCCAGTAGTTCGGGATGCCGGCGGCTGCGTACTCGGCGCGCTTGGTCCAGCGATCTCGTTGCAGGGATGTGGGCGAGAGGATCTCGATAGCGAGGAGTACATCGCGCGCGGTGATCGGAGCTGCAGCGCCCGCGCGAAGGATCAGCACGTCGGGTTGGCGCACGGTGGGCCGCGTACCCCCGTCGAGAATCACGTCGAGCTCGTGCAGTACGCGGAACTGCCGATGCGAAACCTGCGCCCGCAGTTGCCCCGCAATACTGAGAAGGGCGTCGGAATGCTCAGGTCTCGGACTCGGCGACACTTCCAGTACCCCCCGGCACACTTCCGCACGCCGCAGCGATTCGTCCTCCCCCAAGGCGAACCAGTCCTCCAGCGTGAGCAACGCGGGATCGGGTGCGGCGGTCATGAACCGATGCTACTGCGAACCCCTGACACCGACTACTGCTTCGTCACCCGGCTGGTCGGCGTTGGCAGGTTCGGGGTGGCCTGCAGGTACTTCTCGAGCGCGTCCAAGTCGATGCCGCCGACGGTGAGGTCGGTGGACCGCGTGAACTCGCTGAACCCGTCGCCGCCGGCGGCGAGGAAGTTGTTCGTGGTCACGCGGTACTTCGCGACGGTGTTGATCGGCTGGTCGCCGATCTTCACACTGTCCCGCACCACCTTCCGGTTCGGTGCGCCGTTCGGGTCGTAGCTGTAGGTGATGCCCGACGGTGCCAGGACCGTCGCCTTCGCCGGGTTCTGCCACTGCTGCTCCAGCAGGTCGATGATCTGCTGACCGGTCAGGGAGACGGTCACGACCTGGTTGCCGAAGGGCTGGACGGTGTACGCCGCGCCGTAGGTCACGTCGCCGCCCTTGAGGTCGGCGCGAACGCCGCCCGGGTTCATCAGCGCGATCTGGCCGGAGGCCTCGTTCGGGGGTCGGGTGGTGAAGAGCATCGCGTCGGCGATCACATCGCCGAGCGGGGAGTCGCCGCCGGGGAACGGGTCGCGCTTGAGGTCCGTCGGGATCCTGCCGATCACGCGGTCGGCGCGCGGCTTCGCCTCCTGGGCGTAGAAGTCGACGAGGCGCTGCGTGGCGGCGTCGGCCGGGATGTCGCGGCCGACGACGCGGTTGATCGCGGTCGCCTTCGCCGCAGGCCCGCTGAAATCGAGGGTGATGTCGGTGATCAGGCGGCCGTAGGACGCCGCCTGCGTGACGGTGCGACCGTCGATCGTGCAGTTGTAGGCCTGGTGTGAATGGGCCGTGATCAGGGAGGTCACCGCGGGATCGATCCGCTTCGCCAGGTCCGGGACGGGGGAGGAGACGTCCTTGCACGCGTTCGGGTCGGCCTCGCCGGTGTCCTTCTGTGCGCCGCCGTCGTGCATCGTCGCGATGATCGCCTGGGCGCCGGCGGCCTTGATCTCGGGCACGTACTTGTTGATGGCGTCGGCCTCGTCGCCGAAGGTGTAGCCGCGCACGCCCTCCGGCGCGACGATGGTCGCGGTCTCGGGCGTCACGGTGCCGATCACGGCGATCTTCTTGCCCGCGACCTCGAACATCTTCCACGGGACGGTCCCGGGCGGCAGCTGGCCCTGCGCGTTGGTCACGTTCGCCGCGAGGTACTGGTACGCAGCGCCGGTGAACGGGTCGCCGGGCTCGCAGCCCTGGGGCGCGCAGCCGCCCTTCTGCAGGCGCTCCAGTTCGATGGTGCCGTGGTCGAACTCGTGGTTACCGACGGACGATGCCTGCAGGCCGACCGAGTTGAGGAACTTCACCGTCGGCTCGTCGCGGAACAGCGCGGAGACGAGCGGGCTGGCGCTGACCAGGTCGCCGGCGGCCACGGTGAGGTTGTCGGGGTACCGCTTCCGGAGGCGCTGCAGCGCGGTCGCGAAGTAGACGGCGCCGCCGGCGTCCTTGCCGCCGATCTTCCCGGTCGAGCCGCTCGGCGGCTGCAGGTTGCCATGGAAGTCGTTGAACGCCAGCAGGTGCACCTGTCCGGGCTTCGCAGCCGGCAGATCGTCGGTGCCGGGGACGGTGAAACTCGCCGTTGCACCCGACGGCGCCGCTGCGGAGGACGACGGTGCCGCATCGCTCCCCGACGTGCCGCAACTCGCGACCAGTGCGGCCGAAGCGGTCAGGGCGAGGGCTGCGAGCAACCTGCTATTGCGCATGCATCGCACTCAAACACAGAGATCCGTCGTTCGGGTGACGAATGAATTAACACCTCGGATGACCGGGCGCATAGGGTGCACGCCATGACCACCTCCTCTCGGCCGTCCGCGGTCCTGTTCGACATGGACGGCACCCTGCTCGATTCCGAGAAGCTGTGGGACATCGCGGTCGCGGAGTTCACGCGGTCGCTGGGCTACGACATCACGCCCGCGCAGCGGGAGACGACCCTCGGCAACGCGACCGGCGATGCGCTGCGCAAGCTGTTCGACTTCGCGCAGGTCCCCGAACCCGAGCGCGACTACGCGGGCGCCGAGCAGTGGGTGTCGAACCGTGTCGTCGAGCTGTTCGACGGTGGCATCCCGTGGCAGCCGGGCGCCCGGGAGGCGCTCGACCTGCTCGGCGCCGCGGAGGTCCCGCTCGTCCTCGTCACGAACACGATCCGCGAGGTCACCGAGCATGCTCTCGGTACCCTGGGCCGGGACCGGTTCGTGGCCACCGTCTGCGGCGACGAGATCCCGACCCCCAAACCCGCACCCGACCCCTACCTCCGTGGTGCCGAGCTGGCGGGTTTCGCACCGTCGGACTGCGTGGCGGTCGAGGACTCGCCGACGGGCGCACGGTCCGCTCTCGTCGCCGGATGCACCGTGCTCACCGTGGGGCCAGGGCCGGTCCTCGACGGTGCCCGCCACCTCGGCACCCTGTCCGGCGCGGGCCTCGCCGACTTCGTGCCGCTCAGCCGACGCTGAAGTCGGCGTCGCCCGCGCGACAGGTCGCCGCAGCAGCGGCGGTCGTCGCGGCGCACCGCCACCCGCCGGTCTCCAGCACGACGGGCTGTCCGTCCGCGTGCGAGGCCGCCGCGGCGTAGGCGCGGGCGGCCCGCAGCACCTGGACGCAGTTCGCCGAACCACTGCGGATCACGACCGACGCTGCGTCCTGCGCTGTGGCGACGGAGCCGCAGACCGTGCCCGCGGCGGCCAGCTCCACGGAGCCCTCGGGCGCCGCGGACGAGCGGGCGGACGCACTCGGCACCGCGGAGAAGCTCACCGCGCTCGCCGCCGGTTCGTCGTTGTGGGTCGCGCACCCCGCGACGGCGAGGAGGAGCGCGCACATTGTCGGCCAACGTGGGTTCATTGGAAGGAAATTAGCGGCGACGGCCGCCGACTGCTCGGCCAGAAGCCGGGAAGGTGTCGGGTATCACGGTCGACGCGCCTGACAGCGTCCTGCCAGCCGCTGCGGGTACCACGGAGGGCGTGCGACACCCCCTCGTCCCGTGCACTGTGGCGGCCGTCCTGGTCGCCGCCGGATGCGCGGCGCCGCACGTCCCGTCGCGGCCCGCCGTCCCGCCCACGCTCGGCTGGGACAGCTGGAACCTGGACGGCTGCACGGTCACCGCGGCGCGGGTCGAACGCCAGGCGGACGCGCTGATCAGCAGCGGACTCGCTGACGCGGGCTACCGGACCGTGATCGTCGACGACTGCTGGTTCGCCCCGGACCGGACCGGCGCGGGCGAACTCACTGCGAACCCGCGGACCTTTCCGGGCGGCATCCCGGCGCTCGCCGACCGGCTCCACGCGCAGGGCCTCGAGCTGGGGATCTACGAGAGCCCCGGGGACCGCACCTGTGCGCAGCAGTCCGGCGCCTATCCCGGCTCGACGGGCAGCGCGGGTCACGAGGAGCAGGACGCGCGGACGTTCGCAGACTGGGGCGTCGACTACCTCAAGTACGACTGGTGCGGCCCCGGTGTTCCCGCGGAATTGCAGCGCGAAACGTTCCGTCGCATGCGTGACGCCCTCGCCGCAACGGGCCGACGCATCACGTACGCCATCAACCCCAACAGCGGCGTCGCCGGCGACGTCCCCGGTGCCACCGGAACGTGGGCGGGGATCGCGGACGCGGTCCGCGTCACCAACGACGTCGTCCCGGCCTGGCGCACCGGGGCGCCCGCCACCGAGAACCAGGGCATCGCGGATGTACTCGACAGGGTTCCGCCGGACCCCGGCACCGTCCGGGACCTCGACATGCTGGTCGCAGGCCTACCCGGCGTCACGGAGGACCAGGGCCGTACCCAGATCACGCAGTGGGCCCGGCTCAGATCGCCGCTCATCATCACCGCGGACATCGCCACCCTGAGTACGGGCACCGTCGACCTGCTGCGCCGGACGGCCCACGAGATGTGAGCTACTTCTCGGCACCGTCGATGGCGGCGCTGGCCATGACGGCCATCCGGACCCGCTCGGTGTCGGCCGGCGTCCACCCCGCGGGCGGGAGGACCGCGGCGAACGCGTCCACCACGGCGGTGCCGTAGTTGTGCCCGTGCCCGTCGGGGACCCCCGCGGCGTTCGCGAGGTCGGCCGACACCTGCCAGAACGTGACGAACGGATACCACGCCATCGCCGAGCTGCGGTCCTTACCCGGCGCTTCCTTGAGCCAATCCGGTTCGCGCAGCATCAGGTCCGGAGACCACCAGACCACTGGGTCGGACGGGTGCTGGACGTAGACGACGTGCGGAGCCAGCCACTCCGCGCCCCCGCTCTCCGCGAGCGGTCGCCTGCCGTCGGTGAACCGGACGATCAGTCCGTCGGTGTAGGTGGGAAGCACCTCGGGCGTCCCCAGGTCGCGGCGGTCGGTGATCGCGGAGTGGATCGGATTGGCTCGGGGCGGCCCGATCCAGACGACACCGTCGACCTTGGCGCGGATGTCGGACAGGCCGGAGAACGCGCCCTCCCCGGCGCGCGTGCCGAGGCTCTCGCCCATGACCAGCACCTTGGGGCGTTGCCCCTCCGGCCGGGCGGACACATCGGCGAGCACGGCATCGATGAGGCGCTTGCCGGCGGCCAGGGAGGTCTCGCCCTCGGTGAGGAAGGAGATCCAGCTCGGCAGGTAGGAGTACTGCCCGGCGACCAGCGCGACGTCACCGTCGTACATCAGCTCGACGGCGCGGGCCGCCGTCGGGTTCACCCACCCCGAGCCGGTGGTCGGGATGATCACGACGTGACTGCGGTTCAGCGCGCCGGTCCGCGCGAGCTCGCGATGCAGCAACGCGACCCGCTGCTGCGACGTGGCGGCGTTCTCCAGCCCCACGTAGACCCGCACCGGCTCCTTCACCGGGTGTGTCGTGAACCGGGCGATCTCCGCGGCGCGCAGCCCGCCCGCGACGAACTTGCGCCCCTCCAATCCCAGGCCCGACCACTGCGCCGCCGAGGCGGGCGATCCCGAGCGCTCAGCCTCGGTCGGTTGCGGGAAACCCGCGGGCTGCTGGTCGTTGGTGGCCGACGCGAGCTTGTTGGCGGTCGCGGTGAACGCCCGGAACCCCACGTCGTTGACCATGAACACGACGAACACCACGACCAGGCCGAAGCCGAGGACCTTCGCCGCGGGCTGCGGCACCCGCAGGTAGGTGTTCGCCCGGCGCGCCAGGAACAGCCCCAGGTCGCGGAGGACGCGGAAGGTCGAGATGAGGGCGGCCGAGACCAGGAAGGCGACGACCGGCGTGAGCACGTACCAGAGGTTCGATCCCGGCGGCATCCCCATCAGGGCCCGCACGTCGTCCTGCCAGCGCTTCGCGGCGATCATCATCCCCAGGCCGCCGACCAGCACGCCCATCACGATGAGCGCCCGCCAGACCGGCACCCAGCGGGCCCGCTTCGGGTCGTCCCGGATCGGGTGCGAGCGCACCAACAGGTCGACGACGACCCACTTGAGGAACACCCCGATCGCGTAGCCGATCACCGCATTGATGCCCGACACGATGCCCTGGAAGAACCACGAGCGGGGGAGCAGAGACACCGTCAGGCTGCTCATCAAGAACAACCCGCCGACGAAGAGCCCCGCGAAGTCGAGATGCAGCAGGCTCCACGCCCACGCGAGCAGCGGGTGCCTGCGCGCGAGGTCGTCGTAGTTCTCGCGGAGGAACCGGTCCGGGTCGCGCGCGGCGCGGACGAGGCGCAGTCGAGCCCGGATCAACGCGCGGGTGTAGCGGTACTGCGCCGAGCCCTTCGCCGGGGCGTCGGGACCATCCGTTCGCGGTGCCGACGGTGCCGCCTCCGCGGTCGCGCTGCCCTCCACACGGACCACTCTAGTTCGCGTGGGACAATGAGCTACGTGAAGACCATGGAGACGTTGTTCGCGGAGTTGGCCGAGAAGGCCGAGGCGCGGCCCGCCGGGAGCGGGACCGTCGAGGCGCTGGACCGCGGCATCCATTTCCTGGGCAAGAAGGTGCTGGAAGAGGCGGGCGAGGTGTGGATCGCCGCCGAGCATCAGAGTGACGCGGACCTCGCGGAGGAGGCCTCGCAGCTCATGTACTGGCTGCAGGTGCTCCTCATCAAGCGCGGCCTGACGCTCGACGACGTCTACTCGTACCTCTGAATCTCGTACCTCTGCACTTCTCCGAAGGAATCGACGAACATGTTGCGGGTCGCCGTACCGAACAAGGGCGCGCTCTCCGAGGCCGCCGCCGCCATCCTGAGCGAGGCGGGTTACCGCCGCCGCTCGGACGCCAAGGACCTCACGGTCATCGACAACGCCAACGAGGTGGAGTTCTTCTTCCTCCGCCCGAAGGACATCGCGCTCTACGTCGGCTCGGGCGAGCTCGACCTCGGTATCACCGGCCGCGACCTGGCGCTGGACTCGGGCGCGCCCTTCGCCGAGCGGCTCGCCCTCGGCTTCGGCCGGTCCACCTTCCGCTACGCCGGTCCCGCGGGCACCGACTGGCAGCTGTCCGACCTGCAGGGCAAGCGCATCGCCACGTCGTACCCGAACCTGGTGCGCGCGGATCTGGCCGCGCGGGGGCTCTCCGCCGACGTGATCCGCCTCGACGGTGCCGTCGAGATCTCCATCCAGCTGGGCGTCGCCGACCTCATCGCCGACGTGGTCGAGTCCGGCCGGTCGCTGCGGCAGAACAACCTCGTCGCCTTCGGCGAGCCGCTGCTCTCCTCGGAGGGCGTGCTCATCGAGCGCGAGGGATCGGAGCCCGCACGGGCCCGGGACCAGCTGACCGCGCGCCTGCAGGGCGTCGTCTACGGCCGGCAGTACGTGATGCTCGACTACGACTGCCCGAAGTCGCTGCTCGAGCAGGCGGTCGCGGTCACGCCGGGACTGGAGTCGCCGACCGTCGCCCCGATGGCCGACGATGCCTGGGTCGCCGTCCGCGCCCTGGTCCTGCGCAAGGATGCGAACCCGATCATGGACGACCTCGCCGATCTCGGCGCGAAGGCCATCCTCATGACCGACATCCGCGCCTGCCGCTTCTGAGCCCCACGGCAGGCAGGTCGGCCCGAAGACCGCGAGGTGGTGACCGTCTGTGGCGGACGAGGTGTTCGAGTACTTCCTCACGGAATTTCCGCTGTCGTGGCGGGGGTCCGAGTGCAGCGCCGAGCATGAGAACACCTACGCGGGACGGTTACCCGATGCCCTGCTGTCGTACTGGAGGGAGTTCGGCTTCTCCGGCTTCGGCGACGGCCAGGTCTGGCTCGTCGATCCGCTGCAGTGGGCGCCGATCACCCCGATCCTCCTATCCGGGATCAGGCACCCCCAACTCGCCGCCGACGCCGAGTACATACCGATCGTGCGCAGCGCCTTCGGTCAGGTGTGGTTCTGGACTCCCGGGTTCGGGCTGTCCGTCTCCCTGAATCCGGTCACCGGATTGGTGTTCTTCCATGCACGATTCGACGTTCTCGATGACGCCGACAACAGGGCGATCAGAGCATTCTTCGGGACAGCCGACAAAGAGGACTTCGATCTCCTCGACGAGGACGAAACAGGCCTGTTCGACACCGTTCTGGAGCGCAACGGACAACTGCGACCCGACGAGGTCTACGGATTCGTTCCCGCTGCCGCCCTCGGCGGAACTCTCTCGCCGCAGAACGCCTCAGTGCATCCACTGCTGGCGCATCTCGTCCTCCTCAGAGACTTCATGGGCGCCCCGCGGTATCGATAGGGTGTCCGCATGAATGTCGAGCACAGCGGCCACGGTGTACCGCATTCGGCCGTGTCCGTGGTCCGGGTTGCACCGAAACGTTGGCTCGACCATTACGCAGGAGCCGTCCTCATCGTGGCGGGTGTGATCGCATCCGTCGTTCTGTACTCGAACCACAACGATTACTGGTCACTGATCGCGCTGGTCGTGACGATCTTCGCAGTAGTGTACGGCGTCACGACAGTCCGCACTCTCGCCACGATCGGTCGGCCGCTGGCCACAGCAGGACCCGACGGAATCTCCTGGAGCGGGTTCTCGATCCCCTGGGATCGGGTCGTCGCGGTGGACTTCACCACCGGTAAGACCAGGTACTTGCGGCGACGACCGAACAAGACGAAAGCCACCGAACACGTCATGTATTCGCTGATCGTGACGACGACAGAGAAGGATACGAGCGGTCGCCCGTTGCAGTTCGGCACGACCTTCACGGGACCGTTCTCGGGCAACTTCGACGAGGTGAAGGCGGCAGCCCGGCGATTCAGCCCGGCGATCGAGTTCCGCTCCACGGTCTCCAGCAGCGACCTCGCTGTCGACGAGGCCCGCACGCAGCAGCTTCTTGATCAACTGCGGCGCGACGGGCACCTGGACGTTCTCGACAAGCGTGGACGGAGAGTGTTGTCCGTCTCCCCGGACGCCTTCTCCTACGGATCGACCACGATCGGGTGGGACGACATCGATTCGGTGGTCGCATTCACATACGTCCACACGCTGCGAACCAGTATCGGCGATTCGACGAGCCGCGACCCGCGGATCGCCTTGTTCCAGTACCACGGCCAGTACCCCGATGGGGAGTACGTTCCGTATCGATTCGGGACGTTCAGCGTCGACTACATCGACTATCCGCGTACCTCGTCTCCCACCATCGAGGAGTTGGCAATGGTCATCAGTCGTGTAGCTCCGATGACCAGGTTCACGGATCGGCGCACGAGTGCCTGAGCGAGCTCACGCCGCCGCATCGGTACACCGTCAGCGCGCGGCGACGAGCAGCGTCTGCGCGCCGACGGCGAAGGCACCGGCACCGTCGTACAACCGGGAGACGGTCGTGCCGATGCCCTCGCCCCCGACGAGCTGATCGCCGAACAGGCCGACCCACCCGTCCACGGGCTGCGGCGACCGGTGGAAATGCACCGTCATGTCCATGTTCATCCAGGTCACCACGGTCGGATCGAGGTAGGCCGAGATGCCGTTGGCGGCATCGACCACCGAGAAGACCTGCACCAGCGGCGAGGGCGCTTCACCGGCGACCAGCGGCATCTTCGGCCGGATCCAGCACTGCTTGGGGCCGTCCGGCGCGCCGGGATCGGTCACGAATCGCCACTCACAGGCGGAGAGGAAGCCCTGATCCTGCAGGTGGGCGAAGAAGCCGGGCACGGGGCCGGGTTCCGCGTCGAGCGGGGCGATGACGGGGGAGAGGTCACGGGCGATCGCCGTGGTGTCGGACGCCGCAAGCACCCAGGCCCGGGCACGGGCGACGGTGCGGTACGCCCCGGTGCCGTCGACGCAGTCCATCTCCGCGGCGATCAGCGAGATCGTGCGGCCGGGCCGCGCCACCCACGCCCGGACGCGGGTCCGGGTGATCGGCACGACGCCGAGCAGGTCGATCGTCACCCGCGACACCCGGGAACCATCACCGACCAGCTTCTCCATGGCGCGCACCATGATCGCCGCGGGCGGGGCGCCGTGCTGCATGGTGTCCGCCCAGACGCTCGCACTCGCCCGGGTCGGATCGAACACCTCGTACTCGAACCCGCCGGCGTCGAGGGTCCCGGCGGGGTGGAAGAACGCGTCATCGGCCATGAACAACACTTACCGACAGGTCGGATTCGCTCCACGACCGGGGTGGCTGGGAGAATCACGACCCATGGCGAACAGTGGACCCTTCGTGGTGGGCGACCGAGTACAGCTGACGGACGCGAAGGGCCGGAAGTTCACCGTCCACCTGGAGGCCGGCAAGGAGTTCCACACGCACAAGGGCGGCATCCGGCACGACGAGCTCATCGGCGCGCCCGAGGGCAGCGTGGTCAAGGCCGTCAACGGCACTCCGTACCTGGCGCTGCGGCCGCTGCTCACCGACTACGTGCTGTCCATGCCGCGCGGCGCGCAGGTGATCTACCCCAAGGATGCCGCGCAGATCGTCGCCGAGGGCGACATCTTCCCCGGCGCCCGGGTGCTCGAGGCCGGGGCGGGTTCCGGCGCGCTCACGTGCTCGCTGCTGCGCGCGGTCGGACCCGAGGGCTCGGTGACCAGCTGGGAGGTCCGCGAGGACCACGCCGAATACGCCGCCAAGAACGTCGAGGAGTTCTTCGGTGGCCGGCCCGACAACTGGCACCTGCAGCTCGGCGACCTCGCCGAGTACGACGGCCCGCAGGTCGACCGGGTCGTCCTCGACATGCTGGCGCCGTGGGACGTGCTCGACGCGGTCGGGAAGGCGCTGGTGCCGGGCGGGGTCCTCACCGTGTACGTGGCGACCACCACCCAGCTGTCCAAGGTGGTCGAGGCGATGCGCGAGCAGGCGATCTGGACCGAGCCCCGGTCGTGGGAGGCCCTCGTGCGCGAGTGGCACGTCGTCGGGCTCGCCGTGCGGCCGTCGCACCGCATGCAGGGCCACACGGCCTTCCTGATCACCTGCCGGCGGCTGGCCGACGGCACCGTCGCGCCTCGTCCCCAGCGTCGATCGAACAAGGGGTAGCGTGGAAAGCCCCACTGGAAGGGAGCTGTTGTGACCGAGCCGGATCCGACCCGCCCGTCGAGCACGACGCCGGGAACCTCGCAGGCCACCTCCGCGGCCGTGCTGCGTGAGCGCGTCGACGCACTCACGACCCGCAACACGAAGCTGCTCGAGACGCTGCGGGACGCCCGCAACCAACTGCTCACGCTCCGTGAGGAGGTCGAGCGGCTGGGGCAGCCACCGTCGGGCTACGGGGTGTTGCTGGGCACCTACGAGGACGACACGGTGGACGTGTTCACCTCCGGGCGCAAGATGCGGCTCACCTGCTCCCCGAACCTGGACGTCGCGTCCTTCCGCACGGGCCAGACGGTGCGCCTCAACGAGGCGCTCACCGTGGTCGAGGCGGGCGAGTACGAGACCGTCGGCGAGATCTCCACCCTCCGGGAGATCCTCGACGACGGTGCTCGTGCCCTGGTCGTGGGCCACGCGGACGAGGAACGCGTCGTGCGCCTGGCCGCGCCGCTCGCACTGCAGGCCTCCGAAGATCCGGGCCTCGACGAGTTCGGGCTGCCGCGCCGGAAGCTGCGCGTGGGCGACTCGCTGCTGGTCGACACCAAGGCGGGCTACGCCTTCGAGCGCATCCCCAAGGCCGAGGTCGAGGACCTGGTGCTGGAGGAGGTGCCCGACGTCGATTACTCCGACATCGGTGGCCTGGGCCGGCAGATCGAGCTGATCCGTGACGCGGTCGAGCTGCCCTTCCTGCACAAGGACCTGTTCAAGGACTACTCGCTGCGGCCGCCCAAGGGCGTGCTGCTCTACGGCCCGCCCGGCAACGGCAAGACGCTGATCGCCAAGGCCGTGGCGAACTCGCTGGCGAAGAAGATCGCCGAGGTCCGGGGCGACGACTCGCGCGAGGTGAAGTCCTACTTCCTCAACATCAAGGGCCCCGAGCTGCTCAACAAGTTCGTGGGTGAGACGGAGCGGCACATCCGCCTGATCTTCCAGCGGGCGCGGGAGAAGGCGTCCGAGGGCACGCCCGTCATCGTCTTCTTCGACGAGATGGACTCGATCTTCCGCACCCGCGGCTCGGGCGTCAGCTCGGACGTCGAGACCACGGTCGTGCCGCAGCTGCTCTCGGAGATCGACGGTGTCGAGGGCCTTGAGAACGTCATCGTCATCGGCGCATCGAACCGGGAGGACATGATCGATCCCGCGATCCTGCGGCCCGGCCGCCTCGACGTGAAGATCAAGATCGAGCGGCCCGACGCGGAGGGTGCGATCGACATCTTCTCCAAGTACCTGACCGCGGCGCTGCCGATCCACGAGGAGGACCTCGCGGAGTTCGGCGGCGATCGCGAGGCGTGCGTGCAGGCGATGATCGAGCGGGTCGTCGAGCGGATGTACGCGGAGACCGACGACAACCGGTTCCTGGAGGTGACCTACGCCAACGGCGACAAGGAGGTCATGTACTTCAAGGACTTCAACTCGGGCGCGATGATCCAGAACGTGGTGGATCGCGCGAAGAAGCACGCGATCAAGGGCTTCCTCGACACCGGGCAGCCCGGCCTGCGGATCACGCACCTGCTGGAGTCCATCGTCGACGAGTTCGCCGAGAACGAGGACCTGCCCAACACCACGAACCCGGACGACTGGGCGCGGATCTCGGGCAAGAAGGGCGAGCGGATCGTGTACATCCGCACGCTGGTGACCGGCAAGAACTCCAGCGCGTCCCGCGCGATCGACACGGAGAACAACACCGGGCAGTACTTGTAGGCCGCTGGGGACGGCGCGCAAGCGCCGCATAAGCCCAGGGCAAGTCGCGTCTGCATAGAATGCTGCGTGATGAGTACGGAAACTGCAGTTCTCACTGTCTCGGTGGACGGGCAGACGCTGACCTTCGCCCCGGGTAAGACGGTGACCTTCGGGCGCACGCTCGAGTCCGACGTGACGATCAACCACCCGTTGGTGTCGCGCACGCACGCGGTTGCGACCGCGGGTCCGACGGGGTGGATCCTCACCGACCGCAGTACGAACGGCGTGTTCGTCGGCGGCGTCCGGCGGCCCACCATCGCGCTGAACGGCACGCAGCAGCTGATGTTCGGCGACCCGCGCACCGGCGCCCAGGTCGTGTTCTCGGCGGCACCCCGCTCGAACACGCCGCCCCCGCCGCCGGCCCGGACTCCGCCGCCGCCCTCGTCGCAGCAGCCCGTGCAGCAGATCCCCGCCGCGCAGCGGGCACCGTCGAATCCCGTGCCGCGCACGCCGACACCTCCACCGGGCCCGAGCGCACCGCCGTCGGCGCGCATCCCCGTGCCCCCGGCCGCCGGGCAGAACCCCGCGCCGCCGTCGCGACCGATGCAGCTGCCGCGACAGCAGGCACCGTCGGCCCCGATCCCCGCCCAGCGGGCCGAGCCGACCCTGCTGCAGGGCCCCGGCGGCGAGGTCGCGCCGCACCTGCGCGCGATGGCGGGCAACACCGGCCTGTACCAGGTCGCCAAGATGCCGCAGCGCCCCGTCGGCTCCGCGTCCGGTCAGATGACCATCGGCCGTACCCCCGACAACGACATCGCCCTCGGCGACATGCTGGTCTCGCGCCGCCACGCACGGCTCCTGACGGGCCCGCAGGGCCTGGTCATCGAGGACCTCGGCTCGGCCAACGGCACCCAGGTCAACGGCCGCCGCATCGCGGGGCCGACCGCACTGCGCGACGGCGACCTGGTCACCATCGGCAACTCGGACCTCATCGTCGAGCAGGGCCGCCTGGAACGACCGAAGGCGCACAAGTTCGCCGGTGCGGGCCTCGCGGTCCAGGGCATCACCCTGACGGTGGACGGCAACAAGACCCTGCTGCACGGCGTCGACTTCCGCGCCGCACCCGGCACCCTCACAGCCGTGATCGGCCCCTCGGGCGCCGGCAAGTCGACGGTGTCCCGGGTCGTCTCCGGCGCCGTCACCCCGACGGCGGGCCGGGTCGAGTTCGAGGGCCGGGACGTGCACCGCGACTTCGACGCGCTCCGCTCCCGCATCGGCATGGTGCCGCAGGACGACGTACTGCACCGGCAACTGACCCTGCAGCAGGCGCTCCGGTTCGCCGCCGAGCTCCGACTGCCGCCCGACATGTCGAAGGCCGACCGTGACCAGGTGATCGACGGCGTGCTCGCGGAGCTGCAGCTCACCGAACACAAACAGACCCGGGTCGACAAGCTCTCCGGCGGCCAGCGCAAGCGCGCGTCCGTCGCGATGGAACTCCTCACCGGCCCGTCGCTGCTGATCCTGGACGAGCCGACCTCCGGCCTCGACCCCGCACTCGACCGTCAGGTGATGCAGACCCTGCGGCGCCTGGCCGACGCGGGTCGCGTGGTCATCGTCGTGACCCACTCGCTCACCCACATCGACATGTGCGACCAGGTGCTGCTGCTGGCGCCGGGCGGCAAGACCGCGTACTGCGGCTCGCCGAAGGGCGTCAAGGCCGCGATGGGCACGAGCGACTGGGCGGAGATCTTCGACTTCGCCGCCAAGCAGCCCGACGTGGCCTGGCAGCGGTACCGCTCGGCGCACCCCGCCCCGCCGCCGCCGGCCCCGACCGGGGCCCCGCCGACGCCCACGACGGCACCGCGGACCTCGACGCGCAAGCAACTGTCGGTGGTCGCGCGGCGGCAGCTGCGACTGATCCTCGCCGACCGTGCCTACCTCGCGTTTCTTGTAGCACTTCCCTTCGTGTTGGGCGGGATCACACTTCTCGTTCCTGCGGAGGGCGGGTTGGTCGGTCCGTTCTCGACCGACTCGTACAGCGGCGCGAAGATGATTCTCGTGCTACTCGTCGTCGGCGCTTGCTTCATGGGAGCGGCACTCACTTCCCGTGATCTCGTCAGCGAGCGCGCCATCTACCAACGAGAACGTGCGGTCGGACTCCGGCCTTCGGCCTATCTCTCCGCCAAGACCGTCGTTTACTTCGTCGCCGCGGTAGTTCAATCCGCGATGATGATGGCAGTCGTCATCGCCGGGATCGACATGCCGAGGGCCGGGTCTGCAGGATTGATGGCGCCGCTCGAGCTCACAATCGACATCGCGGTTCTGGCCTGTGTGTCCACGCTGGTGGGTCTGCTGATTTCGTCCCTGGCCAGGTCTAACGAACAAGTCATGCCGATGCTCGTCGTCATCGTCATGTTGCAGCTCGTCATGAGCGGTGGACTTTTTAAGCTTCACGACCGCCCTGGCCTTGAGCAGTTGTCGTGGCTGTTCCCCTCGCGATGGGGCTTCGCGGCAAGCGCGTCGACAGTTGAACTGAATCCCGTCCGCGATCAGCCCACAATGCTCCCGTCCGATCCGCTGTGGGAGTCCACGCTCACCCAGTGGGGCATCGCGATCGGCGTGATGGTCGCGATGGCTCTGATCCTGTGGGTCGCGACCTGGTTCCGGATCTCGCGCAAGGCCAGCTAGGCCCCGACCGATAGGCTGGGGCGCATGCAGCGCATCATCGGTACCGAGGTGGAATACGGGATCTCCGCGCCGAAGGACCCCACGGCGAACCCGATCCTCACCTCGACGCAGGCGGTGCTGGCGTACGCGGCGGCGGCGGCCGTCCCGCGCGCCAAGCGCACCCGCTGGGACTACGACCTGGAGTCGCCGCTGCGCGACGCCCGCGGCTTCGACCTCGGGCGCGGCGGGCCGGCGCCGATCATCGACGCCGACGAGATCGGCGCCGCGAACATGATCCTCACCAACGGCGCGCGGCTGTACGTCGACCACGCGCACCCCGAGTATTCGGCGCCCGAGGTCACCGATCCGCTCGATGCCGTGATCTGGGACAAGGCGGGGGAGCGGGTCATGGACGCCGCGGCCCGCTACGCGTCGACGGTGCCCGGTGCCCCGGCCCTGCAGCTCTACAAGAACAACATCGACGGCAAGGGCGCGTCGTACGGCACGCACGAGAACTACCTGTGCCGCCGGGACACACCGTTCTCCGCGATCGTCGGCGGGCTGACGCCCTTCTTCGTGACCCGGCAGGTGTTCTGCGGCAGCGGCCGCGTCGGCCTCGGGGCCAGCGGCGACGAGGCGGGGTTCCAACTCTCGCAGCGCGCCGATTACATCGAGGTCGAGGTCGGCCTCGAGACCACGCTCAAGCGCGGCATCATCAACACCCGCGACGAGCCGCACGCCGACCCGGACAAGTACCGCCGGCTGCACGTCATCATCGGCGACGCGAACCTCGCCGAGACCTCCACGTACCTCAAGGTCGGTACGTCGTCGCTGGTCCTGGACCTGATCGAGGCCGGCGTCGACCTGTCGGACCTGCAGCTCGCCGCGCCCGTCAGCGCGGTGCATCAGGTCTCGCGGGACCTGTCGCTCGCCGGCGTCCTCGAGCTCGCCGACGGCCGGCACATGACGGCGCTGGACATCCAGCGCGCCTACGCGGACCGGGTCGGGACCTTCCTCAAGGACTCCGACGACGCCCGCGCCCTCGACGTGCACGCCACCTGGGTCCGGGTGCTCGACACCCTCGCCGACGATCCGCTGCGGCTCGCCGACGAGCTGGACTGGCCCGCCAAGCTGCGCCTGCTCGAGGGCATCCGGCAGCGCGAGGGCTTGTCCTGGGGCGCGTCGAAGCTGCAGCTGGTCGACCTGCAGTACTCCGACGTGCGGCTCGATAAGGGCCTCTACAACAGGCTCGTCGCGCGCGGTTCGATGAAGCGCCTGGTCACGGAGCAGCAGGTGATGGACGCCGTGACGTCGCCGCCCGAGTCCACCCGCGCGTACTTCCGCGGCGAGTGCATGCGCCGCTTCGGTACCGAGATCGCCGCCGCCAGCTGGGACTCGGTGATCTTCGACATCGGCGCGGAGTCGTTGGTCCGCATCCCCACCCTGGAGCCGTTGCGCGGTACCAAGGAACACGTCGGCGCCCTGCTCGACGGCGCCTCCTCCGCCCGCGACCTCGTCGATTCCCTGCGGGGTTGATCGACGGCGCGCAGGCATGGACTAAGTCGGACTAAGTCCGTATTCTCGGCCCATGACCTCAGTGAACATCCACGAAGCCAAGACCCATCTGTCTCGGCTGCTGGAACGTGTCGCACAGGGTGAACGCATCGTCATCTCCAAGGCGGGGCGCCCGGTGGCCGACCTCGTCCCGCATCGGGGTACGCGCGTGCAATTCGGGGGTTTGGCCGGCCGGATCGCCTACGACGATGCCGCGTTCGACCTGGACGCCGACATTCAGCGGATGTTCTACGGGACGGACGACGAGTGATCCTGCTCGACAGTCAGACCGCTTTGTGGGTACTCGACGACAATCCCCGCCTCGGAGAGACCGCCCGGTCATTGATCGCGCAGACGGTCGAGGTGTACGTCTCCGTGGCGACGGTCTGGGAGCTGACGATCAAATCGATGCTCGGGAAGCTCTCGATCCCGGCGGACTTCTCGTCGCTCGTCGAGGCGGAGGGGCTCCGGCTACTGAACGTGGAGGCGGAGCATGCGGAGGGGATCCGCGAGTTCCCGGAGCTCCTGCGGCACGATCCGTTCGATCGGTTGCTCGCCGGGCAGGCGCATGTCGAGCAGCTCAGCCTGTACACCTCGGACCGCGTCCTCCTCGGACTCAACCGTGAATTCATCGTCGATTCGACCATCTGACAAGGATTTCCATGGACATCGCCCGCGAACTGAACAAGCTGTACGCGAGGGCATTCCCCGAGGTTCTCAAGGCGCACGGCGAGTTGTACGTGCGCTCCGGCGGCCGGATCGGCCACAAGCTGCTCTTCGGCGTGCCCAGCCTCATCGTCCGCACCGTCGGTGCGAAGTCGGGGGAGCCGCGCACGACCGTCCTGACCTACGTCGCCGACGGTGCCGACTACGTCGTCGTCGCATCCAAGGGCGGTGCCCCGCGGAACCCGGCGTGGTTCCACAACATGGTCGCCGCCGGCACCGTGGACGTGCAGGTCGGGACGAAGCGGTTCCCGGCCGGCGTCGAGGCGCTGAAGCCCGGTGACGCCGACTACCAGCGGCTGTGGGATCTCGCGGACCGCAACAACGGCGGCCGCTACGCCGGGTATCAACGCAAGACCACCCGCCCGATCCCGCTCGTCCGCCTCCGCCCGGTGTGAGCGCCGCGTTCATTCGGTTCTCGCGGGAGTTTCTCGCAGCACAACGGGTTGCAACCCACTACTGGGTGAAGAACCCCCGCGCGAGTGTCGGCGGACCGTCGGGCTACATGCCGATGCTGAGGTTCCGGGCGTAGTTGACGCGCCCGAACACGTCCTGCACCGCGAAGGGCGAGTACACCGGGACGCTGGTGGTGAACGAACGCCCCTCCGGGCCGAACACGCTGACCTGCACGAAGCCCTGCGTCTGATCCTCCTTGGCGAGCAGGAAGAACAACGAGAACAGGCAGAGCACGAAGGCACCGACGATCGCGAGGACGATGGCCCAGGTGGGCGTCGTGCGGGTGTGCACGCTGTGATCGGTCACGGTCCACTGCGCGCCCGTGATCGGGAAGGTCCCCGCGGGAGTGATGACCTGGGTGCGGGTGCAATGAATGTCGCCGATGCTGACGAGCACCGGTTCGGGCATGCCGGGCGGCGTGTACGGATCCACGGGAGCAGTGTAGGCCGGTAGGGTTGGAACATCGGGCCATGCGGCCCGGGATGGTCGCTAAGGAGGCAGCGAGATGGCGCAGGAGCAGGTCAAGCGTGGCGGCGGCGGAGACGACGAGGACCTCGCGGGTGCACCGTCGGGGGCCGGCCAGGAGCGCATCGAGAAGCTGACCGACGAGACCGACGATCTCCTCGACGAGATCGACGACGTGCTCGAGGAGAACGCCGAGGACTTCGTGCGCGCGTACGTCCAGAAGGGCGGCCAGTGACGCCGCTGAGCGGCGCGCGATCCTCCTTCGTCGAGCACCTGGCCGAGGTGGCCCCGGAGGCCTTGGCCTTCCGCACCGCCGAGGCCCCCGCGGACGTGCCGCACGGCACCACGATCGTGGCGGTCGCCTTCGACGGCGGCGTGCTCCTCGCCGGTGATCGCCGCGCCACGATGGGCAATCTCATCGCGCAGCGCGACATCGTCAAGACCTTCGTCACCGACGAGCTGACCGCGGTCGGCATCGCCGGCACCGCGGGCATCGCGAAGCAGATCGTCAAGCTGTTCACGGTGGAGCTCGAGCACTACGAGAAGATCGAGGGCGTCCCGCTCACCTTCGAGGGCAAGGCGAACCGGCTCGCCGGCATGGTGCGCAGCAACTTCGGCGCCGCGCTGCAGGGCCTGGCGGCCGTGCCGCTGCTCGTCGGGTTCGACGAGGCGCAGGCGCGCGGCCGCATCGTCTCCTACGACGTGACGGGCGACTGGCACGACGAGGTGGGCTACCACTCCATCGGCTCGGGCTCGGCCTGGGCGAAGTCGTCCATCAAGAAGCGCTTCCGGCCCGGTCTGGACGCCGACGGTGCGCTCGACGTGGCCGCGGAGGCCCTCTTCGACGCCGCCGACGACGACACCGCCACCGGCGGTCCGGACGTGCTCCGCAAGCTGTACCCGACGGCCGTCGTCATCACGTCCGACGGTGCCGTCGAGGTCGCCGAGGACGCCGTGGCCGCCGCGACGGACCGCGTGATCGCGGCGAGAGGGGCGCAGGCATGACCTTCCCGTACTACGCGTCCGCCGAGCAGATCATGCGCGATCGCTCGGAGCTGGCCCGCAAGGGCATCGCCCGCGGGCGGAGCGTCGTCGTGCTCAAGTACGCGGACGGCGTGCTGTTCGTGGCCGACAATCCGAGCTCGCTGAACAAGATCAGCGAGATCTACGACCGCATCGGCTTCGCCGCCGTCGGCAAGTACAACGAGTTCGAGTCACTGCGCCGGGCAGGCATCCAGTTCGCCGACACCCGCGGGTACCAGTACTCGCGGCGCGATGTCACCGGATGGTCCCTGACCAACGCCTACGCATCCACGCTGGGCACGGTCTTCACCGAGCAGGCCAAGCCCTACGAGGTGGAGTTGTGCGTGGCCGAGGTCGGCACGCCCGAGCTCGCGGCGTCGCGGCTCTACCGCGTGGGCTACGACGGATCCGTCGGCGACGAGAAGCAGTTCGTGGTCATGGGCGGCCAGACGGAGTCGATCACGCCGGTCCTCACCGAGGGCTACCGGGACGGTCTGGACCTCGCCGCAGCATTCGCCCTCGCGGCGAAGGCGCTCGGCGCCCCGGCACCGTCGAACGGCTCGTCCGGGTCGTCGACCGCGGAACCGAAGACCTTCGAGGCCGGCGAGCTCGAGGTCGCGATCCTCGACCACACCCGGCCCCGCCGTGCGTTCAAGCGCCTGTCGGACGAGCGGGTCGCGCAACTGCTGGGGTAGCGCCGGCATCCCGATCAGGACGGGACGGACTACGACGGTGGAGCTGAGGGTATGTTCGAACCGTGCAGCGCCGAATCATGGGAATCGAGACCGAGTTCGGTGTCACGTGTACCTTCCACGGACACCGTCGCCTGAGCCCCGACGAGATCGCCCGGTACCTGTTCCGGCGCGTCGTCTCCTGGGGACGCAGTTCGAACGTCTTCCTGCAGAACGGCTCGCGCCTCTACCTCGACGTGGGCAGTCACCCCGAGTACGCGACCGCGGAGTGCGATTCGGTGCTCCAACTGGTCACCCATGACAAAGCGGGGGAGCGGGTCCTGGAGGACCTGCTGCTGGACGCCGAGCAGCGCCTGCAGGACGAGGGCATCGGCGGCGACATCTACCTGTTCAAGAACAACACCGATTCGGCGGGCAACTCCTACGGCTGCCACGAGAACTTCCTGGTGAGCCGAGTGGGCGAGTTCTCCCGCATCTCGGACGTGCTGCTGCCCTTCCTGGTGACGCGGCAGCTGATCTGCGGCGCGGGCAAGGTGCTGCTCACGCCGAAGAACGCCACCTACTGCCTGAGCCAGCGGGCCGAGCACATCTGGGAGGGCGTCTCCAGCGCCACCACGCGCAGCCGGCCCATCATCAACACCCGCGACGAGCCGCATGCCGACGCCGAGAAGTACCGCCGCCTGCACGTGATCGTCGGCGACTCGAATATGTCCGAGACGACCACGATGCTCAAGGTGGGCACCGCGCACCTCGTGCTGGAGATGATCGAGGCCGGCGTCCAGTTCCGCGACTTCTCGCTGGACAATCCGATCCGGGCGATCCGCGAGGTCAGCCACGACATCACCGGCCGGCACGAGGTGCGTCTCGCCGGTGGCCGGCAGGCGGGCGCGCTGGACATCCAGCGCGAGTACTACGGCAAGGCCGTCGAGTACCTCGCCACGCGCGAGCCCGACGAGCAGCTCGCGCAGGTGGTGGACCTGTGGGGCCGCACCCTCGACGCGGTGGAGTCACAGGACTTCTCCGGCGTGGACACCGAGATCGACTGGGTGATCAAGCGCAAGCTGTTCCAGCGCTACCTCGACAAGTACTCGATGGAGTTGTCCGACCCCAAGATCGCGCAGCTCGACCTCGCGTACCACGACATCAAGCGGGGCCGGGGCGTGTTCGACGTGCTGCAGCGCCGCGGCATGGCCGCCCGCGTCACCACGGACGAGGCGATCGACGCCGCCGTCAAGACACCGCCGCAGACCACGCGCGCCAAGCTGCGCGGCGAGTTCATCACCGCGGCCCAGGCAGCGGGACGCGACTTCACCGTCGACTGGGTGCATCTCAAGCTCAACGACCAGGCCCAGCGCACGGTGCTGTGCAAGGACCCGTTCCGCAGCGTCGACGAACGGGTCGAGCGGCTCATCGCGTCGATGTAGCTACCCGCCCGGGCTACCGGCTCACGTCGATCCGCACGGGCGCCGACGCGGCACCACCGGCCACGCCGCCGGTGCGCCACCCGAGGTCGCCCCAGCAGTACAGGTAGCCGTCGGCGACGGCGCAGGTCGGGCCGGCCGTCGTGATCGCGGTGACCCGTTCGAGCCCGGACACGACGGTCGCGGTGTCCGTCGGTTTCCCGGCGCACGAGACCGCACCGTCGACGACCACGCAGTGGGTCGTCGCGTACTGCCCGTCGCTCGCGACCGCCGTGATCCCACGTAGGGCCGTTGCCCAGGGCGCTGCTGCGGCCGCGATGGTCGCACCGTTGCCGTCCCAGCAGTAGGCCCGGCCGTCGGCGACCCCGCAGGCTCCGCCCGTGGCGAGTGATGTCACCGCCGGCAGCCCCGCGACGCGGCTGGGAGGCTTGGTGAGCGGGTCGAAGCCCGTTCCGCCCGTCCAGCACTCGACCGCGTCGTCGACGAGGGCGCACGCGATGGCCGCGTACCCGACGAAGGAGACCTCGACCGCGGACGCCTTCGGCACGCCGCGCAGGGCGGCCGGCTTCATCGAGGAGATCGCCGAGCCCCAGCAGTACGGGCCCGCCGCCGTGACGGCGCACGCGGTCGATCCGAGGCGATTCGAGGTGGCGACGGCGATCCGGGTCGCACCGGAGATGCCCGCGACCTTCACCGGGGTCCGGGACCCGACGTACTGCGTGGTCTGCTCCGGCACCAACCCGGAGGCGTTCGCGCCCCAGCAGTAGACATCGCCTGCCGCGATCGCGCACACGGCGCCACTGCCGACCGCGACGTCCGACACGTCGGAGAGGCCGGAGACCGCCCCCGGTGCCGTGCGCGCGGTCGTGGTGCCGTCGCCGTTCGTCGCGGACCGATTGCCCCCGAAGCAGTACAGGCGCGCGCCGGCGACAGCGCACACCGTGTCGCCGTACCCGCTGACCGCCGTCACCGGACCGGACGGACCGCCGGCGCCGGAGTCGCCACTACGCGCCAGCGTCACCCCGACGACGGCTCCGACCAGGACGAGCACGCCGGCTACCGCTCCCGCGATCAGGGGCCACCGTCGCCGCGATCGGCCGGGAGCGGGCGCGCCACCCGCCGCGCCACCTCCCGCCGCGTCCCGACCCGCACCGGCCACGCTCGCGGCGTCCAGCGCTGCGAGGGCGCGTCCGACCATCTCGCCGACGGGGATGTCGGTGGCGGGAACGGCGGCCAGGTCCCGGCCGGACGGATCGGGCGCGACGAACCAGGCGACACCGTCGTCGAACCCGTACACGAGGACGGGCGCGGGGCCGGGGCCGCTCGGTCGCGCGGCGACGGCGGCGTCCCGGAGGAAGACGGCACCATCGGCCACGGGAAGCACCGTGAGCACCTGGCGGCCGTCGGGGCCGTCGACGAGACTGCTGGTACCGGTGGCGTGCCGGCCCAGCGGCGCGACGACGATGTACCGCCCGAACAGCGGATCGGAATGGGGTTGCACGGCGGGCCTCCTCGCGACGATGCCTGGAGCATAGGGGAGCGCGACCCCTGTCCTCCGAACGGACGACACCGCGTCGATCCGCGCGGATCGGACACGTAGAACGTAAGATCGACAGGTGGCAACTTCGCGGATCGAGCGTCTCACCAACCTGGTGATATGCCTTCTGTACACGCAACGCCCGCTCGATCGGGACTACATCCGGGCGAACGTCTTCGGGTACGACCCGGACGCCGACGACGAGGCCTTCGAGCGGATGTTCGAGCGCGACAAGGCGGACCTGCGGGAACTCGGCGTCCCCATCGAGGTGGCCCCGGTGTCCCGGATCAACTCGGCCACCGGCTACCGGATCGCGTTCGATGAGTACGCCCTCGGCGACATCGACCTCGATCCCGAGGAGGCAACCGCAGTGGCCGTCGCCGCAGCCGTCTGGCAGTCGCCGGAGCTGTCCTCGGCGGCACAGTCGGCGGTGCAGAAGCTGCGCGCGGGCGGCATGGACGTCAGTGGGCCCGGCGCGGGCGTCGGCCCGGGCATCGCTCCCGACCGGGGTGCCGAGGGCGCGCTGCTGGCGATGCTCGAGGGGATCGACCGGCGGCGCCAGGTCACCTTCGAGCACCGCGCCAATCCCGCGCAGCCCTATGTCGACCGCACGCTGCACCCGTGGGGCGTGGTCACGTTCCGGGGCAGCGCCTACGCGGTCGGGCACGACGTGGCGCGTGACGCGGTGCGCACGTTCAAGCTCAGCCGGGTCCGGGGCGGCTCGGTGACCGGGGCCGAGGCCACCGTCCGGCCGCCGGACGGCTTCGACCTGCACGCGCACGTGGTGGACACCGTCGCCGAGCGCGACCCGGTCGGTACGGCCCGGCTGTGGGTCGCGCGGGGTCGGGGAGACGGGCTCCGTCGGCTCGCGGCCACGCAGGCCGACGGTGACTTCCGCGGCCGGCCCGGCACCGAGATCACCGTCGAGATGCGCTCGGTCGACGCCGTCGCCAGAGAGGTGTCCGGGCTCGGGCCCGACGCGGTGGTCGTCGAACCGCAGGAACTGCGCGACGCCGTGGTGGACCGGCTCACGGCCTTGGCGGGGGCGCGATGAGCACGCCGCCGCGGCAGCCGACGAAGCAGATGCAGCGCCTGGCGCGCTGGCTCAACGTGATCCCGTACTTCCGCACGCATCCCGACGCGGACCTGGAGCGCGCCGCCGCCGACCTCGGTGTCACCGTCGTCCAGCTGCGCAAGGACCTGACCGGGCTCACGATGTGCGGGCTGCCCGGGATGTTCCCGGGCGATCTCATCGAGATCGACTACGACGAGTCCGGCGTCGACATCGGCTTCAGCGCGAAGATCGATCGCCCGCTCAAACTGACCGGCCCCGAGGCGGCGTCGCTGCTGCTCGCGCTGCGCGGCCTGGCGGATTCGCCCGGCGTCGCCGATCCGGCGGCCGTCCTGCGTGCCATCGCCAAGCTCGAGGCCGCGGTGGCGGGCGCGGGCCGGGACACCGTCGCCTCGATCGACGGCGCCCAGCCCGACGGCCCGGTGGCGGGCGTCGCCGCCGCCGTGCGCGGGGCCCTGCGCGACGGGCGCGCGCTGCACCTGCGCTATTACTCGGCCACCCGCGACAGCACCACGGAGCGCGATGTCGACCCCATCGCCCTCGACACCTTCGGCGGCCACAGCTACCTGCAGGCCTGGTGTCGCACCAGCGAGGGCCTGCGGATGTTCCGCCTCGACCGGATCGACGAGGTGCACGAGCTCGACGAGCCCGCCTCGGTGCCGCAGCACGTGGAACCCGCAGCCGGGCTGTTCGACGGTGCCGCCGCCGACGAGCTGACCACGGCCACCGTCGAGGTCGGCCCCGGCGCTGCCTGGGCGCTGGAGTACCACCCGTTCACGGTGCTGAGCGAGGACGCCGGCGGTCCGGTCGTCGCGACGATGCAGTACGCGACGGAGGACTGGATGGTGCGGTTCGTGCTCAGCTTCGGCGGGGAGCTGACGGTGCGCGGCCCCGAGTCGCTGGCGGAGGCCGTCGCCCGGCGCGCGGCCGCCGGGCTCGCCAACTATTCATGAACCGGACACATCGCCCGCAGCGTTCGCACAGGAACAGCGGGCTGCGGGTCCGGTAGTCTTGTCACGTAGTCGGAAGAGAATTGAGGCGACATGTTTCCGCATAGTGCAACCGCGTGGATCGTCATCGCGGTCGTGGTGCTGGTCCTGTTCGGTGGACGCAAGCTCCCGGACGCCGCCCGCGGCCTCGGCCGGTCGCTGCGCATCTTCAAGAGCGAGATGGACGAGATGAAGACCGAGGGCGAGGCGAAGGCCCCGGCTCAGCAGCCGCAGGCGCAGGTCACCGAGCAGCCGATCGACGTTCAGACGGTCCAGCCGTCCGAGACCGATCGCAAGACGGCGTAGCCGCAGCGCGCACTGTTTGTGAAGATCCCGTTCGATCCGCGTCGTCGCCGTGCCGTCGTCAATCCCGACGGCACGATGTCGATCGTGGAGCACCTGTACGAACTCCGCACGCGCATCCTGTGGTCGCTCCTGGCGATCGTGCTGGCCGCGGTGGTCGGGTTCTTCTGGTACAACCACAGCATGCTGGGGCTGCGGCCCTCCGGTGAGCTGCTGCGCGGCCCGTACTGCGAGCTCCCCGAGTCCGCTCGCGCCGAGATCACGCGAACCGGCGAATGTCGGCTCCTGGCCACCGGCGTGTTCGATCAGTTCAACCTCCGGGTTAAGGTCGCGTTCGCGACCGGCGTCCTGCTGGCGTGCCCGGTGTGGCTCTACCAGATCTGGTCGTTCATCGTGCCCGCGCTGCACCGCAAGGAGAAGCGCTACACGCTCGCCTTCGTGACCATGGGCGGGGTGCTGTTCCTCAGCGGCGCGATCCTCGGCTACTTCATGATCGCCAACGCCTTCCGGTTCCTGCTCACCGTGGGCAACGAGACCCAGGTGACCGCCCTGCAGGGCGCCGACTACTTCAGCTTCGTGCTCAGCGTCATGGCGATCTTCGGCGTCAGTTTCGAGTTGCCGCTGTTCATCATCGCGCTCAATCTCGTCGGGGTCCTTCCCTACGCGAAGCTCAAGAAGTGGCGGCGCGGCCTGCTGATGTCGATGTTCATCGTCGCGGCGTTCATCTCACAGTCCGGCGACCCCCTGACCATGCTCGTGCTCGGCCTGGCGCTGGCGGTGCTGCTCGAACTGTCGATCCAGTTCTGCCGGATCCGCGAGAAGATCAAGCGTCGGAACGCGGTCGGCTCGGACGTCTTCGACGGTGAGCTGGACGACGAGGCCGCATCGCCGGCACCGTCGGCCCCGCAGCCGATCGGGGCGGGTCCCGGGCCTGCGGCAGGCGCGGTCGCGCACGCCACCCCCGTGGCCGCACCCGAGAAGATCACGCGCACCTCGATCCCGCGTTCGGGGTTCGATGACGTCCTCTGAATTCGACAGCTTCACCGCAGCACTCGACTTCACCCTCGACCCGTTCCAGGTCCGCGGCTGCCGGGCGCTCGAGGAGGGCCGCGGGGTGCTCGTGTGCGCCCCGACCGGTGCCGGTAAGACGGTGGTCGGCGAGTTCGCCGTCCACCTCGCTCTGGCCGGCGGCACCAAGTGCTTCTACACGACGCCGATCAAGGCGCTGTCGAACCAGAAGCACGCCGAGCTCACCGCTCGCTACGGCGCGCACAACGTGGGCCTGCTGACGGGCGACACATCGATCAACTCGTCCGCACCCGTGGTCGTCATGACCACCGAGGTGCTGCGCAACATGCTCTACGCGGATTCGCCCACCCTCGACGCGCTGAGCCACGTGGTCATGGACGAGGTGCACTACCTCGCCGACCGGTTCCGCGGTGCGGTGTGGGAGGAGGTGATCCTGCACCTCCCGCAGGACGTGCGGCTGGTCAGCCTGTCCGCGACGGTGTCCAACGCCGAGGAGTTCGGCGCCTGGATCACCGAGGTCCGCGGGCACACCGAGGTGATCGTCGACGAGCACCGGCCCGTCCCGCTGTGGCAGCACATGCTGGTCGGCCGCAAGCTGTTCGACCTGTTCGACACGAAGGCGCTGCGCGCCGCGCAGGACGAGGGCCAGAAGAACCTGGTCCTGGATGCCGACCTCGTCCGCTACGTCAAGCAGCGCGAGGCGCTGGACCGCAGCTTCGAGCCGGGGATCAACAGCCGCACCGGCCGGCGGACCGGCTCCGGGAACCGGCAGGGCCGCGGCCAGCAGGTCCGCCGCCCGATCCCGCGGCCCGACGTCATCGCGCTGCTCGACGCCGAGGGCCTGCTCCCGGCGATCACGTTCGTGTTCTCCCGCTCCGGCTGCGAGCAGGCGCTGACGCAGTGCCTGCGGTCCCCGGTGGTGCTCACCACCGCGGAGCAGGCCGACGAGATCGGCCGCATCGTCGACAAGCACGTCGCGGAGTTCTCGCCCGCCGACCTGGATCTGCTCGGCTACGAGGAATGGCGGGCGGCGCTGCTGCGTGGTTTCGCAGCGCATCACGCGGGCATGCTCCCGGCCTTCCGGCACACGGTGGAGGAGCTGTTCGTCAAAGGCCTCGTGCGCGCCGTGTTCGCCACGGAGACGCTCGCCCTGGGCATCAACATGCCCGCGCGCACCGTCGTCCTCGAACGCCTGGTCAAGTACAACGGCGAATCGCACGTCGAGCTCACGCCCGGCGAGTACACGCAGCTCACGGGCCGCGCGGGCCGCCGCGGCATCGACATCGAGGGACATGCCGTGGTGCTGTGGCAGAGCGGTGTGCGGCCCCAGGAGGTCGCGGGCCTCGCCGGCGCGCGCACCTTCCCGCTGGTGAGCTCGTTCTCGCCCGGCTACAACATGTCGATCAACCTGCTCGACCGGCTGGGGCGCGAGGGAGCGGAACGGCTGCTCGAGGCCAGCTTCGCGCAGTTCCAGGCGGACCGCTCGGTCGTGGGGTTGGCCAAGCGGGTCGAGCGCGGCGAGAAGGAGCTGGTCAGCCTCGGCGCGCAGATCACCGAGGCAGCGGGCGGCGCCGACTACCTCGAGTACGTCCGGCTGCGCGAGGCCGTCCGGGCGCGGGAGCGCTCACTGCGCCGCGCGGACCTCGCCGACCGCCGCGACGGCGCCGCCACGGCGCTCGCGGAGCTGCGGCGGGGCGATGTCATCGCCGTCACGGGTGGCCGCCGCCGGGGCCTGGCCCTGGTCGTGGAGCCGTCCGGCGACCGGCGCGACCCGAAGCCCGTCGTGGTCACCGAGGGCAGCTGGTCGGGACGCGTCGGTACGGCGGACTTCGTGGGCGAGATCCAGGTGCTCGGCACGCTGAGGGTGCCCAAGAACGCCGACTACCGCTCCGGGCGCGGGAAACGCGACCTGGCGTCCACGCTGCGCAACAGCACCATCTCGGCGCCCCGGCAGCAGGCGAAGGCGCACCGTCCGGCCGCGTCGGATACCCAGCTCGCCGACCTGCGCGCACGGATGCGGTCCCACCCCGCGCATACCGGCCGGCGCGCACCCGAGCTGGACCGGCTCGCCGAGCGGTACGCCCGGCTCGAGCGCGAGGTCACCGCGTCGGCGGCGACGGTGCGCGCCACCACCTCGTCGCTGGCCGTCACCTTCGAGCGGATCGTGGCGCTGCTGTCGGACCGCGGGTACGTCGCGCAGATCGACGGTGCGGCCGGGCTCACGGAGGCCGGTCACCGGCTGGCACGGGTGTACAGCGAGTCCGACCTGCTGGTGTGCGAGTGCATCGAGGACGGTGTGTTCGACGGGATCGACCCGGCCGGGCTCGCCGCGGTCGTGTCCGCGCTGGTCTTCGAGTCCCGCGGCGAGCGCGGCGGCATGCTCCTGACCGGCGAGAAGGTGCCGGGCGCCGTCCGGTCCGCGCTTCGCGACATCGCCGACCGGTGGACCGACATCGTCGCCGCCGAGGCCGCGCACCGCTTGGAGCCGAGCCGCGAGCCCGACATCGGCTTCGTGGCGCCGATGTACCAGTGGGCCGCCGGCGGAACCCTCGCCGCGGTCCTGTTGGCCGCGGGCGAGCGCGGACGACCGCTTCCGGCGGGCGATTTCGTCCGCTGGTGCAGGCAGGTCATCGATCTGCTCGATCAGATCAAGCAGACCTCGTTCGAAACCCGGCCGGGCTTGGCCACCGTCGCGACGGCCGCGATCGCCGCGGTGCGGCGTGGCGTGGTCGCGGAATCGGGTTGACGATCGGGTATCTTGAGCCCATAGGCGTTCGTCGTCGGCCTTCGGCCTGCGACAGGGGAGGAGTTGGACGATGAGCAATCCGCAGGATCCGAATCAGTGGGCGCAGCAGGGCTGGCAGCAGCCCGGCCAGCCCCAGCAGGACCAGACCCAGATCTCGCCGCAGTACGGCGGCCCGCAGCAGCAGCCCTACGGCGCGCCGGCGGGTGACCAGACCCAGATCGCACCGCAGTACCAGGGCCAGTGGCCCGGTCAGCAGCAGCCGCAGCAGGGCCAGCAGTTCGGGGGATACCAGCAGCCCAATCCGCAGCAGCCGCAGTTCGGCCAGGACCAGTTCGGCCAGCCTGCGCAGTTCGCCGGCCAGCAGTTCGGGCAGCAGTTCGGCCAGCCGGGGCAGCCCGTGCCCGGCGGCCCCAAGAAGTCGAAGACCGGCCTGATCGTCGGCATCGCCGCCGCGGCGATCATCGTGATCGTGGCCCTCGTGCTGCTCATCGGCTGGCTCACCGGCGCCTTCTTCGGGAAGAGCTTCGACAACGCCAAGGTCAACGAGGGCGTGACGAAGGTGCTCAAGGAGAACTACAACGAGTCCGATACCACCGATGTCTCGTGCAAGACCGACGGCGTGAAGGTCAAGGACGGCGAGTCCTTCGACTGCACCGCCACCATCGGCGGCAAGCAGAAGACGGTCAAGGTCACCGTCAAGGACAGCGACGGCAAGTACCAGGTCGGCGCGCCCAGCTGATCTCAGTCCGCGAGCGCCGCGAGCAGGCGCTCCACCTGCGCTCCGATCCGCAGCTCCTCGGCCAATTCGGCCAGGCGCTGCGGATCGCGTGCTTTCCGGGGCATCTCGTCCGAACCCGACAGCGCGACGTCCGCATCGCGCTGCACCCAGACCACGTCCCACGCGGCGTCGAGGTAGTCCGCCGAGGCGTTGATCGACGCCGCGGCCCGCGCCGCCAGCGGCGACGGGGTCGATGCCGCGGCCTCGCGGATCGCCGCGAGGGAACCGTACTGCAGCAACAGCTTCGAGGCGGTCTTCTCGCCGATGCCGGGCACACCGGGCAGGCCGTCGGACGGGTCGCCGCGCAGCAGCGCCAGCTCGGCGTAGGCCGCGCCCGCCCGATCCAGCGGCACGCCGTACTTCTCCGCGACCTCCGCCTGCCCGAACATCTCGGCCTTGGCGATGCCGCGCCCGATGTAGAGGCACTTCACGCCGGGAGCGGCATCGTCGGCGACCTGCAGCAGGTCCCGGTCCCCGGAGACCACGATCACGGGGTCCGCCTTCTCCCGCGCGGCGAGGGTACCGAGCACGTCGTCCGCCTCGAGGCCCACGGCGCCACCGGTCGCGATGCCGACCGCCTCGAGCACCTCGAGGATCATGTCGACCTGCGGGGACAGCGTGTCCGGCACCTCCTCGGCGCTGCCGTCCCCACCCTCGGCGACGCGGTGGGTCTTGTACGTGGGCAGCAGGTCCACCCGGAAGGCGGGACGCCAGTCGAGGTCCAGGCACGCGACGAGCCGTCCGGGGCGGTGCGTGGCGATGAGCTGCGAGGTCATGTCGAGGAAGCCGCGCAGGGCGTTCACGGACCGCCCGTCGGCCGCCTTCACCTTGTCGGGGATGGCGTAGAAGGCCCGGAACCAGAGCCCGGCGGAGTCGAGCAGCATCAGCGGGCGCGCGTCGTTCGTCACGGGAATCATCGTGTCACAATCGGACCATGAGCAACCCCCACACGTTCCCGGCACAGGTGTACGCGACCCGTCTCCTCAAGGCCCGGCAGCTCGCGACGGCGGCGGGAACCCCGCTCGTCATCACCCCGGGCCCCGACCTGGCGTACCTGACCGGCATCGTCAGCGAGTCGTTCGAGCGCCTGACCGCGCTCGTCGTCACGGATTCCGGTTTCGGCCTGGTGGTTCCGCGCCTCGAACTCGCCATCCTCAAGGACTCCGCAGTTCCGGGCCTCGGCGCGGAGGGCGTCGAGCTCGCCGTCCTGGATTGGGTCGACGGTGACGACCCGTACGCCCTCGTCCTGGAACTCCTGGCCCGCCGAGCAGCGTCTTCCCGCGAGGTGGCCGTCGCCGACGCCGTGCCCGCGCTGCACCTCGTGCCGCTGCTGGACCGCGGCCTGGGCGTGCGGCTGGCCACCGACGTGCTGCGCCGGCTTCGGATGATCAAGGACGCCGCGGAACTCGATGAGCTGCGCGCCGCGGGCGCCGCGATCGACCGGGTGCACGCCCGGGTCCCGGAGATCCTCCGAGTCGGCCGCACGGAGCGCGAGGTCGCCGTCGACATCGCCGCCGCGATCGTCGAGGAGGGCCACACCGAGGCCGCGTTCGTCATCGTGGGTTCCGGTCCGCACGGCGCCGACCCGCATCACGAAGTGTCCGATCGGGTGATCGGGGCGGGCGATGTCGTGGTGGTCGACATCGGCGGCCCGCTGCCCTCGGGCTACAACTCGGACTGCACCCGCACCTACGCCCTGGGCGAGCCCGCTCCGGAGATCGCCGAGCAGTACGCGCTGCTCGAGCGAGCGCAGCGGGCCTCCGTGGCGGCGGTGCGGCCGGGCGTCACCGCCGAGGCGATCGACGCCGCCGGACGCGATGTGCTCGCCGCGGCGGGCCTCGGTGAGGCCTTCCTGCACCGCACGGGTCACGGCATCGGGCTGTCGGTCCACGAGGAGCCGTACATCGTCGCGGGCAACGATCTTCCGGTCGAACCGGGTATGGCGTTCTCGATCGAACCGGGAATCTACGTCAGTGGCCGGTGGGGAGCGCGGATCGAGGATATCGTCATCGTCACCGAAGATGGCTGCGAGCCGGTGAACCTCCGACCCCATGGCCTCACGGTGCTCTAGTGGCGCAACACACGGAGGTCGAACATGGCGCACGGCGGCGGGCCCGTAGCTGAGGGCTCTTCGATCTACGAGGAGGGCGAGGGGAACAGCAGCCGGGTCGTCCAGATCGCGGTCGTGGCCGCGCTCGGCGGGCTCCTCTTCGGCTACGACAGCGCCGTGATCAACGGCGCCACCAAGTCGATCGAGAAGGTCTTCGGGATCCACGGCTACGCCCTCGGCTTCGCCGTCGCCTCCGCGCTGATCGGCGCGGCCGCCGGTGCCATGACCGCCGGCCGCATCGCCGACGCGATCGGCCGCGTGCGGGTCATGCAGATCGCCGCGGTGCTGTTCCTGATCAGCGCGGTCGGCTGCGCCTTCGCCAACCACATCTGGCTGCTGATCCTGTTCCGGCTGGTCGGCGGCGTCGGCGTGGGCGTCGCGTCGGTGATCGCCCCCGCGTACATCGCGGAGGTCTCGCCGGCCCGGATCCGCGGGCGGCTCGGCTCGTTGCAGCAGATGGCCATCGTGCTCGGCATCTTCCTGTCGCTGCTCGTCGACTGGCTGCTCGCCTCCCTCGCGGGCGACGCCTCGAACGTGCTGTGGCTCGGCATGGAGGCCTGGCGCTGGATGTTCCTGGTGATGGCGATCCCGGCGATCGTGTACGGCGCGGCCTCCATGATGATCCCGGAGTCGCCGCGCTACCTGGTCTCCCGGCACCGCATCCCCGAGGCCCGCAAGGTGCTCACGATGCTGCTCGGCGAGAAGAACCTCGACCTCACGGTCACGCGCATCGAGGAGAGCCTTGCCGGCGAGGAGAAGCACTCCTGGCGCGACCTGGTCAGGCCCGGTGGCGGCATCTATCCCATCGTCTGGGTGGGCCTCCTGCTGTCGATCTTCCAGCAGGCGGTCGGCATCAACGTGATCTTCTACTACTCGAACATGCTGTGGCAGGCCGTGGGTTTCAAGCCCGAACAGTCCAACCAGATCAGCGTGTTCACCTCGATCGTCAACGTCCTGGTCACCATCGTCGCCATCATGCTGGTCGACCGGATCGGCCGCCGCCCCCTGCTCCTGATCGGCTCGATCGGCATGGCGGTCTCGCTGGCCACCATGGCGGTCTGCTTCAGTACCGCCACCGATGTGAACGGCAGCCCGTCGCTGTCCGGTGCCGTCGGCGTGATCGCCCTGATCGCCGCGAACCTGTTCGTGATCTTCTTCGGCGTCAGCTGGGGCCCGGTGGTGTGGGTGCTGCTCGGTGAGATGTTCCCCAACCGGATCCGCGGCGCGGCCCTGTCGCTCGCGGCCGCCGCGCAGTGGGCGGCCAACTGGGCCATCACCGTCACGTTCCCGAAGATGGAGGGCAACCTGACGCTGGCCTACGGCCTCTACGCCACGTTCGCCGTGCTGTCACTGATCTTCGTCTACCGGTTCGTGCCCGAGACCAAGGGCCGCACGCTGGAGGACATGGACGGCAGCATCCCCGCGCGCCACTAGGCGCGCAGGCCCGCCGAGCCGAGGACCCTGGCCACCGTGACCTCGATGACGACCCGCTTCGGGTTCTCCCGCGGCGGCTTGTAGCGCACGGCGTACCGGGCCTCGGCGTCGCGGACCGACTCCGCGTCGCTCAGCACCCGGGCCGGGCCCTCCAGCGTGAGCCACCGCGGACCGTCGACCTGGGTGAGCGCCGCGTACCCACCCCGTGCCGCGTTGCGGGCCTTCTGCGTGTCACCCGAGGTGATCACCCGGGCCACGCGGGCGACGGGGTCGTAGGTGAAGGCGATGGCGACGCTGTGCGGCGTGCCGTCGGCGCGCAGGGTGACGAGGGAGGCCAGGTGCCGTTCGGTGACGAAGGCGAGGGCGTCGGCGTTCAGTTCGGGCACGGTCCCACCGTAGTCTGGACCGGTGACGGACAGGATTCCCGACGGTGCGGTGCTCCTCCTCGGCGGCCGGAGCGAGGTCGGCACGGAGGTCGCGGGACGGCTCGCGCCGGGCCGCGACGTGATCCTCGCGGCGCGCCGCCCCGAGTACCTGGACGAGCAGATCACGCTGCTGCGCGATGCGGGCGCCACCGGAGTCTTCCCGATCGCCTTCGACGCCGACCGCACCGACGAGCACGCCGCGTTCCTCGCCGAGGTGGCCGATCGGTTCGGTCGGATCGGTGTGGCGGTGGTCGCGTTCGGGATCCTGGGCGATCAGGCGCGTGCCGAGGAGGACCCGCAGCACGCGGTGCAGATCGCGCAGACCGATTACGTGGCGCAGGTATCGATCCTGCTGGGCCTGTCCAAGCTCTTGCGCGCTCAGGAACCGCGCGAGGGTCGACGGGGCGCGATCGTCGCCTTCTCGTCGGTTGCGGGCGTGCGGGTGCGCAAGGCCAACTTCGTCTACGGCAGCACCAAGGCCGGCCTCGACGGCTTCGTGCAGGGGTTCGCGGATTCGCTGCACGGCTCCGGCGTTCAGGTCCTGCTCGCGCGGCCCGGTTTCATCGTCGGCGCGATGACACGCGACCTCATGGCCTCCGGCGTGGCGCCGGCGCCCTTCAGCCGCACGGCGCCGCAGGTCGCGGAGGCGACGGTGCGCGCGCTGCGCCGGGGCCGTCGGGCGGTGTGGATTCCGGGCGTGCTGCGCCCGCTCTACGCGGGGCTGCGGTTCGTTCCGCAGGCCCTCTGGCGCCGGATGCCCCGATGACGGTGACGGTGGTCGGCATCGGCGCGGACGGCTGGGCCGGGCTCACCGACGGTGCGCGCCGAGAGCTGCAGGGTGCCACGACGATCCACGGGGCGCCACGGCACCTCGACTACCTGCCCGGCGAGGTCACCGCAGACCGGCGGCCGTGGCCGTCGCCGCTGCTGCCCGCACTCGACGACCTGCCGGACGGGGTGCACGTGCTCGCCAGCGGCGACCCGATGTTCTACGGGATCGGCGCGACGCTGTCGCGGCGGCGCCCGGACCTCGTGTTGCGGGTGCTGCCGCACCTGTCGTCGTTCGCCCTGGCGTGCGCGCGGCTGGGCTGGCCGGCCGAGGAGGTGGTCGTGGTGTCCGCGGTGGCGCGGGACCCCGCCCGGGTGGTCCGGGCCGTCCGCGCGGGCCGCCGCGTCATCGTGCTCAGCGAGTCGGGCGCGACGCCCGGCCTCGTCGCGGCGCAGCTCGCCGCAGCGGGGCTCGACGCGCGCCTGACGGTGCTCGAGCAGCTCGGCGGCCCGCGCGAGAAGGTGCGCACCTACCGGCGGTCGCTCCGCGCGGACGACCTGAACGTGCTCGCGATCGACCCGGCCGGCACCGGGGAGCTTCAGGGGGACTTCGAGTTCGAGCACGACGGCCAGATCACCAAGCCGGACGTTCGCGCGCTGACGGTGTCCGCGCTGCGGCCCTCGGCCGGGTGGATCTGGGATTTCGGCGCCGGCTCCGGGTCGGTCGGTATCAGCTGGGCACTCGCGGGCGGCGGGTCCGTCGTGGCCGTGGAGCGCCGTGCCGACCGAGCGGAGCGGGTGGCGCGCAACGCCGCCCGCGCTGGGGTGCCGATCGAGCTGGTCGTCGGCGACACCGCGGACCTCACCGCGGACCTCCCACTGCCCGATGCGATCTTCGTCGGGGGCGGCCTCACCGAGGGCCTGGCCGCGGCGTGCGTCGGCGTTCTGCCGCCGGGCGGGCGACTGGTGGCGAACACCGTCACCGTCGAGGGACAGACGCTGGCCGCCGCGCTGCGCGGCCGGTACGGCGGCGACCTGCGGAGCTACACGGCCGCCGATCTACGGCCGCTGGGGGAGGGCACGGCCTGGCAGCCGCGCCGCCCGATCGTGCAGTGGGTCTACCGCAAGGAGTCGTCGTGACCGTCTACTTCATCGGCGCCGGGCCGGGCGCACCCGACCTGCTGACCGTGCGCGGGGCGGACCTGCTGGCCCGCTGCACAGTGTGTCTGTACGCGGGATCGCTGGTGCCGCAGGAGATGCTGGACCGTTGCCCGCCGGGCGCACGGCTCGTCGATACGGCGCGGATGCCCTTGGCGGACATCGTCGCCGAGCTGGTCGCCGCGCATGCGGCGGGCCTGGACGTGGCGCGCCTGCACTCCGGCGACATCTCGCTGTACTCGGCGTTCACCGAGCAGGCCCGCCGACTCGACGCGGCGGACGTGCCCTACGAGATCGTGCCGGGTGTCCCCGCCTTCGCCGCCGCCGCGGCGTCCCTGGGTCGCGAGCTGACGGTGCCCGGCGTGGGCCAGTCGCTGCTCGTCACCCGGGTGTCCACGCTCTCGACGGACATGCCGGCGGGCGAGGATCTCGCGTCGCTCGCCCGATCCGGTGTGACGCTGGCCCTCCACCTGGCGGCGCACCGCGCACAGGCGATCGCCGACGAGTTGACCCCGCACTACGGCGCCGACTGTCCGGTCGCGGTGGTGGCCTTCGCGAGCCGCCCGGACGAGCGGGTGGTCCGGTGCCGGCTGGCCGAGCTGCCGCAGCGGCTCGCGGACGAGAGCATCACCAAGACCGCGGTGATCTTCGTCGGAAAAGTGCTGGCGCCGGCGGAGTTCGAGGAGAGTTACCTCTACTCGGCGCGCCGCCTGCGCGTTCCGGGAGCGAGCCATTGACCCGCGTGCTTCTGCTCGGCGGCACGGCCGAGGCCAGGGAGCTGGCCCGCCGCCTGCACGCGGACGACCGGTTCGAGGTGCTCAGCTCCCTCGCCGGTCGGGTCGCGAACCCGCGTCTGCCCGTGGGGGACACGCGGATCGGGGGGTACGGCGGACCGTCGGGCCTGGCGGAGTTCCTCGGGGGCTTCGACGTACTCGTGGACGCGACGCACCCCTTCGCGGCGACCATCTCCCGCAATGCGGCGGAGGCCGCCGGGCGGGTCGGGGTGCCGCTCCTCGCCCTGGTCCGACCGCCGTGGTCGCCGGGGCCCGGCGACCGCTGGACCGCCGTCCCGACGGTGGCCGCCGCCGCGGCCGAACTCGCCGGCCGGACGCCCGCCCGGGTGCTCCTGACCACCGGGCGGCAGGACGTCGGGGAGTTCGCGGCGCTCGAGAAGCACTGGTTCCTCGTCCGCGTGGTCGACGCCCCGTCGGGCCCGCTGCCGCCCCACCATGAGCTGCTCCGCGACCGCGGGCCCTACATCCTGGAGTCCGAACAGACCCTGCTGCGCGAGAACGCTATCGACGTCCTCGTCACCAAGAACAGCGGCGGCGACCTGGTGTCCGCGAAGCTCACCGCGGCCCGCGAACTCGGGCTGGACGTGATCGTCGTCGATCGGCCGCCCCGCCCGGACGCCGTCCCGACGGTGCCGACCGCCGCGGACGCGTACGAGCGGCTTGTGATCGGGCTCTGATCCACAAGCGGGATTTGTGGATCGACGCGGAATTCGAGCGGCAGGGCCGTCGATCCGCACCTACCATGTCGACATGAGTGACATCGACATCCCCAGCCCGGTCGCCGAATTCATCGACGTCGTGAACGCCGGTGACGAGACCGCGTTCCTCGACGCGTTCACCGCGGACGGCTTCATCGACGACTGGGGTCGCGTGTTCGGCGACCGCTCGGCGATGCAGGGATGGTCGGCGAACGAGTTCATCGGCGCGAAGGGCGTTCTCACGCCTCAGCGGGTCACCGTCGACGGCGATACCGTGACCGTGATCGGAGACTGGAGCAGCACGCACGCCAACGGCCTCAGCTCGTTCGCGTTCGTCGTCGCGGGGGACAAGCTCGCCTCCATGACCATTCGCGAGGGCTGACCGCCGTGCGGACGATCATCATCGTCACCGTCGGCATCGTCCTCGCGGTGCTGTTCCTCGCCGTCGGGCGCGCGGTCAGGAGCGCCGGTGCGCGGCACGCCGCCGTAGCGTTCGTCGTGCTGTGGATCCTCGCCATGATCGCGAACATGATCGTCGGCATGACCCACGGCTACTCCTTCGGCGAGGAGTTCCCGATCCTGTTGGTCAACGTCGTGCCGGGTGCGGTGGTCGCGCTGATCGGCGCCCGGTTGCTCACGCGAGCAGTGCGTTGACGGCGGAGCGCCGCCGCGCGAGCTCGTCCAGGTCGGCGTCCAGTCGGGCGAGCGTGGCACGCATCGTCGCTTCGATGGTGGGGCACAGCTCGACGGTCCGCTCGTGCCGCACGCACGGCAGGATGACGCCGATCGACTCCGTGTCGAAGCCGGCGTCGAGCAGGCCACGGATCCGGCGGACCTGCAGCGGGGCGGCGGCGTCGTAGACACGATAGCCGGCAGGCGTGCGCCTCGACGTCAGGAGCCCCTTCTCCTCGTAGTACCGGAGCGAGCGCGCGCTCGCGCCCGTGACCTCGGACAACTCGCCGATCAGCATCTCGGTCTTGACCTTCACACCGGTGTCAACCCACACACTGGGGCCATGCATTCCGATGACGCTGCACAGATCCTGTCCGGTTCCCAGTACGAGGTCGTCGACGGAGGTGGAGAGGGCCCCGTCGTGGCGCTCGCCCACGGCGCCGGCGGCGGCGTGCGGGAGAACTTCGCGCCGTTGATCGACGGCATCGGCGACCGGCGGTTCGTCGGACCGTACTGGCCCGGCTCCGGTGACACACCCCGGTCCGACACCCCGCTCGAACTCGACGCCCTGGCGGACGCGGTGGTCGCCGCCGCGGTGAGCAGCGGAGCCGATCGTTTCCCGGTCGTGGGTCTGTCGCTCGGCGCCGCTGTCGCCGTGACGGCCGCCCGGCGGCATCCCGAGCACGTCTCGGGGTTGGTACTCACGGTGGGGGTCGCCCGCGCGGACGTGCGCGTACGCGCCGCGACCGGCACTTTCCGCGCGCTCGCGGCGGCTGGCGCACCGGAGCTGGCGGCGTACGTCCTGCGCGCCTGCTCGACCGACGAGCAACTCCGCGACCTGTCGCCCGAGGATGCGGAACGGATCGTCGCCGACGTCCGGGCCGCGATTCCTCCGGGTGCCCCGGAACAGATGGAACTCGTCGGCCGCGTGGACGTGACCGGTCTGCTGTCCGGGATCTCCGTCCCGACGCTGGTCGTCGTCGGTGGCGGCGACAGGCTGATCCCGCCGGACATCGAGCGGGAGCTCGGCACGATCCGGGGTGCACGGGTCATCGCGTACGACGGTGCCGGCCACACGTTCACGCCGCGGGAGGCGGCGGTGTGGGCCGCCGATGTCGCGGAGTTCCTGCGCACCCTGCCGTGAGGGCGGGCATGATCGGAGCATGAGTACGGCAGTCCTGGCCCTGCACTGGCAAGTGAACGTGATCGAGCCCGAGGGCTTCTTCGGCCCCATGCTGGCCGGTCCGGTGGCGGAGTCCGGCGTCGTGGACCGGGCAGCGGCCTTCCACGACCTGGCGCTGGCAGCGGGGGTTCCGGTGATCTTCACGCGTTTCACGGTTCCGGAGGATGAGGGGGAGCTCGTCCGCAACACCGGCTTCATGCGAGCCGTCGGAGACGCTCAGGAGGCCTTCCGTCCCGAGGCCGACGGTGCCCGGATCATCGACATCATGGCGGACCAGCCGACCGCGGTGTACGACAACCAGCGCCTGTCCGGCCTGGCGGGTCCGGCCACGGAATGGCTTGCGGAGCACGGCATCGACACGATCTACATCACGGGTGTGGCGACGAATCTGACCGTCGAGCAGACGGCTCGGCACGCCACCGATCTCGGGCTGATCGTGCACGTCGTCGAGGACTGCGTCGCCGCCGCCGACCCAGCGGTGCACGAGGCGTCCCTCGACAATCTCGACCTGGCCACGGCCGGGCGCGTCACAGCAGCGGAGGCCGTGACGCGGTTCTCCACCTCGTAGCCCGTACACCCCAACGCTCTCAGAAGGGCGGTGGCGGGTCGTCGGGGTGGGTCGGTTCGGGTGGTCCGCGGTGGGGTGTCACGTCGGGGAACCTGGTGGCTGGTGGGGTGTTCCGTCGTTCCTGGTCGCGGCGGGTGTGGGTGAAGGCGAGGATCGCGATCTCGAGCCGACGTTCGAATTCGGACTGCGGGGTGGCTGGTTCGTGAGGTGCGAGGTTCTCGAGCAGGGCAATGCTGGCCGCGCGGGCTTGGGCGCGGCGTGCGTGTTCGCGCATCAGGCGGGTGGGGCCGTTGCGGTGCTGCACCGTCGGGGGTTCCGCCGGGGGTGGTGGTGTGGTCCAGTCGATGCGGCGTAGGTCGGGGAACAGGTTCAGGACGGTGCCGGCGGGGTCGACGGTGATCAGCTGTCCGGTGGGGCTGGTCCACACGATCCGGCCGTCGGGGAGGCGGGCGTCGATCCAGCCGCCCGCGGTCTTCAATCGGTGGTGGGCTGTGCAGAGGGGCTGCAGGTTGTCGGCGGTGGTGGCGCCTCCCGCGGTGGGCTGGTGGTGGTCGTACTCGGTGGAGTGGTCGATCTGGCAGCGATGGGCGGGGCGGGTGCACATCGGGAACACGCACCGTGGGTAGAGCAACGTCAGATAGGTGGCGAGGTCAGCGGTGAGCCGGTATCCGTGTGCGCCGTGGGCCTTGACCAACGGCCGTGCAGGCTCGGGCTCGGCAGGTGCAGGTTCAGCTGCGGGCTGGGGTTCGGTGATGCGGTCGCCGAACTCGCGGACGACGGCATCCTCGCGGGTGGCCAGGTCGCGAGCATGGTCTGCGGTGACGGGGCCGTGGCCGACCAGATACGCCGCGGCGTCGTCCTGGCCGGTGAGAGTGGTTTCGTTGATCACCACGTGGATGAGGGTGCGGTAGCGGGTGATCGCCCCGTCGACCGATCCGTCTTCGGCGGTGCGTTCCTCGCGGTAGGGGCAGCCGGGATGTTCGCACTGACAGCCGAGGGTGATCGATCCACGGACACGGGCGACCAGGCCGTCGGCCCGCTTCTGCGCCACGGTCCGCGGGTCGTGCTCGCACACGGTCTCGATGATCTCCTCGACCCGGCTATCGATCTCCACCATGTCCTCGGCGGGCAGCAGGGCGTAGGCGGCGGCCATTCCGTCGTCGTCCGCCTTGAACACGACGGTGCGATCGTCCCGTGCCCGATTGCGGCGTTTCTCCGCGGCGTGCGGGTCTATGCCCTGCACGATCCTGTCCGCCGCCTCCCGCACTGCAGGGATCGCCACCAGCTCCAGCGGGTCACGGCGCAGTCGTTCGGCGATCAGCTCGTCGAAGCGGCGGGCCTGCACACCTGTCAGGACGCGGCTGCGCCGCAACGCCTCCTGCCCGGCCCGCACCGAGATGATGTTGTCCCCGATCAGGGTGAGCACCTGGGGGAGACGTTCGACGAACCCGACCGCTTCGGTCAACGCCCTCTCGGTGGCATCGGAGCCGAGCCGCAGCCGCGTGCCGACCTGCGCGTTCAACGCGATCTCCCGCAACCGCAGATTCTTGCGGCGGGCGAGCAACTCCCGATCAGTGGCATCAGCGGCAGGCAACTGGAGGTACTCGGCCTCCGCGTCGGCGTACACGGTGCGATACAGGCTGTAGAGAGTGGTGATGGTGCGGCAGAACGCGAGGTTCTCACACCGCCGTTGTTCGAACAACAGGCTCGCCGTCTGCTCCCGGAACCCGGCGGCACCGTCGAGCTCCGGGGGCAGCAGATGCCCCGGTAACTCACGCAGCGCGGTCGGGAGAGGCATGACTCCATGATACGCCTGATTGTACGATAAATCCACAATTATTCGAACGATATGATCGCGTTTCGCACCGCCCTGCGGGGTCCCGTCCGGGCGGGTCAGCGCAGCTTGGCGCCGTACACGTGGGTGATCGTCAGGACCAGCAGGACTCGACCGTCAGCGACCATGACGGCCCGGTACTCGTCCCAGTCGGGATGCTCGCCCGCCCCGCGGCGGTAGTAGTCGACGAGGGCATCCACCTCCGGGCCGTTCGGGTCGGTGCCGGGACCGATCAGCGCGGCGGCGCCCTCGGCGGTGGCCCAGGTGTAGCCGTCGGCGCTGGTGAATTCGACGGCCGCCCGCGGATCCCGCCGCAGGTTCGCCTCCTTGGCCCGGCCGGCGGTCATGGACACCAGGATCCGGTCGGCGTCCGCGTCGTACACCGTCGTCACGGGCGAAAGCTGGGGCATGCCACTGGCGCGGAGAGTCGCGAGGACCCCGATGCGGCTGGCGGCGATCAGGACGCGGGGGTCGAACTCGGTGGAAGCCATGCGTCGTGCAACGCCGCCACCGCAGCGGCTGTTCCTGCGCGCGTCAGGAACCCTCGCAGATCCGGATCTCCCGGACCGCGCCGTCGCCCAGAGCGGCGAGCGCCTCCTGGTAGGCGGGGGAGTCGTGGGTGGCGATGGCCTGCTCGAGGCTGTCGAACTCGATCACGGTGGTGCGCTCGATCTTCCCGGCCTCGTACGCGACGGCTGCCTGGCCGCGGACGATGAAGCGCCCGCCTCCCGCGACGATGGCCGGGCCGCCGATCGCGGAGTACGCCGCCATCTTCTCGGGGTCCTTGATCTCCTGGTAGAACGCGATCCAGTACGCCTTCGCCATGTTCACTCCTCGTCGACAGGTGGTCTGACCCACCAAGATTAGTACCGGAGGGGTCAGTACCTGCGAGGCGTGTGCACGATCCGGCCGGCGGCACGCTCGGTGACCACGGTGCGCGAGGACCCGACGATGAGCAGGCACCGCATATCGACCTGCTCGGGGTCGAGATCGCCGAGAGTCGTCACCGTCAGCGTCTCCTCCGGCGAGCCGACGGCGCGCCCGATCACCACGACGGTCTCGGGCGCGCGGACCTCGAGCAGGACCTCCCGCATCCGGACCAGCTGCTCGCGCCGGGTCTTCGATGCCGGATTGTACACGGCGAGAGCGAGATCGGCGCTCGCCACGGCGCGCAGCCGTTGCTCGATGACCTCCCAGGGCTTGAGGTAGTCCGACAGCGAGATCGCGGCGTAGTCGTGGCCCAGGGGGGCGCCGACCCGGCTGGCGACGGCATTCGCCGCCGTCATCCCGGGCAGAACGCGCACGCGCACCTCGTGGAAATCGGGATCCGCGGCGACCTCCGCGACGGCGGACGCCATCGCGAAGACCCCGGGGTCGCCGGAGCTCACCACCGCCACCCGGGCGCCGTTCGCGGCCAACGACAACGCGTGCCGGGCCCGCTCCGCCTCGACCCGGTTGTCGGACGCGTGCACCCGCTGGCCGGGTCGCGGCCGCACCCGGTCCGTGTAGGTCTGATAGCCGACGATGTCCGTGGCTTCGGCGAGCTCGTGCCGCACCTCCGGCGTGGTCCACGCCTCGTCTCCGGGGCCCAGCCCCAGGACGACCACCTCGCCGCGCGCCGTCGACGGTGCGCCCGGGGCGTTGATCCGGCCGGGCACGAGGACCGTCGCGAAGTAGGGCACGTCGGCGGCGCTCACGTCGCCGAGCGCGAGGACCCGCTCGTCGGCGCGGCTCGCACGCTCGACGTACACGGCCGCATCGGCGCGACCCGCGGCGTGCAGCGCACCGTCGACCGTGGGGAAGGTCCGGCCCAGCTTCATGATCGCGGCGGCGTCGGTATCGGCGAGCCGGCGGCGCAGCTCGGGTTCGGGCAGGGTGCCGGGCAACACGGTCAGCACTTCGTCGGCCTCCACCAGCGGGACGCCGGTCGCCGCCGCGGCGGCGCTCACCGAGGTCACGCCGGGCACGACGAGGCACTCGAACCTGTCCCGGAGCCGCTTGTGCATGTGCATGTACGAGCTGTAGAACATCGGGTCGCCCTCGGCGAGCAGGGCGACCTTCCGCCCGGCCGTGAGGTGCTCGGCGAGCTGCTCGGCGGCCTCGGCGTAGAAGTCCTCCAGCGCGCCGCGGTAGCCGCCGGGGTGATCGGTGGTCTCGGTGGTCACCGGGTACATGAGCCGGATCTCGGTCTGCCCCTCGCGCAGATACGGCGCCGCGCAGGCCCGCGCGTTCGAACGGCCGTGCCGCGCACTGTGATAGGCCACCACATCGGCCTCGGCGATGAGCCGCGCCGCCTTGACGGTGACCAGCTCCGGGTCGCCCGGGCCCACGCCCACGCCGTACAGGATCCCGGTCACAGCTCCTCCTCCCGCGCCAGCGCGTTGAGCGCGGCCGCCGTGATCGCGCTGCCGCCGCGACGGCCCAGCACGGTGATGTACTCGACGCCGAGCTCCGCCGCCTCGGCGACGAGCGCGTCCTTGGATTCGGCGGCGCCGATGAACCCGACCGGGATGCCGACGATCACCGCGGGTCTCGGCGCGCCCGCAGCCAGCAGGTCCAGCAGGTGGAACAGCGCCGTCGGGGCGTTCCCGACGGCGACCACGGCACCGTCCAGCTGCGCGCCCCAGAGCTGGACGGCCGCGGCACTGCGGGTCGTGCCGAGCTCGTCGGCGAGGTCCGGCACCTGCGGGTCGCGCAGGAGGCAGGTGACCTCGTTGTCGGCGGGCAAGCGCGAGCGGGTCACGCCGTGCGCCACCATGTTCGCGTCGGTGAGGATCGGCGCGCCGGCGCGCAACGCGGACCGGCCGGCCCGCACGGCACCGTCGGAGATACGGATGTCGCGCGCGAGATCGGTCTGGCCCGCGGCGTGGATCATGCGGACCGCCACCGTCTCCGCGTCGCCGGACAGGCCCGAGAGATCGGATTCCGCGCGGATCGTGGCGAACGAGCGCCGATAGATCTCGGCGCCGTCGGTGAGGTAGTCGTGCACCCGGGCAGCCTAGTCGTCGGCCCCGTCGCGTACGACGACCCGTCGGTGTTCGCCCGACGGTGCGCCGCACCCCCGTTCGCAGGCCACGACGTGGACGCGCTCGTCGTCGCCGATCGTGCCCGCCAATTCCGCGGCGTGCGCCAGCGCGTCGCCCTGGGCCCGGACGCACCCGTGATCGCCCACGCACGCACTGACCCGCAGCAGCGGGGAGGTCGCGTCGAAGATCAGGCTCTTCGGGGCGAGCACCCGCACGACGGTCTCGGCGGCGCCCTCGTCGAGTCCGTGCAGGAACAGCGTGCGCCAGGGCGTGATCGCGATCGGATGGTCGACAGCCGCCACGAACTGGGCGGTGCGCGGGTCGAGCCTGCCCAGTGGCACGCCCATTCCGAGCGTCACCGAACCGTCCGGGCGGTCGAACCAGCCGACGGGTGGCGGCGTCGGCGGCGCGGGGACCACCCGCGGGCCCGTCACCGTGCCACCGAGCTCGGCCGCGATGCGCCGGGCACCGTCGGGCAGGTCCCGGACGCGCCATTCGTCGCCGCGCAGGTCGAGGAAGGCCCGCGCGGCGTCGAGCAGCGCGTCGACGGTGCCGGGCAGGTCGGTCGGGTGGCCGTCGAGGTGCATCACGCCGTCGCGGAGTTCTGCGTCCGCGGCCAGCGCGGCGACGTCGCCGGTGCCGTCGTCGAGGGCGAACAGGACGCGGCCCGGGAGCTCCGCGAGCTCCGCGCGGGCCCGCAGCCCCTCGTCGAGCCGGGCGGCCGTGTCGCCCAGGTCGGACGAGAGGGGAGAGGCGACGATGTTGCGCACCCGCTCGTGACTCTCCGAGGGGAGCAGTCCGGCGGCCGTGAGGCGCTCCCGCGCGGCGTCGAGATCGGCGACGCCGCGCAGCTGAACGTTGCCGCGCGAGGTCAGCTCGAGCGCGTTCGTACCGGCGAGTTCCGCGAGTTCCTGCAGCGCGGCGGGGGAGATCCGACCTCCGGGCAGGCGAACCCGCACGAGCGCACCGTCGGCCGCCGCGTGCGGCCGCAGGACGCCCGGGCAGGCGTCTGGTTCCTTCGGCGGCAGCGCGATCAGTCCTCGAAGTGGACCGGCGGCAGGGTGATGACATGGCCGGCGTAGGCGAGGCCGGAGCCGAACGCCATGACGAGCGCGGTCTGGCCGGGCTTCGCCTTGCCGGTGCGCAGCAGCTCCTCGACGGCGAGCGGGATGGACGCCGCGGAGGTGTTGCCGGTGGTCACGATGTCCTCGGCGACCACGCAGTCGTCGCGCAACTCGAGCGCCTTGATGAGCACCTGGGTGATCCGCAGATTGGCCTGGTGCGGGACGAAGACATCGATGTCCTTCGAGGTGAGGCCGGCGAGCTTGAGCGCCTCCTGGCACGCGGGCAGCAGTGCGGTCGCGGCCCAGCGGAAGACCTTCCGGCCCTCCATGCGCAGGAACGGGCGGACGGGCGCCTCGGTCGTGGTGTCGTCGCGGAAGGCGTGCACCTCGTCGAAGTACGTGCCGAAGTCCTTGTCCTGGAAGATCGCGGTGGTGAAGTCGCCGTCGGCGCCCCACGACACCTGGGAGACGCCCACCTCCTCGGACGGGCCGAGCACGGCCGCGCCGGCACCGTCGGCGAAGATGAACGCGCAGGTGCGGTCCTCGGGCGAGATCAGGTCGGAGAGGCGCTCGACGCCCACGACCACGACGTACTTCGCGGTGCCGGCCCGGATCAGGTCGGTGCCGACGGCGGCGGCCGTGGTGAACCCGGAGCAGCCGGCGGTGATGTCGAAGGCGGGGATGCCGACGCGGCCCAGCTCCTTGGCGATCTGCGGGGCGAGGGAGGGGCCCAGCTCCAGGCGGGTGTTCGTCGCGGAGATGACGCAGTCGACCAGCTGGGGATCGATGCCGGCGGCCGTGATCGCGCGCTCGGCGGCCTTGACCGACATCGACAGGATGGTCTCGTCGTCCTCGGCGAAGTGCCGGGATTCAATACCCGACCTGGTCTTGATCCACTCGTCGCTGGACTCGATCTTGTCGACGATCTCGGAGTTCGGCACGACGCGCCGCGGACGGTAGGCGCCGATCCCCAGGTAGCTGACGTTCGACTGCTCAGCGGGGGCGGGGGCGGCGATCCGGGCGGGGGCGGTCATGCGTGTGTGACTCCGTTCGAGGGGGATGCGGCGGGTGAACCATTCGGTTCAACGACCCGTCATTGGTAACATGAACCGAGCGGTTCAAACAAGCGCCGCCGCACCCTGTGGCAATATTCGCCAACGGCGATTCGTTGTTCACCGAGCACCCTGAGGAGAGATCGCGCCCGATGTCGACCGCCCCGAAGCCGCGCCCGCGCCCCCGGGTCCGCCTCGTCAACACTGCCCTGAACCTGGTGGGGCGCCACGGCTTCGCGGACGCCGGCCTCGCCGAGTTGACGGCGCAGTCGCAGGCGTCGAAGAACTCGCTCTACCAGTACTTCCCGGGAGGCAAGGCCGAACTCGTGGAGGCCTCCACCTCGCTCGCCGGCCGGCGGCTGCTGCGCTACATCGACGCCGCCACCAGCAAGGGCGAGCCACACGAATGGATCGGTCGGTTCATCGAACTCTGGAAGCGCGTCCTCGTGCGCTCCGAGTTCCAGGTCGGGTGCCCTCTCCTCGCGGCCGCATTGGCCGACGGTGCGCCCCGGGTCCAGGACGCGGCCACCGCCGCGTACACGGAGTGCGAACGCCGGTTCGCCACGGCACTCGTGGACTACGGCGTGGAGGAACAGGCCGCCCTCGTCTTCGCGTCGGTGTTCATGAGCTCGATCGAGGGCGCCGTCGCGCGCGCCCGGGCCGCCCGTGACATCTACCCGCTCACGGATGTCTATCTGTCCATGACGGCGCTCCTCGACCTCACGATGGCCCGCCCGGACGCGGTGCGGGGCGCTACAGTCGCCGAATGACTCGCGGCGATTACCCCCTCTGGCTCGACGATTGCTACGAGGTCGACTCCGAGGGGGTACGGGCCTACGCCCGCGCCACCCGGTCGCCGCACGTGGCCTACGCGAGCAGCCGGGTGATCGCGCACGACACGCCCGTGCCGCCGCTCATCGTCGCCGATCCGGTGTTCAAGGCGGCAGCGAAGCTCATGTCCGACGTGATCGAGGATTTCGATCTGAGCCGGGTGCTCCACGTGGCGCAGACCGTGCGGCAGCTCGTGCCGCTCCGGATCGGCGACGTGGTCTCCCTCGGCGCGCGGATCACCGACCGCATCACGAAGGCGGGCATCGACCTGTTCGAGGTGGACTGCGTCGTGTCGACCTCCGACGGGGTGCGGATCGAGACGGCCAGCACCGTCGCCTACGCCGCCGACGCCGACGTGCCGGACATCGGGGACGCCTCCGCGGCGGTGATCATGCACGGCGCCGTGCTCTGACCCGCGCCTGCCCGGGCGGTGACCGGTCGCGGTGACATAGGGTCGCCTCATGATCCTGCTGCTGTCGACGTCCGACACCGACCTGTTGAGCGCGAAGGCGAGTGGCGCCGACTACCGCTGGGCGAACCCCGCGCGCATCAGCGTCGACCTCGACCTGCCCGGCCTGCTCGACGGGGCCGATGTCGTCGTCGTCCGCATCCTCGGCGGCCGCCGGTACTGGGAGAGCGGCCTCGACGCACTCGCGGCGAGCGGGAAGCCGGTGGTCGTGGTCTCGGGGGAGCAGTCGCCCGACGCCGACCTCATGGAGGCCTCGACGGTGGCCGCCGGCGTCGCCACGCAGGCGCACGCCTACCTGGCCGAGGGCGGTCCCGAGAATCTGGCGCAGCTGTACCACTTCCTCTCGGACACCATCCTGTTGGCCGGCGAGGGTTTCGCGCCGCCGGTGACCGCGCCGCAGTGGGGCATCGTGCCTCGACCGCCCGTCCCCGCCGGGCCGCGGGTGGGCGTGCTCTACTACCGCGCCCAGCATCTCGCGGGGAACACCGCCTACATCGACGCACTCGCCGCGGCGATCGAGTCGCGCGGCGGCACGGCCGTGCCGATCTTCTGCGCGTCCCTGCGCGCCGCCGACGATGCTCTGTTCACCGAACTCGCGACCCTCGACGCGCTGGTCGTCACGGTGCTCGCCGCGGGCGGGGTCAACGCGGCCGGCGCCGCCGCGGGTGGCGACGACGAGTCGTGGGACGTGGGGCGCCTCGCCGCGCTCGACATCCCGATCCTGCAGGCACTGGCCCTCACGACCTCCCGCGAGCAGTGGGAGTCCAGCGACGACGGCCTCAGCCCGCTCGACGTGGCGACGCAGGTCGCGATCCCCGAGTTCGACGGCCGCATCATCACCGTGCCCTTCTCCTTCAAGGAGATCGGCGACGACGGCCTCCCGTCGTACGTGCCCGACGACGAGCGCGCCGGCCGGGTCGCGGGCCTGGCCCTGCGCCACGCTCGGCTGCGCTCGATCCCGAACGGCGAGAAGCGGATCGCGCTCATGCTGTCGGCCTATCCCACCAAGCACGCCCGCATCGGCAACGCCGTCGGCCTCGACACGCCGCAGTCCGCCCTCGAGCTGATCCGCCGGCTCGCGGACGCCGGCTACGACATCGGCTCACCGTCGGACATCCCCGGGCTCGAGGCCGACGACTCCGACGCCTTCATCCATGCCGTCATCGCCCGCGGCGGCCAGGACCCGGATTGGCTCTCGGACGAGCAGCTCGACGGGAGCGAGGTCACCGTCGACCCCAAGACCTACCGCGCCTGGTTCGCGACGCTCCCACAGGAACTGCGTGACGCCGTGACCGAGCACTGGGGCGCGGCCCCGGGCGGCCTGTTCACGACGGGCTCCGGCGACATCGCGATCGCCGCGCTGCGGTTCGGCAACCTCACGGTGATGGTCCAGCCACCCCGCGGCTTCGGCGAGAACCCCGTCGCGATCTACCACGATCCGGACCTGCCGCCGAGCCATCACTACCTGGCCAGCTACCGCTGGCTCGCCGACCGCGAGCACGGCTTCGGCGCGGACGCGGTGATCCACCTCGGCAAGCACGGCAACCTGGAATGGCTGCCCGGCAAGACACTCGGCATGTCCGCCTCCTGCGGTACCGACGCCGCGCTCGGCGACCTGCCCCTGATCTATCCGTTCCTCGTCAACGACCCCGGCGAGGGCACGCAGGCCAAGCGTCGCGCACATGCGGTGCTCGTCGACCACCTCATCCCGCCGATGGCCCGCGCCGAGAGCTACGGCGACATCGCCCGCCTCGAGCAGCACCTGGACGAGTACGCCAATGTCGCGAGCCTGGACCCGGCGAAGCTGCCGATGATCCGGCAGCAGATCTGGACGCTGCTGCAGGCCGCGAAGCTCGACCACGATCTCGGGCTCACGGATCAGCCCGAAGACGACTCCTTCGACGACATGATCCTGCACGTCGACGGTTGGCTGTGCGAGATCAAGGACGTCCAGATCCGCGACGGCCTGCACATCCTGGGGGCGGCACCGTCGGGCGAGGTCGAGACGGATCTCGTGCTGGCGATGCTGCGCGCCAAGCAGATGTGGGCGGGTGCGGTGCACACGCCCGGGCTGCGGGAGGCGCTCGGACTGGAAGAGGACGGCACGGCGTCGAAGGCGAAGACGGACGAGTTCGAAGCCCGGGCACGCGAACTCGTGGTCGCCGCCGCAGCGGCGGATTGGGCACCGTCGGCCATGGCGACCCTGACGGACGACCCGGCGGTGGCGAAGATCCTCGACTTCGCGGCCACCGAGATCGTGCCGCGGCTGCGCCGCACCGGCGACGAGATCGAGAACGTGCTCCGCGCCCTGAACGGCGGCTTCGTGCCCGCGGGGCCGTCGGGCTCGCCGCTGCGCGGCCTGATCAACGTGCTGCCGACGGGGCGCAACTTCTACTCGGTGGACCCCAAGGCCGTGCCCTCGCGGCTCGCGTGGGCGACGGGACAGGAGCTCGCCTCCTCACTGGTCGAGCGGTACCACAGCGAGCACGGCGAGTACCCGACGTCGGTGGGCCTGTCGGTGTGGGGCACGTCCGCGATGCGCACCGCCGGCGACGACATCGCCGAGGTGTTGGCGCTGCTCGGTGTGACCCCCGTGTGGGACGAGCAGTCCCGCCGCGTCTCCGGCCTGGAGGTCATCGGCCTGGAGGAGCTCGGCCGCCCGCGCATCGACGTCACGGTCCGGATCTCGGGCTTCTTCCGCGACGCGTTCCCGCACGTCGTGGCCATGCTCGACGACGCCGTCCAGCTGGTGGCCGCACTGGGCGAGTCGGATGAGGAGAACTTCGTCGCAGCGCACACCCGTGCGGCGCTGGCCGAACACGGGGATGCGCGGCGCGCGACGACGCGCGTCTTCGGCTCCAAGCCCGGTACCTACGGCGCGGGCCTGCTGCAGCTCATCGACTCCAAGAACTGGCGCAGCGACGCCGACCTCGCCGAGGTCTACACGGCGTGGGGCGGGTACGCCTACGGTCGCGGGCTCGACGGTGCGCCGGCGGCGGACGACATGCGGGCGGCGTACCGTCGGATCGCGGTGGCGGCCAAGAACATCGACACCCGCGAGCACGACATCGCCGATTCCGACGACTACTTCCAGTACCACGGCGGCATGGTCGCGACGGTCCGCCACCTCACCGGATCCGACCCGGAGGCCTATGTCGGCGACTCGACGCGGCCGGACTCGGTGCGGACCCGCACGCTCAGCGAGGAGACCAACCGCGTCTTCCGCGCCCGCGTCGTGAACCCTCGGTGGATGGCCGCGATGCGCCGGCACGGCTACAAAGGCGCCTTCGAGATGGCGGCGACGGTGGACTACCTGTTCGGTTTCGACGCCACCGCCGGCGTCATGGCCGACTGGATGTACGAGAAGCTCACCGAGAACTACGTCCTCGATCCGGAGAACCGGAAGTTCATGGAGGAGTCCAATCCGTGGGCGCTGCACGGCATCGCCGAGCGCCTCCTCGAGGCCTCCCAGCGCGAGCTGTGGAAGTCGCCGGACCCGCAGCTCCTCGCCGAGCTGCAGCAGGTCTACCTGGAGACCGAGGGCGATCTCGAGGACCGCTGACCCCCGAATTGAACGCTGTTACGGAGAGCGCGACCTGCGGATTTCCTCTCCGTAACAGCGTTCAATTCGGAGGGGGCCGGGAACCTTACGCCCGGTTCGCCCGTTGTACCGGTATGAAGCTCTTCGCGTTCCTGACCTACATCGTCGTGGAGATCGCGGCGTTCGCCGGCCTGGTGGCCTGGCTGACTTTCGGCTGGGCCCTGCTGGTGATGATCGCCGCCACCGCCATCGGCGTGCTCATGCTGCGGCGCACCGCCGCGGGTGTGCTGCGTGACCTGGGGGAGGCGCTCGACGGTCAGCGGTCCGCCGGGCCCGCACTCATGGACACCGCGATCCTCGCGGCGGCCGTCTTCCTCCTCGCCGTGCCCGGCGTTGTCAGCACGGCGCTCGGCCTGCTGCTGTTGGTCAAGCCGGTCCGCGCCGTGGTCCGCCCCGCGGTCGCCTACGTCGGCGCCAAGCGGGTCGCCTCGTTCGTCGAGGAGTCCGGCCTGGTCACCGTGCTCTCGGGGCGGCCCCGCGGGTACGGCACCGTCGTCGACGGTGCAGTGGTCACCGACCAGCGCACCCCGGCCGAGCCCGTGGTCGACGTCGGTGGCCCGGGGCCGCGCCCGGGGTACCGCGAGTTGCCGCCCGCCCCGTAGTCGGCAGACCGGTCGTCGATCACTGGTGTGTGCGCACCGTCTGACCGGAACAGCCCGGGTACGGGCCATGCGCGCGACGCATTGCCCACCGGTGAAATATGCCTCTGAACAGGGACGATAGTGCCATGCACCGGGCGGATGGCTTTCCGATCAACACCCCACGGGTGTCTGCGGCGCGACCAGATTGGCAGACTGGTCCTCCGTGACCACCGAACTGCTCCTCGGCGGGCGGATCTACACGCCCACGTCCACCTCGGCCACCGCGATCGCCGTCGAGAACGGGGTGATCGCCTGGATCGGCGAGGACCGCGCCGCGCGCGCCCTGCACCCGGAAGCGCAGGTCACCGAACTCGACGGTGCCTTCGTCGCGCCCGCCTTCGTGGACACCCACGTGCACCTCACCGCGACGGGCCTCGCGCTCACCGGCCCCGACCTCACCGGCGGACTCGACGCCGTCCGCACCACACTCAGCGCCACCCCCGGCGACACCGTGATCGCCCGCGGGTGGGACGACACCGCCTGGGATCGCCCGCTGCAGCGCACCGACCTCGACGAGCACCGCGCGATCTACGCCGCCCGGATCGATGAGCACTCCGCGCAGGCCAGCACCGCACTGCGCGCCCTCGTTCCCGGGCTGGAGGGCCTCGCCGGCTTCTCGCCCGACGGTCCGCTCACCGCGGCCGCCCACCACGCCGTCCGCGCGGCCGCCATCGCGGCGCTCACCGACGCGCAGATCACCGCGGCGCAGACGACGGCCCTCGACGCCGCGGCCGCCGCGGGCATCGCCGCGGTCCACGAGTGCGGCGGCCCCGAGATCGCCGGCGAGCGCGACTTCGCGCTGCTCCGCGAACGGACGCACGGAGTCCTCGTCCGCCGCTACTGGGGCGAGGCCGCCCGCGATGCCGACCACGCCCGCGAGATCCTCGAACGTACCGGCGCCGACGGCCTCGCCGGCGACCTGTTCGTCGACGGCTCGCTCGGCAGCCGCACGGCACTGCTGCACCGGCCCTACGCGGACGCACCGTCGACGGGCGTGGCGTACCTCGACCAGGAGACCGTGACCGCGCACGTCCTGGCCTGCACGGAGGCCCGGATCCAGGCAGGCTTCCACGCGATCGGCGACGCCGCCGTCGCGCGGGTGGTCGCCGCGTTCGAAGCGGCGGTCGACACCTTCGGCGGGCCGCGGGTCGCCTCCTGCGGGCACCGTGTCGAACACGCCGAGATGGTCTCGGCCCGCGAGGCGCGCAAGCTCGGTGACTGGGGCGTGAACGCCTCGATGCAGCCGCAGTTCGATGCGTTCTGGGGCGGCGCGGACGGCATGTACGCCCGCCGCCTCGGCGCCGAGCGCGCCGCGACGCTCAACGATTTCGCGCTGCTCGCCAGGAACGCGGTGCCAATCGCGTTCTCGTCGGATTCGCCCGTCACCCCGCTCGACCCGTGGGCCACCCTGCGGGCCGCGACGCAGCACCACACCGCGGGCAGCGCCGTGAGCCCCCGTGCCGCCTTCGCCGCCGCCACCCGCGGGGCGTGGCGGGCCGGGGGAGTACGCGACGGCGTGGCCGGCACCCTGGTCCCCGGCGCGCCCGCGACCTTCGCCGTCTGGGACGCGGACGAGCTGGTGGTGCGGGCACCGTCGGACGCCGTGCAGCGCTGGTCCACCGACCCCCGCGCGGGCGTCGCGCCGCTGCCCGACCTCGCCCCGGGGGCTCGCCCGCCGCGGTGCCTGCGCACCGTGGTCGACGGCCGGACGGTGTTCGCGGCGTGAAACCACTGCTCCGCGCGGTCGCGAGCGTCCTCGCCGGCGTCGCGGTGTACTTCGCCTTCCCGCCCGCGGGGCTGTGGTGGCTCGCGCCGCTCGGCGTCGCCGCGCTGGTCGCGGTGCTCGCCACCCGCGAGCGACCGACGCTGAGCGGCGGCTTCCTCTACGGCTTCCTCACGGGCGTCGGCCTGTTCATCCCCCTGCTCAAGTGGATCGACTCCATGGTCGGCGCCGTCCCGTGGATCGGGCTCGGCATCACCTGCGCCCTCTACTACGGCGCGTTCGGCCTCATCGCCACCCGGGTGTCGCGCGTCCCGGGCGGCCCCGTGTGGGTGGCCGCCGCGTTCACCGTCACCGAGTGGGCCCGCGCGTCCTTCCCGTTCGGGGGCTTCCCGTGGGGGCGGCTCGCGTTCAGCCAGGCCGACGGTCCGCTGCTCGCCCTCGCCCGGTACGTCGGGGCGCCGGGCCTGAGCTTCGCGGTCGCCCTGGTCGGCGCGTCCCTCGCCGCAGCGGGAATCGCCCTGGCGCGCAGGGCGGACCGTCGGACGTTCCTGCTGCCCGTGGCGGCAGTGGCCCTGACCGGCATCGCGACGGCGGCGGCCTGGCCGTTCGTGGGCGCACCGTCGGACGGGCGGACCGTGACCATCGCGGCGATCCAGGGGAACGTCCCCGAACAGCGCTGGGACGTCGCGACCCAGCGCGAGGCCGTGCTGACCAACCACCTGACCGAGACCCACCGCCTCGCGACCGAGGTGCGGGAGGGCCGACAGAAACAGCCGGACGTGGTGATCTGGCCGGAGAACAGCTCCGATGTCTCGCCCGAGCGCGATCCCGAGGTCGCGGCCCGGCTGGCCGCGGCCGCAGCCGACGTCCGCGCCCCGATCCTGGTCGGGACCGTCCACTACGACGGGACCGGCAAGTACTACAACAGCATGATCCTGATCGGCCCGAACGGCGCCCTCGAGCGGCACGACAAGGCGATCCTGCAGCCCTTCGGGGAGACCATGCCGATGCGCGGCTTCTTCCGCATGTTCAGCGACTACGTGGATCTGGCGAACGACTTCACGCCCGGCACCGGCACCGGTGTGGTGCACCCGAACGGGATTCCGCTCGGGGTCGCGACCTGCTACGAGGTCGCCTTCGACCGAGCGCTGCGCGGATCGGTACTGGACGGCGCGCAGGTGCTGACGGTGCCCACGAACAACGCCACCTTCGGCCGCACCGGCATGACCTACCAGCAGCTCGGCATGTCGCGGGTGCGCGCCGTCGAGCTCGACCGCGACGTGGTGGTCGCCGCCACCACCGGAGTCAGCGCCCTGGTCCGCCCCGACGGCGAGGTGGCCCGGCAGACGAGCATCTGGACGAACGACCACCTCGTCGAGTCGATCCGGCTGCGCGGCGGCCGCACGCCCGCGGCTCGGCTGGGGGATTGGGGCGAGGTCGCGCTGCTCCTGGCCACCCTGTGCGGTATCGCGATCGCGATAAGGCACGATGGACTGCGATACACGCCCCTGAATCGGACCGAGGAACCTGCATGAGCGAGCCGTCAGCGCCGTCGTCGAAGACGCTGGTGATCATCCCCACGTACAACGAGCTGGAGAATCTGCCGCTCATCGTGGGCCGGCTGCACAAGGCGCAGCCCGAGGTCGACGTGCTCGTGGTCGACGACAACAGCCCCGACGGGACCGGCGACCTCGCCGACACGCTGGCCGCCGAGGACCCGCGGATCCACGTCCTGCACCGTGCCGAGAAGAACGGCCTCGGCGGCGCGTACATCGCCGGATTCCGGTGGGCGCTGGAGCGCGACTACCGCGTGATCGTCGAGATGGACGCCGACGGCTCACACGCCCCCGAGCAGCTGGAGCGGCACCTCGCCGCGATCGACGCGGGGGCCGACCTGGTGATCGGCTCGCGGTACGTGCGCGGCGGCAGGACCGTGAACTGGCCGCTGTCGCGCCAGCTGATATCGCGCGGCGGCAACGTCTACAGCCAGGTGATCCTCGGCACGCGCATCCGGGACATCACGGGCGGCTACAAGGCCTTCCGCCGCGAGACGCTGGAGGGCCTCGGCCTGGACCAGGTCGAGTCGTTGGGGTACGGCTTCCAGATCGACCTGACCTGGCGCGCCGTGCAGGCGGGCTTCACCGTGGTCGAGGTGCCCATCACCTTCACCGAGCGCGTCATCGGCGACTCGAAGATGAGCGGCTCCATCGTCAAGGAGGCCGCGACCCTGGTGCCGAAGTGGGGCTACCGGGCGCGCAAGCGCAAGATCGCGCGTCTGCTCGGCAAGTAGGTCTCCCGCCCGCACGGGACAGCGACGACGAAGGGCCCCGGATCACTCCGGGGCCCTTCGCTTCGTCGTCGACGATCCCTGCGGCTACTTGCCGCGACGCGCCTTGAGCAGGTCCAGCCGCTCCTTGAGCAGCTCCTCCAGCTCACCCTCGGACCGCCGCTCCAGCAGCATGTCCCAGTGGGTGCGCGGCGGCTTCGCCTTCTTCTCCTCCGGCGCCACACCATCGATCAGGGTGCCCTCGAGGCCGTTCTTGCACAGCCAGGTACCGGGGAGCTCCGCATCGTCCGCGAACGGGACATCGAACTCCTCACCGTTATCGGTGCGGTACCGCGCGATGCGGCGCGGAGCGAGGTCGTGGTCCCGATCCGTCTCATAGCTCACCGCACCCAGGCGGCTGCCCCGTAGAACTCGATCTGCCATGCTTCTCCCAACATCTGGCCTACGCCGAACATTCCCAGCCTACCGGAGTGAAGTCCTATGAGCACCTCCCGCCGCCGCAGGTCCGCGGCCTGCGCCTGGTGCGGCCGCGAGGTCGTCTCCGAGGGACCGGGCCGGACGCGCAAGTACTGCCGCCGGTCGTGCCGGCAGCGCGCCTACGAGGCGCGCCAGGCGCTCGCCGGTACGGCTCTGCCCGAGGATTCCGTGGTGCTCACCGCGGACGAGGCGCAGGCGCAGGGGGAGCGTATGTTCGAGGTGAGATGCGCGGCGGAGGACGTGCGGACCGCGATAGCCGAGGGCGCCCCGGTGGGCGAACTGGCCGAGCTCGCGGACCGTCTGGTGGAAACCGCGCGCGCCGCGGAACGCCTGCGCTGACGGGCACGTACGACACGCACGACGAACGAGAGGCAGTCGATGACCCCCGCCCGGATCCGGATCGCCGCGGTGATCGCGGCGGTGCTGCTCGCCGTCGGTGCCTGCTCCACGGACGCTGCCACGCCCGTCGTCTCCGTCCCGCCGGCTCCGCCCGCACCCGGCGCCCTGCCCGCCGACTGGACCGAATCCACGGTCCAGGTGCCCGTCGACGCCGGTAACGCGGTCTACGTCGCGCCCCGCTCGCCGGGCCGGCTGCGTGCCGCCCTCATCCTTGCGGGTTCCGACAAGGCGGGTCAGGTGGCGGCCCGGGAGCTGTCGGTCATGCTCGCCCAGCTCGGCGTCGCGTCCCTCCGGTTCGACGGTGCGCCCTCGGCCGTGCCGGACTACGCCCAGCAGCTCGACCGCGCGGGCAAGGCCCTGACCGCCCTGGCGGACAAGGCGGGCCTGGCCGACGACCGACTGCTCGCCGTGGGACACGGCTCAGCGGCGCCCCTGGCGCTCGCGCTGGGATCGGGGAGCACGGGGCGCGGCGCCGTGCCGATCGGCCTCATCGAACCCGTTCTGGGGAGCCTGCCCGCCGGCGCGCCCGACCCGCTGCAGAGCGCGATGGCCCTCCCACCGCAGAAGCACAACATCATCTCCTGCTCCGACGCCGACATCGCGGTGGACTGCGGCGCCGTCCAGGACCTCGCCGACGTGATGACCGGGACGCACGCGAACTACGTGCGGCTGCGCGGCGTCAGCCACGCGCTGCAGGAGGACGATTCGCGCGACCCCGCGAAGTACGGCTCGGACCTTCCCTTCTCGGCCGGCCTGTACCAGTCGCTGGGCTCGTGGATCTCGATGCAGTGAGCGCGCGCGGAGCGGCGGTCCTGGCCGCCGGCGCCGCCGTCGCCTGGTCCAACGCGGTTCTGCCGCGGCTGGCGCGCAGGTACGGATGGGGTCGCGACGCGCGCTCAGCGGCCACGCTGGGGTTCTGCGTCGCCGACGCAGCGCTGGCCCGGTCCGCCGTCCCGACGGTGCCGGGGGTCGCCGTCGGTCTCGCGCTGGCCGGCGGCGGGCTCGCGCTGGTCGAGCCCGTGGCGCGGGACGCACCATCGAACCGGATGAAGTGGGCGTTCGTGGACATCCCGCTCGGCACCGCACTGCCCGAGGAACTCCTGTTCCGCGGCACCCTGACGCCCGCACTGCAGGCCGCGTTCGGACGGCCAGCGGGCGCCGTCGCGGGGCCGCTCACGTTCGGTCTGTGGCACGTCGGCGCCGCACGAGCAGCGCACGACCCCGTATTTCCGACAATCGTCGTCACGACGGCATTCGGGGCTGTCCTGGACACCCTCGCCCGCCGTACCCGCAGGTGGTGGCCGGGTTTCGTGGTCCACTGGGCGCTGAACGCGGGCGGTGTGATCCTCAGCTCCGGTTCAGGGATTTCTTCACCGGGGCGTAGGAACCCGTAGAATCGTGCGCAAGGCTCCACACCCCCTCGGGGGCTCCGCCCCCTGAGCACCCCGGGGCCTCATTTCCCGCAGGAGGAACAACGATGACTGACCGCCACCTGGGCGCCAACGGCGTCTCGCGCCGTGGGTTCGCCCGTCTCGGCGCCGGCGCCGCCGCAGCGCTCGTCGCGGCCACCGCTGCCACCGCTGCCGCGGGTGCGGCTCCGACGCCGTCGAAGCCGAAGCCCAAGCCGTCGGGCGATTCGACGAGCAGTACGTCCACCACGGAGCCGGCCGCCGGGAACCCGGCACCCCCCGTCGCCACGAAGACCGGCTGGGTCGCTCTCGCGGACGACAACACGAAGCAGATCACCATCTGGCACAACGGCGAGGTCGTCAAGACGATGCCCACGTCGATGGGGACCGACAAGCACCCCACGCCGAACGGCACGTACTACACGATGGAGAAGCTCCGTGACATGTACATGGACTCGTCCACGTACGGCGTCCCGGTCGACTCGCCGGAGGGTTACCGCACCTACGTCGAGTACGCCACACGCATGTCCTGGAGCGGCATCTTCGTGCACGCCGCGCCGTGGTCGGTGAACCAGCAGGGCGTGTCCAACGCCAGCCACGGCTGTCTCAACGTGAGCACCGCCAACGGCAAGTACTTCTACGACAACTTCCCGATCGGCTCGCCGATCGTGGTGCGCAACACCGTCGGTGGCACGTACACCCCCGGCTCCTGAGCGTTCGAGAGACCAAAGAACCCGCCCCGGAAACATCCGGGGCGGGTTCTCCGCATTGCGGGGCTAGACGCCGGCCTTCGACGGGGCCTGGACGGTGCCGAACTTCAGCTCGGGCGCGTCGACCCTCGAGCGGCGGTAGTCGATCGAGTCCAGGACGAAGTTGTGCCGGATCATCCACGGCTGCTCGGTGGCGGCCTTGGGCATCGCGTCGGGCGAGCGCTGCACGTAGCCGGAGCTGAGGTCGAGGGCGGGATGCTCGGTGAGCACCTGACCGCCGACCTCGGGCTCGACGTGCGTGTAGCCCTTGACGACCATGTGGTTGAGAAGGCGGGCGATGCCGCGGGCCGAGATGTCGGCGCGCAGGGTCCACGAGTTGTTCGTGTAGCCGATGATGAAGGCGAAGTTCGGCACGCCCTCGAGCATGTAGCCGCCGAACGCGAACTTGTCGTTGGGCTTGATCGGCGCTCCGTCGACGCTGACCTCGACGCCGCCGAACGCGAGCAGCTGCAGGCCGGTCGCCGTGATGACGATGTCCGCCTCGAGCTCGCGGCCCGACGCCAGCCGGATGCCATTCTCGGTGAAGGTGTCGATGGTATCGGTGACGACCTCGGCCTTACCGTCGCGGATCGTCTTGAACAGGTCACCGTTCGGCACGACGCACAGGCGCTGGTCCCACGGCTCGTACTTGGGCTTGAAGTGGACGTCGACGTCGTAGCCCTCGGGCAGCAGGCTCTGGTTGAGCTTGCGGAGGAACTTGCGCGAGGTCTTCGGGAACGACCGCGCGAGGATGTACTGGCCGACGTTGATGACGGCGTTCACGTTCCGGGTGATGTTGTGCGAGACGGCGGCGGGCAGCACCTTGGCGCCGAACATCGTCAGCGGGTCGGCGTTCGGGACCGGCAGCACGTACGTGGGGGAGCGCTGCAGCATGGTGATGTGCTCGACGTCGTCGGCCATCGACGGGATCAGGGTGATCGCGGTGGCGCCGGACCCGATGACCACGACCTTCTTGTCCTTGTAGTCGAGGTCCTCGGGCCAGTGCTGCGGGTGCACGATCCGTCCCTGGAACTGGTCCACGCCGGGGAAGGGCGGCTCGTAGCCGGCGTCGTAGTTGTAGTAGCCGGTGCAGGCGACGAGGAACCGCGACGTGTACACGATCTGCTCACCATCGCGCTCGGCGGTGACGGTCCACAGGTCGGTGCGAGTGTCGAAGTCGACGGTGCCGACCTTGGTCTTGAAGCTGATGTTCTTGTCGATGCCGAACTTCGCGGCCGCCTCTTCGATGTACGCCTTGATCTCGGGACCACTCGCGAGACGGTTGGTGCCCCTCCACGGGAGGAAGGGGTAGCTCAGGCTGAAGATGTCGGAATCGGAGCGGATGCCCGGGTATTTGAACAGGTCCCAGGTGCCGCCCATCTCGGCGCGCTGCTCGAGGATCGCATAGCTGAACTGCGGCACCTCGTTGGAGACGCGGTACGCCGTGTCGATGCCGGCGAGCCCGGCGCCCACGATGAGCACGTCCTTGTAGATCGCCTCGGGATTGGCCACGGGAGCCACCTCGTTTCAGTCGTGACGGCCCCGTAGCGGCTGCCTACTGAGACCGAGTCAATAACGGTTACCGCAATGCTACCTCGCGATAGCTTCACGGTCCAGATCTATCACCCGACCAGCAGCTGGTCACCCTCACGGCGCACTGGGACCGAGGCGAGCGGCGACGCCGCCGGCCCCCGCTCGACGGCACCGGTGGCACCGTCGAACCTGCTGCCGTGGGCCGGGCACTCCAGCGTGAGACCCTCGCTCGCGGCGACCGTCGTGCCGCGGTGCGTGCAGGAGGCGTCGAACGCGACGAACTTCCCCGCGGTCGGCTGAGCCACGACATAGGGCTTCGGGCCCGCGATGACGACGGCGTTGCCCACCGGAACCTGATCCACGGCGACCTTGGCAGCACCGCCGTTCCCCGCGCCGGCCTTGGTCTCCGGCGTCGAGCCCGACGAGGTGTCCCCGGTGTTCGACGAGGTTCCACAGGCCACCGCGACGGGCAGGATCGCGATACCGGGGAGAGCGGCCAGGACCGCGCGCCTCGTGGGGCAGAAGCTTGGCTGAGTTGACTGCGTCACGGCGTCCACTCTGCCAGCATGACGACGTGCTCACAGAGATCGCGGGAATTCCCGCTCATCCACTTCTGGTCCACGGCGCCGTGGTCCTGCTTCCCCTGGCCGCGCTCGCGCTGCTCCTCGCCGCGTGGTGGCCCGCCGCCCGTGCCCGGCTGGGCGCCGGTCTGCCGGTCTTCGCCCTGGTCGCGGCGGGTGCCTGTTACCTCGCGAAGGAGTCGGGCGAGCAGTTGGAGAAGCGGCCCTCGATGGAGGGGATGCGCTCGCAGATCGAGGGGCACTCCACGCAGGGCACGGCGACCTTCCTCTGGTCGCTGGGCCTGCTCGTGTTCGCGGTGCTGGTGTGGGCCGGATCCAGCTCGGCGGTCGCCGGACGGTTCTCGGGTGCGACGGTGCTGTCCTCCCGCGTCGGGGCACTCGTGCTGGGCGTGCTGTCGACGCTGGCGGTGGCCGCGTGCATCTGGGGCGTGATCGCCGCAGGACACTCCGGCGCGACCATGGTGTGGGCGGGCGTGTAGCCCGCCCGGACGGTCAGACCGCGCCGGTCTCTCTGGCGTGCGCCTTGGTCAGCTCGACATAGGCGCCGCCGTTCGCGCTGATGCCGGCGCGCTCCGCATCGCTGAGCTCCCGTCGGACCTTCGCCGGGACGCCCGCGACCATGGAGCCGGGCGGGACCTCCATCCCCTGCGGGACGAGCGCGTTGGCGGCGATGAGGCTGCCCGCGCCGATCACGGCGCCGTTGAGCACCGTCGCGCCCATGCCGACGAGCACGTCGTCGCCCACGGTGCAGCCGTGCAGGACTGCGTTGTGGCCGATCGAGACCCGCTCGCCGACGGTCAGCGGGACGCCGGGGTCGGCGTGCATCACGACGCCGTCCTGCACGTTGCTGTCCCGGCCCACCGAGATCGTGGCCATGTCGCCGCGGATCACCGCGCTGTAGAAGACCCCCACGCCATCGGCGAGCCCGACGTCGCCGATCACCGTGGCGGAGTCCGCGACCCACGCGGTCTCGGCGATGCGGGGCGAGAGCTGTCCGAAGCGAGCGATCACAATGGCCTCCTAGGCGATTCCGGTAGTGCCGAGGAGCTTACCCACGGCGTAGGTGACGGCCATCGCGATCAGCCCACCGACCACCACCCGGGCGGTCGCGCGGCGCACGTCGGCGTCGCCCAGTCGCGCGGAGACGTACCCGGTGAGCGCGAGACCCGCGAGCACGGCCACCACGATCACGAGGATCCGCTGTGTGTGAACGAGTGCGGCGAGGATCGGGATCGCGGCGCCCGCGCTGAACGAGACCGCGGAGGAGACCGCCGCGGCGATCGGGCTGGTCAGGTTGTCCTCGTCGATCCCCAGCTCGGCGTCGAGGTGCGCCTGCAGCGGATCGTGCGCGGTCAGCTCTTCGGCGACCCGCCGCGCAGTGTCCGGCGAGAGTCCCTTGGCGCGGTAGATCCCCTCGAGTTCGGCGAGCTCGTCGTCCGGCATCTCGCGGAGTTCCGCGCGTTCCTTGGCGATGAGCGCCACCTCTGTGTCGCGCTGTGTGCTCACGGAGACGTACTCGCCCAGCGCCATGGACACGGCACCGGCGGTGAGCCCCGCTATCCCCGCGGTGAGGATCGCCGACGACTCGCCGGTCGCCGCGGCGACGCCGATGACGATGCCCGCGGTCGAGATCAGGCCGTCGTTCGCACCGAGGACGCCCGCGCGGAGCCAGTTCAACCGGTCGCCGACGGCGTCGTGGTGCGGCTCGAATTCGTGTGTGCCTTCGCCGATCTGCTCAGCCATGGGAAGGAGTCTAGGTACGTTCATGGGATGACTGCAGCGCAGATAGGGCTTCCCCGCCGGCTCGCGGTCGGAGGGGGCGCGCTCGCCGACTCCGGCCGCCTGGTCCGAGACCTCGGGTTCTCGCGGCCCGTGGTGGTGACGGACGCCTTCCTGAGTGGTCAGGGCACCGTCGGGCGGTTGGTGTCGGCACTCACGGACGCCGGATGCGCGGTGTCGGTCTTCGACGGGACGGTGCCGGACCCGACGACGGAGTCCCTCGCGCCCGGCCTCGCGGTGGTCCGGGAGCACGACGCCGACTGCGTGATCGGCCTGGGCGGCGGCAGCCCGCTGGACACCGCGAAGGCGCTCGCCGTGCTCGCCGTCGGAGGCGGGACGATGCGCGACTACAAGGCGCCCACGGTCACCGTCGGGCCCGCCCTGCCGGTGATCGCCATCCCGACGACCGCCGGGAGCGGCAGCGAGGCCACACAGTTCAGCATCATCACCGACAGTGCCACCGACGAGAAGATGCTGTGTCCCGGCCCGGCCTTCCTGCCGATCGCGGCGATCGTCGACTACGAGCTCACGCTGTCGATGCCCGCGCGGCTCACCGCCGACACCGGCGTGGACGCCCTGACCCACGCCATCGAGGCGTACGTCAGCCGCCGGGCCAATCCGTTCGCCGACGGCTTCGCCCTCGCCGCGATCTCGACGATCTCGAGGAACATCCGAGCCGTGTACGCCGACGGTGCCGACCGCGGCGCCCGCGAGGCCATGATGCTCGCGGCCACCCAGGCGGGCGTCGCGTTCTCCAACAGCTCGGTCGCGCTGGTGCACGGCATGAGCAGGCCGATCGGCGCGCACTTCCATGTGGCGCACGGCCTGTCGAACGCGATGCTGCTGCCCGCGGTGATGCGCTTCTCGGTGGGGGCGGCACCGTCGCGCTACGCGGACTGCGCCCGGGCCTACGGGCTCTCCGGCTCGTCGGACCCAGCGCTCGCAGGCGCGCTGGTCAGCGCGATCGACGAGCTCTGCGCCGATCTTGCGGTGCCCACGCCGCGGGAGTACGGCATCGATCGGGCGCGGTGGGACGGGCTGACGCCGCTCATGGCCGAGCAGGCCCTGGCGTCGGGCTCCCCGGGCAACAACCCGCGGGTGCCCGACGCCGCCGAGATCGCCGCGCTGTACGACGAGGTGTACGGCTAGGCGGCCTTGTCCTGCGTGGCACCGGTGTTCGTGGTGGCGTCCGGCGTCTGGTGCGTCTCCGTCGTGTTCGACGGTGCCGCAGCCGGCTCCGGGGCGGTCACCGAGGGCGTTGTGGGCGTTTCCGGAGGCGTTGCGGGTATCTCCGGAGGCGTTGGAGGCGCCTCGTGCTGAGTCTCCTGCTGCTGCACGGGATCCTGCGTCGGCTCCTGCAGGACCGGATCGTTCTTCACCGGGTCCTGCTTCGGTGCGTCATCCTGCGCGAGCATCGTCGTCAGTGGGATGGTGCCGGGGCGGTCGATGTCGTGCTGCGCCAGCTGTCGGCTCGCGGGACCCGCGGCATCCTCGGTGGCCGGTACGGGCGACGACGACACCGTCGGGACCGCGGCGATCGCGTCGGCCAGGACGGCCGGGCGGGACAGCGGGCCGGTCGCGCCCGGCTCGGGGACGGGGACGATGGCGCTGAGGATCTTGTCGAACTCGATCGGCACGGGAATCCCGTTCTCGCGCAACAGCCGTCCCCACGGGTTCTGGCCGGTGTCGATGGAGACGTACGTGACGCCGTCGTCCCCGGTCCAGGTCTTCTTGACGGTGCCGTCGTCGTAGGTGTCGACCTGCACGCCGTCCGCGCCGGTCACCGTCTTCGTCGGCGTCTTGATCCCCGTCGCATCCGGGGTGAAGGCGATGCCGTTCTCGGGGGAGTACTGGCCGATCTTCTGGGCGGTGTAGTCCTTGCCGTGCAGGTCGAAGCCGGGCAGGAAGTAGAAGGCGGCGGTGATCGGGTTGGTCCCCAGCCCGCAGATGGAGTCGCCCTTGATGCAGATGCTGGTGATCTTCGCGTCCGAGCCCGCCGGCCCCTGCGGGGCGGGGCCGTTGCGCAAGCCGGGGATGAACGGCGGAGCAAGGTTCCAGATGCCCGAGTTCACGAAGCTCGGACTGCCGGCCTGGACGACGGTGAGGGTGCCGTCGCCCGGCCGCTTCGGTGTCTTGACCAGAGCCACGCCGACGACATCGGTGCCCAACGACAGCGCGTAGACCGTCACGTCGCCGTTGTTCTGCCTGCCGGCGTTGATGGCGGCCGCAGTCGTATCGGAACCCTTGTCGACCGATCCGGCGTAGGTGTCACGACCCGCCAGGCTCAGCGGCGGAAGCCCGGGGAACCCCACACCGACGTCGGCGGGGTAGCTGATCAAGACCGGAGCGGGCCCGGAGTAGGTGCCCCGGATCCGGTCCCACTCGACCTGGCTGGTGGGATCACTGTTCCCACCCACCACGATCAGCGTGTTCGCGACGGCGTTGAACAACGCCGCCGGGGCGGGGCCGGTCAGGACGAGTGCACCGACGAGTCCGGCTCCCGCTGCACCGAGAGCCAAGGGCTTCGCCGCGGGGCGCCTGTGTCTGGACGCCATGATCATTCACTTTCATCAAGTAACTAGTACTGAGGTGTACCACTACGTGATGATTGTGCACATTTCCTGACGCGACAGGAAACGGATCGCCCCGACCGGCCGAGAATTCCTCCGAACGGACTACAAGAGCTTCTCCATGCGCACGATCTCGGCCTGCTGACCGGCCTTGATCGCCTCGGCGATCTTCCGGTTCTCCGGGTTCACGCCCTTGGCGATCTCGGCGTCGGCCATGGTGATCGCGCCCTTGTGGTGGGCGATCATCATCGTCAGCCACTCCCGGTCGAAGTCGGCGCCGCGGAGCGTGCCCAGTTTCCGCATCTGGTCCGCCGTCATCATCCCGTCCATGGTGTGCTCCATGGACGCGCTCGGCGCGGGCTTGCCCCACTGCGCGAGCAGCCGGGTGAAGGCGTCCATCTCGGGCTGCTGCGCCCGCTGGATCTCGGCCGCGAGTGCGACGACCTCGGCTCGTGCGCCCTTGCCCTCGACCATCTTCGCCATCTCGACGGCCTGCGCGTGGTGCGGGTACATCATCGTTGCGAACTCGACATCGGAGTCGTTGAAGGTCGCGTTCGCCGCGGCGCCCGACGACGCGGGCGAGCCCCCGCCGTGGCCGGCGTGAGCCCCGGCGCCCGCCTGGGCCGCGCTCGACGGTGCGGCGCTCGGCGAGGCGTCGGTGCCGCACGCCGCGAGGAGGGTCGCGCCGGCGGCGACCGCGGAAAGGACTGTGGCGATGCGGATGCGGTTGGTGGTCATGGTGGTTCCTCGAATCTGCTCGGATGATCGGTGTGATGGGTCGCGTCGGCGCGCCGCGGCACGGAGCCGCGCGCGGGCGTCCATCAGACGCGGAGCAGGCAGAGTTGCGAGAGGTCGAGGACCGTCCACGGCGGGGGACCGCGCGCTACGGCGGCGCGGTCGGCCGGGCCGGTGTCCGGCGCACCGTCGGGCAGGGGGAGCACGGCGACGAGCGAGGGCGCCCCGACGGACTTGTGCACGACGACGGTGCCGGCGCACTCGTGCGCGTGATGATCGTGCACGGCGTCGACGGTCTGCTTCCCGACCTTCGAGTGGTGGTCGGCCGGCCCGGCAACGACATCGAGTTCGGCGGGCGAGTGCGGCGATCCGTGCGCCATGCCGAGCATCGCCGCGCGGCCGATCGGCATCACGCCCTGATGCATCAGGAGGACCGCGAAGCCGACCACCACGGCGAAGACCATCGCCGTCGTCCTGGTCCGCATCGTCCGCACGGACGCAGCATACCCCAGAGGGGTAGGGGTATGGATCAGCGCTCGCGGAGCCGGACCTCGGCGAGCAGCTCACGCGCGGCCGCGCGGGCCGCGGGCGCGTCCCCGGCGGCGACCGCATCGATGACCGCGACGTGCGCGCACTCGTACGAGGTCGCGGAGCCCACCGGGAATTCCTGCAGGTGCTCCTGGAGCACCGGCACGAGCGAGTCGTAGAACTCGAGATAGATCGCGTTGTGACTGGCAGCGACCACGCCGCGGTGCATCGCGAGGTCGGCGACGATCGCCGCGCGCTCGGTGCCCGGGTCCACCCGATCGGGGGACCACATGCGGTTGCGCTCGTCGAGCAGGCGGCGCAGCTCGACCACGTCGTCCTCGTCACGACGCTCCGCCGCGAGGCCGGCGGCCGTCACCTCGAGCGCCTCGCGCAGCTCGAGCAGGTCCGTGTCGCGCGCGGCGGAGAAGTAGTCGCCCAGCGTCGAGGTGGCGCAGGCGGACAGCACGTAGGTGCCCGAACCCTGGCGCCGTTCCAGCATTCCCGCGTGGACCAGCGCCTGGACGGCCTCGCGCACGGTGTTGCGCGCGGTGCCCGTGAGCTCGCGAAGCTCGGTCTCGGTGGGTATGCGACCGCCCACGGGCCACCGTCCGCTGGCGATCTCGCCACGGAGCTGTTCTGTGACCTGGGCTATCAAGGTCTGCCTACGTACCGGTTGCATCACAGTCATCCTATCCGCACGGGAACCGCCTTGCCGACATTGATCCATTCATCCTATGATTTCGTTGACCGTAAGGAGGGCGAATGACCAGCATCGCGACCGAGCCTCAGGAGGCTGAACAGAGCATGGTGCGATCGGTGAAGCAGGGGCGGTTGCTCGTACTGCTCGCGATCGTGCTGTTCGCGTTGACGCTCCGCACCGCCGTCACCTCGTTGACGCCGCTGCTCACGCGGATCAGTGAGGACCTGCACTTCGGCGCCACGGTCATCGGCGTGTTCGGCATGCTCCCCACCGCGATGTTCGCGGCAGCCGGCATCGTCACGCCACTGCTCACCAACCGGATCGGTCTCGAGCGGACCACGCTGATCGCCGTTGCGGCGACGGCGATCGGCATCGGCGTCCGGTCCTTCGTCGGCGGCACCCTCGGCCTACTCGCCTTCTCCTGCCTGGCCCTGCTGGGCATGGGCATCGGAAACGTCGTGCTGCCGCCGCTGGTCAAGCGCTACTTCTCCGACAACGTCGCAGTTCTCAGCACCGCGTACCTGACCTTCGTCCAGCTCGGCACGATGGTCCCCGCGCTCACGGCGGTGCCGGTCGCCGACGCGTTCGGGTGGCGTGCGTCGCTGGCGATCTGGGCGATCATCCCGATCGCGGCGTTCCTGCCCTGGCTGGGCATCGTCCTCGCTCGGCGCGGCCACGACGTGCACGACGTCAGCGCCGAGGAGACCACGGAGCCCCGGGGGCGGATCTGGCGTTCCCCGCTGGCCTGGGGCGCGGCGGCGATGTTCGGCATGACCTCGCTGAGCACCTACTCGATGTTCACCTGGATCCCGACCATCCTGTCCGACTCGGGCGGCAGCGCCGCACTCGGCGGCAACATGGTCGCACTGTTCTCGGGCGTCGGCTTCGTCGCGACCCTGGTGATCCCCGGCCTGTGTGCACGGATGGAGAACCCGTTCCCCTTGGTGGTGGCCTTCCTCGCCTGCTTCGTGGTCGGTTTCCTCGGTCTGCTGCTCGCGCCCATGACGTTGACCTGGTTGTGGGTGATCGCCGCGGGCCTCGGTCCGACGACCTTCCCGATGGCGCTGACCCTGGTCAACCTGCGCACCCGCACCGGCGCCGGATCGGCGTCGCTGTCCGGGTTCATGCAGGGCGTGGGATACCTGGCCGCGTGCGCCGGCCCGCTCGGCTTCGGCCTGCTGCACGAGGCCACGCACGGCTGGACGGCCCCGTTCGCGATGCTGTTCGGCTGCCTCGTGGTGCTCGGCCTGGGCGCCTACCAGGCGTGCAAGCCGCGCATGCTCGAGGACACGTGGAACTGACCACTCAGAACTTGCTGCTCCAGTAGTCCCAGAACTGGACGGCGATCAGCCCGATGACCACGATGTACCAGAGCAGCACCACGGCAGCGAGCACCTGCCGGACCTGCTGGGTGGCCTTGGCGCCGAGCGCCGCGGCGACGGAGGTCGCCAGCACGATCGGCATGATCGACCAGACGAGCATGCACCACAGGCACAGCGCGTGGATCTCGAACAGGCTGGAGTAGATCAGGAACACGATCAGCGCGATGCCCGCGGCGGAGCCGAGCGCGAGCCCGCTCCAGAACCAACGGGGGAGAGCCACTCCGCCGAGCGTGAGCACGCCGGCCACGATCACCACCGAGAACGCCGCGATGCCGATCAGCGGGTTCGGGAATCCGAACAGCGAACCCTGCCACGAGTTCATCACCGAGCCGCACGAGATCGTCGGGTCGATGCTGCAGCTGGGCTTGAAGTTCGGGTCCTGAAGGATCTTGATCTTGTCGATCGTCAGGGTCACCGAGGCCAACAGGCCCAGCGCTCCGGTGACGAGCAACAGGATGCCGGTGATGCGACGGTTCTCAGAGGTTGCCACGCACCGATCGTATGCGAATCCGCTGTGCGGTCGCTGTCAGCGGACCGTCGGCCCGGCCTGTCCTGGACCCTCAGGCCCCGACGTACGCGGCGAGATGCTCCCCGGTCAGGGACGTCCGTCCCGCAACGAGATCCGACGGTGCGCCCTCGAACACGACCCGTCCGCCGTCGTGCCCGGCACCGGGACCGATGTCGATGATCCAGTCGCCGTGGGCCATCACCGCCTGATGGTGCTCGATGACGATCACCGATTTGCCCGCGTCGACGAGACGGTCGAGCAGGCCCAGGAGCTGCTCGACGTCGGCGAGGTGCAGGCCGGTGGTGGGCTCGTCCAAGACGAGCACGCCGCCCTTGTCGCCCATGTGAGTGGCGAGCTTGAGCCGCTGGCGCTCACCGCCCGAGAGGGTCGTGAGGGGCTGGCCGAGGCTGACGTAGCCGAGACCGACATCGCTGAGGTATCCCAGGATCTTGTGCGCGGCGGGGATCTTCGCCGCACCCTCGCCGAAGAAGCCGAGCGCCTCCGCGACGGGCATCGCCAGCACCTCGCTGATGTCCTTGCCACCCAAGTGGTATTCGAGGACGGCCGCCTGGAAACGCTTGCCCTCGCACTCCTCGCACGTGGTGGACGTGCCCGCCATGATCCCGAGATCGGTGTAGATCACCCCGGCGCCGTTGCACGCGGGGCACGCTCCCTCGGAGTTCGCACTGAACAGGGCGGGCTTGACGCCGTTCGCCTTCGCGAAGGCCTTGCGGATGTGGTCGAGCAGGCCGGTGTAGGTGGCGGGGTTGCTCCGCCGGCTGCCCTTGATCGGGGTCTGGTCGACGGTGACCACGCCCTCGCGCGGGCTGATCGAACCGTGGATCAGCGAACTCTTCCCGGACCCCGCGACACCGGTGATCACCACGAGCACGCCGAGCGGGACATCGACGTCAACAGCGCGGAGGTTGTGCTCGGTCGCGCCGCGCACCTCGAGCACGCCCGACGGTGCCCGCACCGCGTCCTTGAGGCGGGCGCGGTCATCGAGGTGGCGTCCGGTGAGCGTATCCGCCTTCCGCAGCCCCTCGACGGTGCCCTCGAAGACGATCTCGCCGCCCGCGGTGCCGGCGCGGGGGCCGAGGTCCACGACGTGGTCGGCGATGGCGATGGCCTCGGGCTTGTGCTCGACGACGAGCACCGTGTTGCCCTTGTCCCGCAGACGGAGCAACAGGTCGTTCATGCGGGCGATGTCGTGCGGATGAAGGCCGATGGTGGGCTCGTCGAAGACATAGGTGATGTCGGTGAGCGAGCTGCCCAGGTGGCGGATCATCTTGGTGCGCTGCGCCTCGCCGCCCGACAGTGTGCCTGCGGGACGATCGAGGGAGAGATAACCGAGCCCGATCTCGACGAAGGAATCGAGGGTGAACTGCAGGTTCTCCAGCAGCGGCGCGACCGACGGCTCCTGCACCCCACGGAGCCACCCGGCGAGTTCGTTGATCTGCATCGAACAGCAGTCTGCGATCGACGCGCCGTTGATCGTCGAGGAGCGGGCCAGGTCGGACAACCGCGTACCGTCGCACTCCGGGCACACGGCGAAGGTGACGGCACGCTCGACGAAGGCCCGCACGTGCGGCTGCATGGCGTCGACGTCCTTCGCCAGGAAGGACTTCTGGATCTTGGGGATGATGCCCTCGTAGGTGAGATTGATCCCCTCGACCTTGATCTTGGTGGGCTCCTTGTAGAGCAGGTCGTTCAACTCGCGCTTGGTGTACTTCGCGATGGGCTTGGCGGTGTCGAAGAAGCCGCTACCGCGGTAGATCCGGCCCTGCCAGCCGTCCATGCTGTAGCCGGGAATGGTGAACGGGCCGTCGTCGAGCGATTTGGTGTCGTCGTAGAGGGCGGTGAGGTCGATGTCGCTGACATTGCCACGCCCCTCGCACCGCGGGCACATGCCGCCCACGAGCTGGAAGGTGCGCTTCTCCTTGACCTGCCGACCGCCCTTCTCGACGGTCACGGCACCGGCGCCGCTCACCGAGGCGACGTTGAACGAGAAGGCCTGCGGGGAGCCGATGTGCGGGGTCCCGAGGCGGCTGAACAGGATCCGGAGCATGGCGTTGGCGTCCGTCGCGGTCCCGACCGTCGAGCGCGGATCGGACCCGATGCGTTCCTGGCCCACGATGATGGCGGTCGTCAGCCCGTCGAGGACATCGACGTCCGGTCGAGCGAGTGTGGGCATGAATCCCTGCACGAAGGTGCTGTAGGTCTCGTTGATCATGCGTTGCGATTCGGCCGCGATGGTCCCGAACACGAGCGAGCTCTTGCCCGACCCCGACACGCCGGTGAAGACGGTCAGCCTGCGCTTGGGCAGCTCGATGCTCACGTCCTTGAGGTTGTTCTCGCGCGCACCGTGAACGCGGATCTTCTCGTGGCTGTCGGCGACGTGCGGGACGGTCTGCGGCATGAACGCTCCTGGTGACATCGTGGCGGCGACCGGACCAGCGTAACGAAGAAGTCGAGCACACCACGGCGGGCGTGCTCGACTTCGTGAAGCGGACTGTGGGGGAGTACTGCTCAGTTGTTGTACTGCGACAGCGAGACCTCGCTGGCCTTGTAGCGGTTGCCCGGCGTCAGCGTGGCGCGACCGAAGCCCTCGAGGTCCTCGAAGCCGCTCCAGTTGTCGTCCCCGTCGGTGAGGCCGAACAGGTACACATCGGTGCCCAGCAGGTGCTGCACGCCGACGGTGTAGCCCTCGACGTCGGTGACCAGCATCGGCATCCGGTGCACGTCGACCATCAGGTCGTTGTCCTCGGGGTTGAACGAGATCAGCTTCTCGCCGGAGCTCGACAGCTGCCACTTGATCTTGTCGACGGGGCCGTCCTTCTCGGAGAAGTCCAGCAGCTCCGCGAGACGCAGCGAGCAATCGGCACTGTACGTCGCGATCAGGGATGCGGTCTGACGCACACGCCCCTCACGCTCGACCTTCTTGGCACGGACTTCCTCGTCGTGCTTACGTACGAGTTCTTGGGCGCGCTTGAGGACGGACAGGTCTTCTTTGGCGATGGTGTCGGTCATGGAGTTAACAATAGCGTTATTCGACCACCGATGGTTAATGTTTGTCTCGGGCGGCCGCGTGTCGGATCCGTCGCCCAGGAGCTGCCGGTGCCGCCCGCCACCCGCGTGCCGTACCCGCGACGCCGCCGCGTGAGCGAAACGCGAACCAGCCGAAGCGATCTGACGGAAATTGACCAGCGATCCGCGATCCGCGGCGCGCCTACTACCACTTTGCTCCGGCGCATGATCGATCATGTCAATCAAATCAATCATGCGAGATATGGAATCGATGGCCATCTGCCGCGTATCGGAACGCGCGAGCGCCGGCATCGGGCGATCGAGATTGAGACCGACAAGACTGAACTGGTCGGTGTCCGCCGACGAAATGTCCCCGCGGTACGCCTGCGCCGCCTCTTCTCGACGATGCCTTCCCATCAGATCCTCCTCGTTCACGACCCGCGAACCGACGATCCCCGCCCCGTCGATCATGGGCGGCGCGGTCACACGCGTCACAAGAGTAGGAGATGACTGCTTGCGACTGCAATGGCCGTTCGCGATGAAAAGCATCGGCGCTCGCGTGCCGGGCGTCGCGTACGCATATACGTCACAGTGACGTATATGCGTACGCGGACGCCGGAGATCGGGGAGTCGCACACGCATGGAACGAGCCGCGATGGACCACCGAATGCGACCCGTGTACGACCCGACCGCAGGGAGCCGGACCAACGCGCTCGGCACCGGCATTTCCGCCGATGCAGCGCAAGCCGGACGACACAAGGCTCACGTCGTTGGATGTCGCGGCGAGACGGACCGAACCGATTCGATCTCCGCCCTGGGTACCTCAATGCCGATAATCTACATTATGACATTATGCGGAGATGTCGGGACGAGGCCACCTCACCCGAGCGCCGGCGCCGCGCTATCGCTCGTCGGAAGCGTCGCCAGACCGAGATCAGTGAAGACCGCCTGGATGTGGTGGCCGACGCCGGCATTTCCGGAACCGCCCCAGTGCAGTCCGATCGCTTTCCAGCAGCCTGTGGCGAGTGCATCGGCGTCGAAGTACAGCGCACCGGAGTCGCCGTCGACCGAGAAATCGGCCCCTACCCCGTCGACCCAGATATCCGAGTGGGAATCGAAGTAGCCCGAGTCGAAGTCGATGAGGTCGACCACTCCGAACGTGACGCCCGAGCTTCGAGCGGTCTTCTGGACGTGCATCCCGACCGCCGGCTCGCCGACGTGGTAGACGGCGGCGCCTCCGCCCAGGATCACCGCGCTGATGATGCTTGAGCTCACCGGCGCCGCGATCGCCGCGTCGAGCGAACCGGAGCGCAGAACCGAGGCGATCAGGTCGAGGCCGTCCATTCCGCCATCCTCCTTCGACGGTTGCAGGACCGGCGTCCCGCTGTCCGTCCCGAAGACGTGCGCATTCGACAAGGCGACGATCTGCTTCGTGACGGTGTCCCACACCCAGCCGCCGATCGTGCCGGACCCCGTGGCGCCGGCGCTCACCCCGCCGGGAACCGGCCGGATCCGAACCGACTCCGGAACGGGAGCGGCGTGCTCCTGAACGTCGACGGGCACCACGACCGGCGGACCGGCACCGTCGTTCAAGGTCACCTCGGCCGGTATCAGCCGGCTCCCCGGGACGGCATGCAAGGGAAGCTTGCTGCGCACATGGACGACGATGGCGTACTGATCGACGTGTTCGCCCGCGACCCGGCGGCGACCGACCCCGACGCCGAACACGTCGGGGTTCGCCATCAGAACGTCGAGGAACCGGCGCTTGGCCTTGCGTACTGCTTCCAGTTCGCCCCGCCGCTCTCCGGTCAAGGAGTACCCGCGTCCGCGCCCGCGTCGGCGCCCTCGGTCTTCACGGCGTCATGCGAGGTCTTGGGCGGACGCGCAACTGTCGCGTCACAGCCGCATTCGGGCACGACCAGCGCACCGGCGTGCTCAGGCTGATCGTTCAGCTGCGCCCCCCGAGTGTCGACGAGATCGCGGATGACCATGGTCTGGACGGCACCGAGTAGGACGCTCTTCGATCCGGCAGCGGTTTCCAGGGCGGCCGTCGCCTCGTCCCACAGATCGTGCGTGACGATGAAGTCGATATAGTGACGAAAGGTGCCGATCGGCACCTTCAGCAGTTCGGTGTCCAGCTCGCTGTGTGACATTTCCCTCTCCTCTGACCGTCACGCATATGCGTAATTCTTGCCCGTGTACTCGCAATAGCCATCCGCACCGTCGATCACCACCCGCGTGTCGCACAGCGCACAATTGACCGGACGACCGCCGTCCTGCCCCCGCACCGTCACCCACGCTCCGCCGCGCCCCGTGAGGATGTCCGCGATCTCCGAGCGGTCGTGGTGCCCCAGTTGTACCGCGGTCTTGACGAAGTCGAGGATGCCGAGCCGTCGATCGCATGCCGGGCACGCCAGCCGCGCAACGTGCAGCGGCTGCACGAGGTCGTCCTGAGCGATGTTGAGAAACGCCGCCAGCTGCCGGATCTCACCGTCGTCGATCTCACGGAGGTCGAGCGCAGCCCGGGCCTCCGGGGGGATGACGACGCGGGCGTCCGGATGCACGCGGTAGGTTGTGGTCCGCATCGGTCGATTCCGCATCAGCTCGTCGAGGTCTGCCTGGCTGCTGACGGTTTCCATACGCCCCACCCCGATGCTTCGCGTGACGGCCATCGACTGTGATCCACATCACAGTCGATCATCAGCGTACAACCGGAAAACGCGAAGGGATAGAGCTAACTGCCGTTGTCCGCCTCGGCGGCACCCAGATCGACCTGTTCGATCGTTCGCCGAGTGCGCGCGCGATGTCGTCGACAGAGACCTCGGGGTGCGAACGCCACCTGTCCGCAGCGCGCCGCACCGTAACAAATTGTCCGGATGGTGATCCCGTATCACCGGCGACCGGTCAGCGCGCACCCTCCCTCAGGGAACCGCGCACCGCAGGTGCACCTCGGCACCGAAGGGCAACTGCGCGAGGAGATCCAGGTGGTGGTCGGCCACGACGGCGAACACGGGGTAGCCCCCGGTCGTCGGATGGTCGACGACGAACAGGACCGGCAGCCCCGACGGCGGCACCTGGACCGCACCCGGCACCAACGCCTGGCTCCGGATCTCCCCCGTCGCCCGCGGGATCGGCGGCCCCGCCAGGCGCACGCCGACGCGATCGCTGTCGGGCGTCACCGTCCACGCGGTGCGCAGGAACCGCTCCCAGGCACCGTCGGGGAAGAGCCCGATGTCCGGACCCGGCAGCACGTCGAGCACCGTCGGGCGACTCCCGTCCGGCACAGCGGGTTCGGTCTCCGGGAACCCGACCGCCGTGCGGGGCGGCACGCCCACCGGCAGATGGTCACCGGCCGAGATAGCGGGCGGGCCGAGACGCGCGAGGGTGTCGGCGCTCCGGCTGCCGAGCACCTCGGGCACGTCGACGCCGCCGCGGACGGCGATCACGACACGGAGGCCCGCCACCGTCGGGCCGATCTCGAGGTGGTCACCGTCGTCGAGGGCGAAGGGCGTTCCCGGCCCGACGGTGCGCCACCGCCCGTCGGACGCCTCGACCGTCAGGTCCGCGTCGGCGCCGGTCACTGCGAGCACCTGATCCCCCACCGCCACGAGTTCGATGCCACCCCCGGCATTCTCGATCGCAGCGGCCCCCTCGGTATTACCGACGAGCCGATTGGCCCGGCGCAGGGCGCCACGGTCCGCCGCGCCGGATCGCGTTACCCCCAACGCGGCGAGGCCCGGCCGGCCCAGGTCTTCGACGAGTGCCTGCATTCCTGGGACCTGCACCACGAGTCCGCGGCTGGGCGCCGGCACCGTCGGCGGGGCGGCCGCCGGCCCCTCCGCGACGACCCGATCCCGGACCGCGGTGAACCGCACCCGGGTGCCGGGCACGAGGAGCGCCGGCGGGTCGCGGTCCACCGACCAGAGCTCGGCATCGGTACGGCCGATCAGCCGCCACCCGCCGGGCGAGACGCGCGGGTAGACGGCGCTGTACTCCCCCGCGACCGCGACGGTGCCCGCCGGTACCCGGGTGCGGGGCGAGGCACGGCGCGGGATCGTCGGGACGGGCTCTGCCGAGCGCAGGTACGCGAACCCCGGTGCGAACCCGAGGAAGCCCACGTACCAGTCCCTCCCGGTGTGCATCCGGATCACCCCGGCCTCGTCGGTGCCCAGCAGCGCGGCGACCTCTCGCAGGTCCTCGCCGTCGTAGACCACGTCGATCCCGACCAGCGCGCCCTCGGAGGCGACGGGTTCCGGTACCGCCATGGCGCGCAGCGCGCGCGAACCGCCGGCGGCGGAGGCCGGATGGTCGAACAGGACCGTGACGCTGTCGCCGCCGGCGACGAGCTCGCGTTGCCCGGGCAGCGGCTCAGCCTCGAGCCGGGCCCGCAGGGCCTCGACGGTGTCCGGCGCCACGCGCACCCGGACGGCGCGAGCTCCGAGCGGGGACACGTCGAGGCCGTGCCGCGGCACGGCCCCACCGGGTCGGGGTGAAGACATGCGTCTCACACTAGGGCCCGACCGCCGGCTACTCCGTGACGAGCTTCGCGCCGAAGCCGATGAGCGCGACACCCGCGATGCCGTCGAGGACGCGCCGCGTGCGCGGCGTCCGCATCCACGCGGTGACGGTGCCCGCCGCGGCGATGAGTACCCCGCAGTACACGGCCGTCAGCGCGATGAAGACGCCGCCGAGCAGGAGCGTCGTGCCGGTCACCGAGTGCCCCGCGGGCACGAAGCCGGGGAGCAGACTCACGAACAGGACCCCGATCTTGGGGTTGAGCAGATCCGTCAGGAAGCCCGCCGTGAAGCCACCCGTGCGCCACGAGGCCGTCTGCGGGACGGTCGGCTGCTCCCCCAGCGCCGAGCCGCGGATCATCGCGCGCAACGACTGGGCGCCCATGTGGATCAGGTACGCGGCCCCCAGGAATTTCAGTGCGGTGTAGCCGTACTCACTGGCCTTGAGCATCGCCGAGAGCCCGAGCACCGCCGCGAGCACCCACAGCACGAGACCGCTGAGCACCCCCAGGCTGGTGCGCAGTCCGGCGACGCGGCCGCCCTGGACCACGCCGCGCACGACGACGAGGGTGTCGGGACCCGGTAGCACGACGATGAGCGCCGCGGCGGCGGAGAACGACAGCAGAGCGAGAAGCATTCGGCGATCCAATCAGACGCCGGTGACTACTCGGAAGTCGCCGCACCCGGCGCCGAACACCGCGACGGGCCAACGCGGATCGGCGTGTTGTTAGAATACCTAGCAGACCGCCGCCGATCACGAAGGCACTCCCCTGTCTCAGCCCGCCTCCCGCGCCGCTGTCGCCGTCCTCTGCGCCGCAGGGATCGTCGTCGCGCTCATGCAGACGATCATCGTGCCGCTCATCCCGCAGCTGCCGGGGCTCCTGCGCACGACGCCCACCAATGCGTCGTGGACGCTGACGATCACCCTGCTCGTCGGTGCCGTCGGCACGCCGATCGCGGGGCGGCTCGGGGACATGTTCGGCAAGCGCCGGGTGCTGCTGGGCAACATGGCGGCCGTGGCCGCCGGGTCCGCGGTGTGCGCGCTCTCCAGCGCACTGGTCCCGTTCCTGGTGGGGCGCGGGCTGCAGGGACTCGGCATCGGCGCGATCGCCGTCGGCATCAGCATCCTGCGCGACATCGTCCCCGCCCGGCAGCTGGGCTCGGCAGTGGGCGCGATGAGCGCGTCGCTGGGCGTGGGCGGCGCACTGGGCCTGCCCTTCGCCGCGACGATCGCGCGGCACATCAGCTGGCACGCCCTGTTCTGGATCTGCGCGGCCGCCGCCGTCGTCTGCGCCGCCGCGATCCTCCGACTCGTCCCCGAAGGACCGTACGAGTCCGGCGGGCGCTTCGACCTCGTCGGCACCGTGGGCCTCACGGCCGTGCTCTCCTTCGTCCTGCTACCGCTGTCGAAGGCCTCCGACTGGGGCTGGACCGACCCGTGGACGCTCGGCCTGTTCTCCGCGTTCGTGGTGTCGGCGGTCGCGTGGTGGCGCTACGAGCTCCGCGTCCCGAACGCGCTCATCGACGTGCACACCCTGGTCAGCCGGCCCATCCTGCTGACCAACATCGCCTCCGTCGCGACCGGGTTCGCCTTCTACGCGATGCAGATGATGCCGATCCAACTGCTCATGGCGCCCGAACAGTCGCCCGCGGGCCTCGGCCTGGACATGGTGCCGGCGAGTCTCGTGCTCATGCCGAGCGGCCTGGTGATGTTCGCGTTCTCCTATGTCAGCTCGTGGATCACCGACCGGCGCGGCGCCCGCGTCTCGCTGGCCGTCGGCGCGGTCGTGATCGGCGGCGGCTACCTGGTCCTGTTGATCGGCCTCGCCGGGCCGTGGAGCATCGCCTGGGTCTGGGTCCTCGCCGCGAGCGCTTTGGTCGGCGCCGGCCTCGGCATCGCCTATTCCGCGATGCCGGCGCTCATCATGTCGGTGGTCCCCGTCTCGCAGACCGGGGAGGCGAACGGCGTCAACGCGCTCATGCGATCGGTCGGCACCTCGATGGCGACGGCCGTGGTCGGGATGGTCCTGACGGGCGCGACCGTGGTCACCGCGACCTCCGCGGGCCCGATCCGGACGCCGTCCGCGGGGGCCTACGAGGCGACGATCCTCATCAGCCTGGTGGTGTGCGCGGTGGCGGTGGTGTGTTCGCTCGCGATCCCCGAGCCTCGCTCGACGCCGTGATCCGGCCCGGCTGTTAGGTTGGCGTGGTGCCGATCACCCCGCTGACCGCGCTCCCCCGCGCGCTGTCGACCCGCGCCGCCGGGCTGCTCCGGGGCCTCGCCTCGCCCGACCCGATCACGCCCATCGGCCCGCCGGACTGGTCCGGCCTCGACGCCCGCGACTACACCGGGCCCACGCCGGCGGCCGGTTCCCCGATCGACCGGGTGCCGCTGGCGCCCGCCCTCGGCCTCGCCGACGCCGCGCAGGCGCACCGCTTCCTGTACTCCACCACCAACCAGTACGGGCCGGACGCGGTCAGCACGGCCGCCCTGTTCCTGCCCGAGGGCGACGTCCCGGCCGGCGGCTGGCCCGTCGTCGCGTGGGCGCACGGCACCGTCGGGCTGTGCGACGAGGCGACCCCCTCGGCCCAGCCCCAATCGGACCGGCAGCAGTTCTACCTGGGCCACTGGCTGCGGCGCGGGTACGCCGTGGTGGCCACGGACTATGCGGGGATGGGCACGCCGGGCCTGATGAGCTACTTGAACGGGAAGGTGGAGGCGCACAACCTCGTCGACTCGGTCCGGGCCGCAGGGCAGCTGGGGCTCCCCCTATCCCGACGGTGGGCCCTGGTCGGCCAGTCGCAGGGCGCAGGCGCCGCGATGAACGGCGCCCGGTACGCACGCGAATTCGGCGTCGGATACGACCTCGACCTGCGGGGCGTGATCGCGACCGGCACCCCGGCCAACATCGAGCGGGTGGCCCAGTTCCTGCGGCCCTCCTTCCCGCCCGTCGTGCTGCCGCCGCTCACGAACGTCTACGCCGCGTACATCCTCGCGGGCATCCGCGACGCCCGGCCGGACCTGGGCATCGACGGGCTGCTCAGCGACGAGGGCCGACGGATCGTCGACCTCGCCGAGCGCCTGAGCCTCTACGACACGCGGGAGGCCGTGCGCGGCGCCCGGATCTCCACGTGGGTGACCGCACCGCTGCGCTCGATCCCCGGGATCTACGCCGCCCTGCACGAGCACATGGGTACCCCCGTCGAGGGCTACGACCGACCGATCTTCCTGGGCCACGGTCTCACCGACATCGACGTGCCCGTGGCGTCCGGACTCTCGCTCGCGGCCGCCCTGGCGCTGCACCGGCAACCTCTGACCCTCAAGCTCTACCCCACCGACCACTTCGGCACCGTGTACGCGGCCGCCGACAACGCCGCCGAGTTCCTCGCGCGGGTCATGGAACACGAGGAGAACTGACACAGATGAAGGACTTCCACGGCAAGGTCGCCGTCGTCACCGGCGTCGCGTCCGGCATGGGCCGCGAGCTGGCGCTGGAGCTTGCCCGGAAGGGTGCGAAGCTCTCGCTCTGCGACTACGACGCCGCCGGGCTCGAGAACACCGCCGAGGCCGCCCGCGCGCTCGGCGCCGAGGTGCACACCAAGGTCGTCAACGTGGGCGAGCGCGAGCAGATCCTCGCCTACGCCGACGATGTCGTCGAGCACTACGGCGTGGTCAACCTGGTGTTCAACAACGCCGGCATCGCGCACCACGCCTCCGTCGAGAAGACCTCGTTCAAGGACTACGACCGCATGATGGACGTGGACTTCTGGGGCGTGGTGAACAGCTCGAAGGCCTTCCTGCCGCACCTCATCGCCTCGGGCGACGGCCACATCGCGAACACCAGCTCGATCTTCGGGCTGTTCGGCGTCGGCGGCCAGAGCGCCTACAACGCGGCGAAGTTCGCGGTGCGCGGCTTCACCGAGGCGCTGCGCATCGAGATGCTCTCCAGCGGCCACAACGTGGGCGTGTCCTGCGTGCACCCGGGCGGCATCAAGACCGATATCTGCAACAACGCCACCGTTGCGGAGGGTCAGGACCAGGCGGCGTTCGCGGACTTCTTCAACAAGCATCTCGCCCGGACCAGTGCCGATTCCGCGGCGCGGACCATTCTGAACGGGGTGAAGAAGAACCGGGCACGCATCCTCATCGGTCCCGACGCCGTGGCCCTGGACCTGATCGTCCGAGTCACCGGCTCCGGCTACCAGCGGCTCATGGCCTTCGCCGACGGTCAGCAGGCCCGATTCCTCTGACGCCTCAGGCCGCGGCGCCGAGGATCTCGTCCGCGGCGCGGCGGCCGGAGCTGATGGCACCGTCCATGTAGCCGTTCCACCGGCTCGCCGTTTCCGCGCCGGCCCAGTGGATCCGGCCGACCGGCGCGGCGAGGGCGTGCCCGTACTGCGTCCACACGCCCGAGCCGAGCCTTCCGCCGTAGCAGCCGCGGGTGAACTCCTCGGCGCACCAATCCATCTCGAGGTAGTCGAAGGGCGTCGCCGCCTCCGGCCCGAAGTACGTCACGAGTGCCCCGAGGACGAGCTCTCGACGCTCCGCAGCGGACAACCGCGCGGCCGTGCGAGCGTGCGCGCCCTCCAGGAAGCCGACGAGGACGCCGCAGCTCGCATCCTTCGGCGAGTTGTCGAGGACGACGTTGAAGGCGTCGTCGAGGCTGATCACGAAGCCGCTGAGGCCGTCCTCGCGCCAGAACGGGCGGTCGTAGCCGACCTGGACCTTGATCACCGCGCCGGCCGGGATCTGCTGGGTCAGTCCGTCGCGGGCGGAGGGCAGGGCCGGCAGGTACCGAATGCGACCGGCGAGGGTGGGCGGGATCGCCACGACCACTTCGTCGGCCGTCAGCGCGCCGCCCGGGCTCCCGTCGACGTTCTCGTAGGCGACGGTGACGCCGTCGCCGTCCTGCGTGATGGTCCGGACCACGGCGCCGAGCTGGACCGCGTCGCCCAGCTGCGCGGCCATCCGCTCCGAGATCTGATGGGTACCGCCGACGACCCGGGAGTCCTGCGCGCCCGTGCGGGTGGTCAGCAGCATCTCCAAGCTCGTGCCCGACCGGATGTAGGTCAGGAAGTGCAGGAAGGACAGCTCCGCCGTCTCCGCGGAGAACACCGCCGGCACGATGATCCGGTAGAAGGCGCGCGCCATCTCGTTGTCGGTGTTCGCCATGACCCAGGTGTCGACGTTGTGCCGGTCCAGCTCCGCCGCGCCCTCCGCCGCCCAGGGCTGCGCCGGGTCCACGCCGGCGGCGAGGGTCTCGATGGCCTCCCAGAGCCGGCCCACCTCGGTGAGCGAGACCTCGTCCAGGCCGTAGGTCTCGTCGGCGTACCGGACCGCCTGCCCGCCGACGACGGTGATGGCGTCACCGTCGTCGTAGGACGGGAAGGTCTCGAGGCCCAGCTCGGCGACCAGCTCGAGGGCCGCCGTCTGGTCCGGCCCGATCCACTGGCCGCCCAGCTCGACGGGCACGCCGTTGCTGAGGAACCCGCCCAGGTTCCGTCCAGCTACGCGGTCCCGCGCCTCGAGCACCCGCACCGACTTCCCCGCGGCCACCAGCCGGCGCGCCGCCGACAGCCCCGCGAGCCCGGCACCCACCACGATCACGTTCACATCCGCCATGTTCCGCTCCTTCGATCAATCTCAGTCAGTTGTATGACTTAGTTGATGCACCGTAAGCCACGTCACGTGCCCGTGTCGAGACCTTCAGGGAAATCGGGTGTGATTTGCTGGAGGGCGAATCGAGAGAGCCGGAGGCCTGATGCCCTACGTCGAGTCCGCGGTCCGCGGCCCGCAGATCGTCGCGGCCGCGCGCGCGGTCCTCATGCGAGACGGGGTGGCCAAGACCAGCCTGCGTGCTGTCGCGAGCGAGGCCGGCATCCCGCTCGGCACCCTGCAGCACGTCTTCCCCAGCAAGCAGCAGCTGCTGCAGGCCGTGATCGAGCAGGTCGTGGAGGACATCTCGGAGGTCCTGCGGAGCTCCGCGGACACGGAATCCGGTCTGGCGCACGCCATCGCACAGGGGCTACGGAACTTCTGGTCCACATTGGTCGAGGGGCAGCGCGGCCTGCAGGTGCTGCAGTACGAGCTCGTCACCCACGCCCTGCGCACCCCGGGCCTCGAGGACCTCGCGCGGATGCAGTACCGGCGTTACGCCGAGGTGGTGCGGCAGTGGTGCACCGAGGCCGCCGACCGCTCGCACGAGCGCAGCGCGGTTCCCTACGATCGCCTCGCCCGTGTCCTCGTCGCCACCGTCGACGGGCTCATCCTGCAGCAGGTGTCGGACCCCGACGCGGCGAGGTCCGAGCAGGATCTGGACGCCGCGATCGACATGCTCGTGGCCCTGGCCGCACCCGCGCCCCGATAGCGGACCGGGCACCGTCGACCATGAGGCCGACGGTGCCCGATGCGGGACGCGCGTGAGGGTTTCGATCAGGCGTTCAGCGAGGCCAGGTCCGCGTTGAAGGTGGCGCTGGGGCGCATCACCGTCGACATCTTCTCGGGGTCCGGGAGGTAGTAGCCGCCGATGTCCGCCGGCTCACCCTGGACCGCGCGCAGCTCCTCGACGATCGCCGACTCGTCGGCCGCGAGCTTCTCGGCCAGCGGCGCGAAGGTCGCCGCCAGCTCGGGATCCTCGGTCTGCGCGGCCAACTCCTGCGCCCAGTACAGCGCCAGGTAGAACTGGCTGCCGCGGTTGTCCAGTTCGCCCGTGCTGCGCGACGGGGCCTTGTTGTTCTCGAGCAGCTTGCCGGTGGCGGCGTCCAAGGTGGTGGCGAGGATCTTCGCCGCACCGTTGTCGTTCTTGATGCCCATGTCCTCGAAGCTCACGGCGAGCGCGAGGAACTCACCCAGCGAGTCCCACCGCAGGTGGTTCTCCTCGACGAGCTGCTTGACGTGCTTCGGCGCGCTGCCGCCGGCGCCCGTCTCGTACATGCCGCCGCCCGCCATCAGCGGGACGATCGAGAGCATCTTCGCCGACGTGCCGAGCTCGAGGATCGGGAACAGGTCGGTCAGGTAGTCGCGCAGGATGTTTCCGGTCGCCGCGATCGTGTCGAGACCGCGCCATGCACGCTCGAGGGTGTAGCGCATCGCGCGCACCTGCGACATGATCTGGATGTCCAGACCCTCGGTGTCGTAGTTCTTCAGCTCCGCCTTGACGGCCTTGATCAGCTCGTTCTCGTGCGGGCGGTACGGGTCCAGCCAGAACAGGACGGGCGTACCGGAGTTGCGGGCACGGTTGACCGCCAGCTTGATCCAGTCGCGGATCGGCGCGTCCTTGACGGTGCACATGCGCCAGATGTCGCCCTCCTCGACCTGCTGGGTGAGCAGGACCTCGCCGGTGGCGTTGTCCACGATGTTCGCCGTACCGGCGGCCGGCACCTCGAAGGTCTTGTCGTGCGAGCCGTACTCCTCGGCCTTCTGCGCCATCAGACCGACGTTCGGGACGGTGCCCATCGTGCGGGGATCGAACGCGCCGTTGGTCTTACAGAAGTTGATGATCTCCTGGTAGATGCGCGCGAAGGTCGACTCCGGCATCACGGCCTTGGTGTCCTTGGTGCGACCGTCGGCGCCGTACATCTTGCCGCCGGCGCGGATCATGGCCGGCATCGAGGCGTCGACGATGACATCGGACGGCGAGTGGAAGTTGGAGATGCCGCGCGCCGAATCGACCATCGCCAGCTCCGGGCGGTGCTCATGGCACGCGTGCAGGTCCTTGACGATCTCCTCGTGCTTGCTCGCCGGCAGCGTCGCGATCTTGTCGTACAGATCGCCGAGGCCGTTGTTGACGTTGACGCCCAGCTCGTCGAACAACGCCTGATGCTTGGCGAACGCGTCCTTGTAGAACACCTTGACCGCGTGGCCGAACACGATCGGGTGCGAGACCTTCATCATGGTGGCCTTCACGTGCAGCGAGAACATCACGCCCGTCTCGTAGGCGTCCTGCATCTGCTCCTCGTAGAAGTCGAGCAGCGCCTTCTTGCTCATGAACATCGAGTCCATCACATCGCCCGCGCCCAACTGCACGCTCTTCTTGAGCACGTGGGTCTGGCCGTCCGCGGTGACGAGCTCCATGCGGACGTCCCGCTCGCGGTCGAGGGTCACCGACTTCTCGCCGTGGTAGAAGTCGCCGTGCTTCATGTGGGCGACGTGGCTGCGCGAGGCCATCGACCACTCACCCATGCTGTGCGGGTTCTTACGGGCGTACTCCTTGACGGCGCGCGGCGCGCGGCGATCCGAGTTGCCCTGGCGCAGGACCGGGTTCACGGCGCTGCCGAGGATGGTGGAGTAGCGCGTGGCGATGTCGCGCTCCTCGTCGGTCTTCGGCTCGGAGGGCAGGTTCGGGACGTCGTAGCCCTTGTCCTGCAGCTCCGCAATGGCGGCCAGCAGCTGCGGGACGGACGCGCTGATGTTCGGCAGCTTGATGATGTTCGCGGCCGGGTCGAGGGTCAGCTCACCCAGCGCCGCCAGGTTGTCCGGCACCTTCTGCGCATCGGTGAGCCGCTCGGGGAAGGTCGCCAGAATGCGAGCCGCGACCGAGATGTCGCTGGTCTGCACGTCGATGCCCGCGGGGCCCGCGAAGGCCCGGATGATCGGCAGGAACGACGCGGTCGCGAGTAAGGGCGCCTCGTCGGTCAACGTGTAGATGATGGTCTGCTTCTGGTCGGTCATTGCTCTCCCGGCTCTACTGGATCTGTCGATGTGGGACTCTGCTCTGTCAGCGCAACCCATTATGGTCCTCGTGCCACCCGCGCATGTGGAGGACTGCCATACACATCCGAAGGCACGCCTTCCCGAACCCCCCGGGGCGGCGTAGAGTACCGCAGAACGTGATGCACGACACACTTCTCGCGTGATCTGGCACCGGGTCGCCCGGACGACTACTCCGAACTGAAGCCACCGGTTCACAAAGGGTGCGCCATGACCACTCCGCAGAACACCCGTCCCCCGCACTACGACCTCTGCGTCGTGGGCGCCGGGATCAGCGGCCTCAACGCCCTGTACTCCGCCACGGAATACCTCGGCTCGCAGCAGCGCGTCCTCCTCCTCGACCGCAACCCGGCGCCCGGAGGCATGTGGAACGACGTGTACGACTACGTCCGCCTGCACCAGCCGCACCCGATGTTCACCGCCGGAAACATTCCGTGGCGCCTGCGGCGACCGCCCGCGTACCGCGCCACGAAGCGTGAGGTACTCGACCACCTCGCGGATTGTCTCGCCGTGCTCGCGGATCGGGTGCGGCTCGACGCCCGGTTCGAGACCTTCTTCGAATCCGCCGAGGAGTCCGGCAACGGAGTCGACGTCCGCTATCGCGGCGCGGACGGCGCAGAGCACGTCGTGCGCGCGGACCGTCTGCTCAAGGCGGTCGCGAGCGATGTCGAGGCCCTCGAACCGCTGCGCCTGACCAGCGGATCCGTGCACTCCGTGACACCGAACGAGTGCGATGTCCGGGAGATCGGGAGCGACCCGGCGCCGCTGTGGATCGTCGGCAGCGGCAAGACCGCGATCGACACCGCCTACGCGGCACTCACCGCACGACCGGACCGGGCGGTCGGCATGTTCGCCGGGTCCGGCACCTGGTTCGCGGACCGCGACACCATGTATCCGAGCGGACTGCGCCGCTGGCGCAGTCCTCGTCCGAACGCGGTGTTCACCCGCATCTCCCGCCAGTACGACGGCACCAACGAACAGGCGGTCGCGGACGAGGCGCTGACGTCGATCGGGCTGAGGATCACGCCCGGGACGGGCAACTTCGTGGCCGGGCTGGTGTCCCGGGCGGAACGCGACACCGTCGTGCGCGGCCTGCACCCCGTGATCGACGGACACCTCACCGATGTCGTGGACGGACCCGGCGGACCGGTGGCCGTGCTCCGGGACGGCGGGACGGTGCCGATCACCCCGGGGGCCCGGGTGATCAACTGCACCGGCCACTTCCGTGTCGATCACACCGTCGACGAGCCCTATGCGTCGGCGACCGGTCGCGTGGCCGCGATCACCCGTAGCTCGTGGATCATGCATTTCGGGTCGTTCGCCGGCTACTTCCTCCCCCACCTGATGTACCGCGACCTGCTCGGAACCGTCCCCCTGTACGCGGCGGACCTGGGGGCGATCATGCGCCGCGACCCGCACGTCATGATCTACCTCATGTCCACACTCGCGCTCCACAACCTGGGACTGTTGAGCGAGGTCGTCCCGCCCGGGGTCTTCCTGCGCTGCGGCCTGGACTTCGACAACTGGGTGCCGCTCCCCCGTCGCCTGGTGGGCACCGCGCAATTCCTCGCGACCCGTCGACGCGACCGGGTCCACTTCCGCCGGACCCTGGACACGATCGCCGATCGCTACGGCATCCGATGCGCGCCCCTGACGCACGTGGCCGCCGCCTGAACCGGACATTCGTGGCGCTAGGCTGAGCGCATGGCCGGAGGACTCGCAGCACTGCTCGACGACATCGCCGCGCTCGCGCGGATGGCGGCCGCCTCGGTCGACGACGTCGCCGCTGCCGCCGGCAAGGCGAGCGCGAAGGCGGTCGGGGTCGTCGTCGACGACACCGCCGTCACCCCGCGGTACGTCCAGGGCGTGCGCCCCGAGCGCGAACTCGGCATCATCGCCCGGATCGCCACGGGCTCGATCCGCAACAAGCTGATCTTCATCCTCCCCGCGATCCTGCTGCTCAGCGCGTTCGCGCCGTGGCTGCTCACCCCGATCCTCATGCTCGGCGGTGCGTACCTCTGCTTCGAGGGCGCCGAGAAGGTCTGGGAGTGGGTCTCCGGGCACGAGGAGGCACCGTCGGGATCCGACGGTCCGGTGGACGAGAACACCGTGGTGAGCGGCGCGATCCGCACCGACTTCATCCTCTCCGCCGAGATCATGGTGATCGCCTACAACGAGATCGCCGGCGTCGTGCTCTGGGAGCAGGCCGTGGTGCTGGTGGTGGTCGCACTCGCGATCACCGCGCTGGTGTACGGCGTGGTCGCCGCCATCGTGAAGATGGACGACGTGGGCCTGGCCCTCGCGCAGCGGAAGTCGTCCGCGATCAGTGCGTTCGGCCGGCAGCTGGTCAAGGCCATGCCGGTGGTGCTGAGCACCCTGTCGACGGTCGGCGTGGTCGCGATGTGCTGGGTGGGCGGGCACATCCTGCTCGTGGGCCTCGACGACCTCGGGTGGCACTGGCCGTACTCCGTGGTGCACCACCTCGAGACCTGGGCGCACGACCTGATCCCCGCCGTCGGTGGCGTGATCGGGTGGCTCGCGAACACCCTCGCATCGGCGGTGTTCGGGCTCGCCGTGGGTGCCGTGGTCGTGGCCGTCGTGCACCTGGTCGCGAAGCTGCGCGGCGGCTCCGCCGCGCACTGAGCCTGCGCGCCGGGGTCACCGCACCGGCACGACCACCTGCGTCCGCAGCTCCGCCTCGGGCACCGTCGACGGATCGTTGAGGTAGACGTTGAAGTGGTGCGTCGCCGGGTCGCCCGGCGTGCGGGAGAGCACCAGCCCGTGCTCGGCGACGTACGCCCCGATCAGCTCGTGCGCCCGGCCGATGGCCACCGGATAGGGCCCGTCGACGGTGGCGGCAACGGCCCGTCGGGGGCCGGTCACGAGGATCCCGAGCGGCGCTGCGGCGACCGTGCCGTCGGGCACCTCGACGAAGACCGACTCGTCCACCTCCGACTCGCGGAACTCGTCGTCGTGCTCGATGCAGCCGCCGATCTCGCCCGCGGCGATGCCCTGCTGCTGCAGCGCGGGCAGGAAGCGCTGCCAGAGCAGGCCCTCGCCGGCGTAGTCGGGGACGGTGCCGCGGAGGAAGACGAGCGTCTGCGCGGGCAGGGTGGTCTCGGAAACGATCTCGGTCATGGTGGGCTCCTGGAGCAGTGTGTCGATGAGGGTCAGGCGGGCCGCCGCACGCTCCGCGGCCGCGGCGAGTTCGAGGCGCTGCGCACGCAGGGCCTCGTCGTACGCCGGGGTGCCGCGGACGGCGAGCAGGGCACCGATGGCGGACACGCCGAAGCCCACGTCCCGCAGCCTGCGGATGGCGGCGGCGTCGGCCAGCTGCCCTCCGTCGTAGCTGCGGTAGCCGGTCGTCGCGTCCACCGCCGCGGGCACCAGGACACCGTGGGTGTCGTAGTGGCGCAGCATGCGCACGCTGATCCGGCTGAGCGAGGAGAACCTGCCGATCGGCATGAGGTCCGGGGTGTCGGTCACGGGAACCACTCTGTCGCCTGACACGGTGTCAGGGTCAAGCCCCGCCCGTCACGGCGCCTCCGACGCCCCGGCCCGGGCCGCCCCCTCGGCGAGCAGGAACTGCGCGCCGCAGTAGGTGGCCATGACCGCGCCCTCGAGCCAGGCCGGTGGGTTCGTGAGGACGAACTTGCGCAGCCCCAGGATCGAATCGCTGACGAGGAACAGGCCCGCGCCGGCGAGGGTCGCGCGCCGCGCGTGTGCCGGGATCTGCGGGCCGAGAACCGTCGCGGAGGCGGCCGTGCCGCTCAGGATCGCCGAGTACACCGCGAGCACCGGCGCGAGCGCGGGTGCGGTGCGGTACGCGGCGAGGAGCGTCCGCGGCGCGCCCACCGCCCAGGCCGCGCCGACCAGAGCGGGCCGGGCGAGTGAGGCGTCCGGATCCCGCTGGGCGAGCAGCCCGCTGATGTACGCGGCGTGGCCGGTGGCGAAGGCGGTCGCGCCGAGCGCGAAGTCCTTCGGCTCGTCGCGCAGCAGCGCCACGTCACCGACCCATCCCGCGGCCTGGCCGGCGAGGGTGGTGGCGCGCAGCGGCGAGCGCCGCGCGCGGGCGTCGGCGGCGAAGGACGCGGCCAGGGTGGGCAGGAGCAGCGGCTTGGTGAAGCGCCGGGCGTGATGCCGGGACGGCTCCCGCGACGCCGAAAGGGTCGTATCGACGGTGGCGAGCGCGGCGTAGGCGAGCTTGAGGACGGTGCTGGCACGGGTCACCGCGCAAATCTATCCGTAAGCTCGTGCCGTGAGCAGCCGCACCGTCGACGCGCCCGCGAAGGGGCGCATCCGCGTCCCGCGCGACCTCGACGCGATCACCGACATCGGGCCAGAGGACCACGACGAGACGGATCCGCGGGCCGTCGAGCGGGTGTGGCTCGCGGCGCGCTCGTGGTACGCCGCCGGGATGCAGCCCGCGATCCAGGTGTGCGTCCGGCAACGCGGCCGCATCGTGCTCAACCGGGCCATCGGACACGCCCGCGGCAACGGCCCCGACCTCCCGTCGAACCGGGACGAGGCGACCGAGCCGGTGCCGGTCACCGTCGGCACGCCCTTCTGCACGTACTCCACGGCGAAGGGCGTGGCGGTCACGGTGCTGCACCGGCTGATCGAGCGGGGCGACCTCGCGCTCGACGCGCACGTCTGCGACTACCTGCCCGAGTTCGTCTCCGCCGGCAAGGACCGGATCACGGTGCGGCACGTACTGACTCACAGCGCGGGCATCCCGATCAACACCGGCCCGCGGCCCGATCTACGGCGATCCGAGGACAGCGCGTACACGCGCGAGATGCTGGCGAACATCAAGCCCGTCTACTCCCCCGGCAGGCTGCACTTCTACCACGCCCTGACCTGGGGACCGCTCGTCCGCGAGCTGGTCCTCGCCGCCACCGGCCGCACGATCCGCGAGATCGCCGCGACCGAGATCCTCGACCCGCTGGGCTTCCGCTGGACCAACTTCGGCGTCGCACCGGAGGACGTCGGCACCGTCGGGCTGAGCTACGCGACGGGCGCACCCGCCCCGGCCGCGATCGAGGCCGCCTTCCGCACGGTGGTGGGCGGGACCATGCAGCAGATCGTGCCGATGTCGAACTCGGCTCCCTTCCTCACCGGGATCGTGCCCTCGTCCAACCTCGTCTCGAACGCCGCCGAGCTGTCCCGGTTCGCCGAGATCCTCCGGCGCGGCGGGGAACTCGACGGTGTCCGCGTGCTCCGCCCGGAGACCCTCGCCGCGGCGACGGTCCAGGCCCGCCGGCTGCGCCCCGATTTCGCGACGGGCGGCGCGCCGCTCCGCTGGGGCACCGGTTACATGCTCGGCTCCGAGCGGTTCGGCCCCTTCGGGCGCGACGCGCCCCGCGCCTTCGGGCACACGGGGCTCACGGAGATCGCGATGTGGGCGGATCCGGAGCGCGACCTGGCCGCGGCGGTGGTGTCCAGCGGTAAGCCCGGATCGCACCCCGAAGCAGGCCGGTACACGGTCCTGCTGGACGCGATCGCGCGCGAGTTCGCGCGGGCGTAGACCGGCCCTCGATAGGGGCCGCCTAACGCTGCGATAGGCCCATTGACCTGGCCTTTCAGGAATATCTTGAATAATTCCAGAAAAGCTGGATTCCGCGGGCTGGCGCACGTATGGTGGGTGATGCGCGACCCCGTCAGCCCGGGTCGCAACGCTGTTACAGCCGAACACATCTTCCGTACTGAGAGGAACGCCGTGTCCGAGGATCAGACCACTTCCCCCCAAGAGCAGACCAGCGGCGGCTGCCCCGTCGCCCACGGTTCGCTGCGCCCGCCGGTGGCCGGCGGCGGCAACCGCGATTGGTGGCCCGACGAGATCGATCTCAAGGTGCTCGCCAACAACCCGGCCGAGGGCGACCCCCTCGGCGCGGACTTCGACTACGCGGCCGAGGTCGCGACGCTCGACGTGGCCGCCGTCCGTGCCGATGTCGTCACCGTGATGCGCGACTCGCAGGACTGGTGGCCGGCGGACTTCGGCCACTACGGCCCGCTGTTCATCCGCATGGCCTGGCACTCCGCCGGCACCTACCGCACCACGGACGGTCGTGGCGGTGGCGGCGCGGGCCTGCAGCGCTTCGCCCCCCTCAACAGCTGGCCCGACAACGTCAGCCTCGACAAGGCCCGCCGTCTCCTGTGGCCGGTCAAGCAGAAGTACGGCCGCAAGCTGTCCTGGGCCGACCTGATCGTCTTCGCGGGCAACGTCGCCCTCGAGGACATGGGCTTCACGACCGCCGGCTTCGCCTTCGGCCGCGCGGACGTCTACGAGCCCGAGGACGTCTACTGGGGGCCCGAGCACACCTGGCTCGGCTCGGACGGCCGCTTCAGCGGCAATCGTGAGCTGGACAAGCCGCTCGGTGCCACCCACATGGGCCTGATCTACGTCAACCCCGAGGGCCCCGAGGGCGTGCCGGACTTCCTGGCCGCCGCGGACGACATCCGCGAGACCTTCGGCCGCATGGCGATGAACGACGAGGAGACCGCGGCGCTGATCGTCGGCGGCCACACCTTCGGCAAGACCCACGGCGCGGGCCCGGTCGAGAACGGCCCGGAGCCCGAGGCCGCGCCGATCGCGCAGCAGGGTCTGGGCTGGAAGGGCGGCAACGGCACCGGCGTCGGCGCCGACGCCGTCACCAGCGGCCTCGAGGTCATCTGGACCCACACCCCCACCAAGTGGGACAACAGCTTCCTCGAGATCCTCTACGGCAACGAGTGGGAGCTGACCAAGAGCCCCGCGGGCGCGAACCAGTGGAAGCCCAAGGACGGTGGCTGGGCCAACTCGGTGCCGGAGGCCTTCGGCACCGGCAAGACCCACCCGTCGATGCTCACCACCGACCTGTCGATGCGGTTCGACCCGACGTACGGCGCGATCACCAAGCGCTGGCTGGACAACCCGCAGGAGCTCGCCGACGCCTTCGCCAAGGCCTGGTTCAAGCTGCTCCACCGCGATATGGGCCCGACGTCGCGCTACGTCGGCCCGCTGGTCCCGCAGACCGAGGAGCTGTGGCAGGACCCGGTTCCGGCCGGCACCACCCTCGACGACGCCGAGGCCGCCGCGATCACCGCGCAGATCCTGGCCACCGGACTGAGCACCGCGCAGCTGGTCAAGACGGCGTGGGCGGCGTTCTCCTCGTTCCGCCGCACCGACAAGCGCGGCGGCGCCAACGGTGGCCGCCTGCGGCTGCAGCCGCAGGCCGGCTGGGAGGTCAACGAGCCCGACGAGCTGGCGCAGGTCGTCCGCACCCTCGAGGGCGTGGCGCAGGCGTGGAGCGCCGAGTCCGGCAAGCAGGTCTCGTTCGCCGATGTCGTGGTGCTCGCCGGTAACGCGGGGGTCGCGCAGGCCGCGAAGGCGGCCGGCGTGGACGTCACCATCCCCTTCACCTCGGGCCGCGGCGACGCGACTCAGGCGGAGACGGATGTCGAGTCCTTCGCCGCTCTCGAGCCCAAGTTCGACGCGTTCCGCAACTACGTCGCCAAGGGCGCCCCGATGGGCGCCGAGTACCTCCTGGTGGAGAAGGCCAACCTGCTCGGCCTGACCGCCCCGGAGATGACGGTGCTCATCGGCGGCCTGCGCGTGCTGGGCAACAACTTCGGCGATTCCGAGGCGGGCGTGTTCACCGACCGCCCCGGCACGCTGAGCAACGACTGGTTCGTGAACCTGCTCGACATGTCGACGAAGTGGGAGTCCACCTCCGACGACGACTCGACCTACGTCGGCACCGACCGTGCCACCGGCGAGAAGAAGTGGACCGCGACCCGCGCCGACCTCGTGTTCGGCTCGAACTCGATCCTCCGCGCGCTCGCCGAGGTCTACGCGGCCGACGACGCCAAGGAGAAGTTCGTGCAGGACTTCGTCGCGGCGTGGACGAAGGTCGCCAACGCCGACCGGTTCGACGTGAAGGCCTGATCCTCTTCACTCGCCCCGGCCGCCGCGCCCCGCACACCCCCGGTGTGCGGGGCGCGTGCGTTGGAGCCCCCATTTCAGTTAGTCAAAATTAACCCTTCTGGAGATCTCCGCCGGTCGGACGCGTACGCTCGCTCCATGCCGTACTTCGATCGGGTCTCCGCCACCGCGTTCCGTCCCACCGAGCACGTCTCCGGCGGCTGGAACACCGCCGAGCAGCACATCGCCCCGCCGATGGCGCTCCTCGCCCACGTCGTCGAGCAGGATCGCGACGCGCGCCGCGACGACGGCCTGCGCCTCGCGCGCCTGAGCTACGACATCCTCGGCACCCTGCCGATGGACACCGTCGAGGTGGATGTGCGCGTACTGCGCCCGGGCCGCACCATCGAGCTGGTCGAGGCGACCCTCAGCCACGGCGGCCGCCCCGCGCTCACGCTGCGCGCGTGGCTGCTCGACCGGCGCGACACCACCGACCTCGCGGGGACCGAGTTCGATGCGATCCCGCCCGCCGCGGAGATGCCCACATGGGACCCGAGCACGGTCTGGCCCGGGGGCTACATCGCGTCCGCCCGGACCCGACGCGTCCAGACCCGCCCGGGGCGCGCCGCGTACTGGGTCGACTCGACCGTCGCGCTCCTCGACGAGCCCTCCGGTCCGGTGGCCCGCGCGGCCAGATTCTTCGACATCGCGAACGGCATGACGGCCCGTTTCGCGCCCGGGGAGGTGGCCTACCCCAACCTGGACCTCACCGCGCATCTCTTCCGCGATCCCGAGGGCGACGCTCTCGGCTTCGACACCCGCGTGTCGACCGGTCCCGACGGCGCAGGTCTGACCCATTCGGTCATTCACGACATCGAGGGGCCGGTCGGAACGGTCGATCAGATCCAAACGGTGCGTCCACGCTGAAAATGTGTCGATAGTGTGGTTACATACCGAGCGTTCGAATTCACCCTGTCGAAGGGACACTGACATGAACGCTCGGATCACCCGGACCATCGGTGCAGTAGCCGCCGCTGCAATCCTCACCACCGGCCTCGCCGCCTGCGACAAGGCGAAGGACGCGACGGACTCCGCCACCTCCGCCGCGGGCAGCGCCGCAGCCGCCGCCACCTCGGCCGCGGGGAACGCCGCCGGACAGGCCACGTCCGCCGCCGGCGCCGCGGCGAGCAATGTCGCCGGCCACGGGGGCCCCGAGGCGAAGCCGGCGGTGCCGTCGACGACGCTGCGGTCCGCGGGAGGCACCGAGGTCACCATCACCGACGCCCCGATCCTCGCGGAGTACGCCAAGTACGGCTACGACAAGGGCCACCTCGGCGCGCCGCTCGGCCCCGTCGCCCCGCTGCCCGACCACCACGGCAAGTTCCTCACCCTCAAGGGCGGGACCATCTACTGGTCGGAGGCGACCGGCGCGCACGTGGTCCACGGCGTGATCGGTGACAAGTGGGGCGAGGTGGGCCACGAGGCCGGCAAACTCGGCTACCCGACGAGCGACGAGACCGCGGAAGGGTCGACGATCAAGCAGACCTTCCAGCACGGGACGATCACCTTCGCCGACGGCAAGGCCACCGTCTCCTAGCGCGTTCCGCACACCCGCAGGGCCCGCTCACGGCGCCGTCCCGATGTACCCCGTTCGTGCCGCCGGCACGAACGGCGCGGGGCGGCGCTGAACGCTCATCGGACCGTCCGCGTCGGTCAGTCGGCGCAGGAGCGCCTCCGGCCATCAGCGCACGCGCAGGCGGACGCCCGGCGGCAGGACCGCCCGCGCCGCGAGGAGCCGGTGCGGCGCCACGCCCCGCAGCACGACGGTGACCGGCTCCGTCGTCAGGAGCTCCGTCTCGTCGGACGTGAACCCGGCGCCGGCGAGCGCGCCCTGCAACTCGGCGGGCGAGATCCACCCGCCCGGGACGGCGATCCGATCGGCGGCGATCGGCTTCTTCGGGATCGTCGCGAACGGATGGAAGGGCGCCGCCAGGGACATCGTCAGCAGCGTCGTCAGCGCCTCGACATGTCCCTGCGCCTGCTCGGGCGTGTAGAGATCGGGGTGGAACGCGCCCTCGACGACGACCTCGTCGCCCGGTCCGGGCCAGATGTTGAACAGGCAGTCCTCCACCGGGCCCCACGCCCCCACATCGACGGTCCAGCCCTCGTGGCGCACGTACGGCAGGACATTGACGACCGGACCGTACAACCGGCCGGTGCGCCACGCCGCCGGCAACGCCGTCAGCAGTTCCTCGGGGCGCTCCCCGGCCGCGACCCGATCGCCCGCGGCCGCGAGCCACCGGGTCACGCGGCCACCCAGGCCCGCGGGTGTCGAGTCGGGAAGCACTTCGAGGCGCAGCGGTACGACCGCCATCCACTGCACGGGCGTCGACCGTTGCGCGGGGGTGCGGCGCAGGGCCGACACCACCCCGATCCGGGCGTCGGTCGTGCCCAGGTACCGCGCGGTGTACGCCCCGACGGTGCCCACCGCCTCGCTCGGCCACGGCGCGCGCTCGTGCAGGCCGGGAATCCGAATGCTCTCGCGGTGCAGGAGCGGCCGCTCCGCCGGCGGGGCGGAGCGCGCGGTGAACGCGATCTCGCGCCCCGGCTGACCCACCCCGTCGGTGGCCCCCGACCAGAACGCGAGGTCCGGCGGGCGCGGCGGCGCGACCTGCGCGGCGACCTCCGCGAGACTGCCGAGCGGGGCTCGCGGCAGCGGGATCCCCGCGACCTCGCGCGGATAGCGCTCGACGACCCGGCGCGCGAGCAGCTCGAGTCCGTATCCGTCGAGAACCGCGTGGTGCGCGCGGACCACGAACACGTGGTCCGCGCCGACACGGGCGACGGCGATCCCGACCAGCGCGGCATCGTCGGGCATCGGGGCCGGCAGCTCGCGCCAGGCCCGGTACTCGCTCTCCGTGTCGAAGGCGCGGACGTCGATCGCAGCGCGCTCGGCCGGAACAAGGCGGGCGGCGCCGTCCCCGTCGTGAACCATCCCGAGGCCGGAGACCTCCGTCTCGTCCAGCGTGCTCGCGGCGGCGCGTACCAGCGCGTGCTCGTCGACCCGCCCCGAGGTGCGCCAGGCCGCCTCGATGCGGAGTGCGGCGGACCCCGGGTTCTGCGCCTCCAGACGCAGCATCGCGAGCTGGGACGGGAGCGGATGCACCCGGACACCCTACCCGCGCGGGTCGTCGTACTGCTGACGTTGTATTCCGGATGCGGGGGTGACCTAGTATGCGATCGACGGACCGAGACCCGGAGGGATCCGAGCAGCGTATGACCACGACAGGAGCCCCCGCGGGTAGCGGCCGCCGCACGCGCCGGCACACGTGGGTGCTCGCGATCCTCGACTTCCTCATCGTGGTGGCGTTCGTCGAGGGGGACGACGCACTCAGCGCGGTACCGTCCGCGTGCCCGGTACGGACCGTCCTGGCGGGCGCGATCACCGTGGCCGTGCTGTACCTGTTCGGCCTCTACCGGTCCCGGATCACGCTCAGCGCGCTCGACGGTGCGCCGCAGCTCGTCGTCGCGGGCCTGCTGCTGTGGCCCTTCGCCGTCATCGCGCTGCGCGGCGACGACCACTCGCGTTTCCTGCACGCGGAGCTGTGCTGGCTCGCCCTGTTCGGCCTGCGCGTCGTCTACTACTGGACGGTGCGCCGGTACCGCGAACGCCGACCCGAACGCGGATCGCGCACCCTGGTCATCGGCGGCGGCAAGGTCGCGGGCGAGCTGGTGAACTCGATGTTCGAATACCCGGTGTACGGGCTGCGACCCGCGCTCGTGATGGACGACGATCCGCTGGACGCCACGGTGTTCCCCGTCGAGGTGATCCCGCGACGCTCCGACCTCGCGGCGCTGATCCGCGAGCGCGAGATCGACACCGTCATCGTGGCCTTCTCGCGCGACCGCGATTCGACACTGGTCGAGCCGCTGCGCGACTGCGACCACCTCGACTGCGAGATCTACGTGGTGCCGCGACTCTACGAGTTCGTGCACCAGGACCGCGACATGGATCGCATCCACACCACACCACTCGTGCTCGTGCGTCGGCTCGCCCTGCGCACCAGCCACTGGCGGATCAAGCGCGTCACCTCCCTGGCCACGGCACTGGTGGGCGTCGTGCTGTTCTCGCCGCTGCTCGCGGCCGTTGCGGTCGCGATCAAGATCCAGGAGCCGAGCGCACCCGTCCTGTTCCGGCAGACCCGGGTCGGGCAGGACGGGCGGCTGTTCTCGCTGTACAAGTTCCGGACGATGCGCCCCGTGCCGGACGAGGAGTCGGACCGCGACTGGACCGACGAGTCGCTCCGCATCACCCGACTCGGCCGATTCCTGCGCCGGCACTCCATCGACGAGCTGCCGCAGCTGTGGAACGTGGTGCGCGGCGACATGTCGGTGGTGGGTCCGCGCCCGGAGCGACCGCACTTCGCCAACCGGTTCGGCCAGGAGATCCCCGCGTACCAGTCCCGGCACCGGGTCAAGGTGGGCCTCACCGGATGGGCCGCGATCCACGGGCTGCGCGGCGACACGGACATCAAGGACCGCGCGTCCTACGACAACTACTACATCGAGAACTGGAGTCTCTGGCTCGACGCCAAGATCGTGCTCATGTCCGTGGGCGCCGTGCTGTTCGGCCGGGGCGGCTAGTCGTTCCCCGCCGGCGGTGCGCCCACCTCGGCCAGCACCACCGCGGCGGCGTGGCAGTCGGTGTGCGTCAGGGACACCTCGACCCGGTGCCAGCCCGCTCGCCGTGCGCGCTCCGCGAGGCCCCCGTGCAGCCGCAGCTCCGGTCCGTGCGAGCCGGCGATCACCTCGATCTCGCGGGGCGGCGCGGCATCGTCGGGGCCGAGCCGCAGCGCCTTGATCACGGCCTCCTTGGCCGCCCAGCGCGCCGCGAGTCGCCGGGGATCACCGGCGCAGTCGGCGACCTCCGCCGGGGTGAACACGCGGTCCGTGAAGCGGGTGCCGAAACTCGCCAGAGAATTCTCGATATCGGCGACCGCCACCAGATCCAGGCCGACGCGGTTCATCGGGCCGCCCCGTCGACGATCTCGCGCATCCGGAGCCGGAACATCGGCGTCGAGTAGAGCTCCGCGTGGGCGCGCAGCAGCGCCGGATCGAAGTCGGCGCGCCGGAAGTCCCGGATCGCCCCTGCGAGGGCGGCGACGAAGTCCTCGTCGGCCCCGTCGGGTACGAGGATCCCGGAGGTCCCGGGCACGACGGTGTCGAGCGCCCCGCCCGCAGCGCGGGCGATGACGGGCGTCCCCGAGGCCATGGCCTCCACCGGCACGATCCCGAAGTCCTCCTCGGCCGGCATGATCGTCGCGATCGCGTCGCGCTGCAGGTGCACCATCTCCGTGTCGGAGACCCTGCCGAGGAAGGTGGTCTCGGGTCCCGCGAGCCCGCGCAGGACCGCGTCGTGCCGTCCCGCGCCGGCGACGACCAGCCGGACGCCCGCACGCTGTGCGGCCCGGATCGCGAGATCGACGCGGCGCGCGGGCACGAGCCTGCCCGCGACCAGGAAGTAGCCCCCGGGCGCCGCACCGTCGGGCGTGAATCGATCGACGTCGACCGGCGGCGCGACCACGCGCGCGGGCACGCCCCACCAGCGCTCGATCCGGCGGGCGACCGCCGTCGAGTTCGCGACCACCACGGACAGATGCGGAACCGCCGCGGTCTCGACGGCGCGGGTCCGGGCGGCGAGCGCGGCCAGGGCCAGGCGGCCGACGGGGCCGTGCGCCTCCGCGGAGCGCTGCTCGGGCATCCAGGCCCACCGGGCGGGCGAGTGGACGTAGGCGATCACCGGCACGCCCGGCCAGGCGGGCGCCGCGGAGACACCGACGGCGTGGTGGCTGATGACGACCGCGTCGACGTCGCCATCGGCGGGGTGCCGACCCCATGCCGCCGGGGCCAGCGGGATGAGCGGGGCGTGCGCGCGGCGCCCCAGAGCGCGGTGCACGCGGTCCAGACCGGTGACGGCCATCCTCTCGCGCAGCCCCGGCGGGACGGTGCGCGGGTCGGCGAAGGCGACGTGGACGCGGGCGTCGGGCCATTCCGCGGCGAGCGCACGCACGACCTGCTCCGAGCCGCCCTGTTCCGTCCAGCGTTCGTGGACGACGGCGATGCGGGTCATCGGTGCTCAACCGCCGAGCCGGCGGACCGTCGCGACGATCGAATCCAATGTGCCGAACGTGTTTTTGCTCATATCCGAATCTGGGAACTCGATCGCGAATCGATCTTCGATCGCCAGCATCACATTCACCGCAGCGTGGGAGGTGAGCCCCAGCGAATACAGATCGTCACCACCCGCAACTTCCGAGATCGCCCTGGTCAGCCTGCCGTGACGGGCCACGATCTCCCGGATCGGTTCTTCCACACGGCCTCCTCACCTGCGGCGCACCCGCAGTCCCCCGGGGCGCCGACACGCTTTGCGTTCACGACATGTGCGCCGCCGCCGTACACCCTAGCCTGGTAACGTGTTGCAGTGACAACAGTTCCACCGCCGAGATGAGGCCGAATGACCCGGGCCGCGACAGCACGTGTAGTCGACTTTACTGACCTGTACAGCCGTCAGCAGGGATTCCGCACGTCCCTCTTCGACGCGGGCCTGCTGATCCCCACGGGTGTCGACGGCGTGTACGGCCACGGCGCCGCGTTCACCGAGCTGACCTCCGCGATCGACGCGCTCATCGCCGCCGCCGTCCGCGAGGTGCACGGCGGCGCCGCGACCGTCCTGTCGTTCCCTCCCGTCATGCCGCGTGAGGTCCTCGACCGGACCGACTACATCGCGTCCTTCCCGCAGCTCGCCGGCGCGGTGTCCACCTACACCGGGGGCGACGCCGAACACCGCCTGCTGCTCGCCGGGCGCGCCGCCGGCCATGACTGGGGCGGGCACTTCCGCGCCAGCGATGTGGCGCTGGTGCCGTCGGCCTGTCACTGCGTCTACCCCACCCTCACCGGCGAGCTGCCGCGGGACGGCGCCTGGATCGACGTCTCCGGCCACTGCTACCGCAGAGAGCCCTCGATCGACCCGGCGCGCATGCAGTCCTTCCGGATGCGGGAGATCGTGCGGGTCGGCTCCGACCGCGCCGCCGTCGCCCACCGCGACACGTGGGCCGCCCGCGCCGCCGACCTGCTCGCCGAGCTCGACCTGCGCGTCCAGCGCGCGCCCGCGACCGATCCGTTCTTCGGGCGCGGAGGCCGCATGCTCGCGGCCGGCCAGTCCGCGGACAACCTCAAGACCGAACTGCTCGTCCCCCTCTACGGCGACGACCTGCCGGGGGTCGCCGTCGCGTCGAGCAATTACCACCGCGATCATTTCGGGGTGAACTTCTACATCACCACCGCGGACGGCGCGCCCGCCCACAGCGCCTGCGTGGGCTTCGGGATCGAACGGATCGCCCTCGCACTGCTCGCCGCGCACGGACTGGACCGCCGGTCCTGGCCGAACGCCGTGAACGCGCAACTGTGACCGGGCTGTCCGTCCACCTCACCGGGGCGCAGTGGCCGTCCGCGGGCCGCGGCGGACTCCCCCGCTACTTCGCGGGCCTGTTCGGCGCTCTACGACGCCGCGCGGACCTCGAGGTGTCGGCGGCCGCGTTCGGCGCACCCGAGGCCGGCGGCGGTTCGTGGGGACCCGACGCCGGGTCGACGCTCGCGCGGGTACGGGCGTCGCGGCGTCCGGCACCGTCGGGCACCCGCGTTCTGGACCGGCACTTCGCGCTGTTCGGCCCCGCGCCCCGTGGCGCGGCGCTGGTCACGCACTTCCACGGCCCGTGGGCGCGGGAGAGCGCCGCCGCGGGCGAGGGTCGCGCCGCGGTCGCGGCCAAGGCCCTGGTCGAACGCGCCCGGTACCGCGGCAGCGATCGCTTCGTGGTGCTCTCGCAGGCGTTCGCCGACGTCCTGGTCGAGCGCTACGGCGCCGACCGCGGGATCGTCGCGGTCATCCCGCCCGGGGTCGACCTCGAGCGGTTCGCCGCGGCCCCCGTGCCCGACGGTCCGCCCCGCGTGCTCTGCGTGCGCCGGCTCGAGCGCCGCATGGGCATCGACGTGCTGCTCGACGCGTGGCGCGGCGTCCTCGCCCGCCACCCCGGGGCCCGCCTCGACGTCGTCGGCGACGGTCCGCTGCGCCGGGACCTCACCGAACGCGCAGCGGAGCTCGGCGTTGCGGATACGGTGACCCTCGTGGGTCCGATCGACGACGCCGAGCTCGCGCGCAAGTACGCCGCGGCGACGATCACCGTCGTGCCCTCGCGGTCGTGGGAGGGCTTCGGCCTGGTCGCGCTCGAGTCGCTCGCCACCGGCCGCGCGCCCGTGGTCACCGATGTCGGCGGGCTGCCGGACGCCGTCCGGGGCCTCGCGCCCGATCTCGTGGTCCCCGCCGCCGATGCCGACGCGCTCGCGCACCGTCTGGCCACGGCACTCGACGGGGACCGCCCGACCGTGGCCGCGTGCCGCGCGTACGCGGAACGGTTCGACTGGGACACGGCCGCGGAGAGCCACGCCGGCCTGTACCGGGCGGTGGCCGCATGAGCGCGCAGCGACCGGTCTTCCTGGGCCACACCGCGGCACCGTCGGGTGCTGAGCTGGCGTTCGCCCGGCTCGCCGGCGAGCTGCGGCGCCGTGGCGTTCCCGCCTCCGTGGTGCTGCTCACCGCGGGCCCGCTCACGGACGTCCTCGAGGCCGACGGCGTGCCCGTGACAGTGGTCCGGGGCCGGTCGGCGAAGGTCCGCCGGGGCTCGGGGCCGCTGACGGTGGCCCGCGGCGCCGTCGGGATGCTGCGCGACGGCCGACGGATCGCGCCGCTGCTGCGCGCCTACGACGCCGACGTGCTGGTCGCGCAGTCGACCAGGTCGCTGCTGGTCGGGGCCGTCGCCGCGCGACGCGCCGGTATCCCCCTCGTCTGGCAGGTGCACGATCGGGTGAGCGCCGAGTACTTCGGCGGCAAGCGGTTCCCCCTCCGGGTGCTGGGCCGGGTCGCGGCCGCGGGGTACCTCGCGAACTCCCGCGGCACGCTCGCCACGATCTCCACCGGCGGCAGCCCGACCGCGGTGTGCCCTCCGGGCGTCGACATGACGACGGTCCCCGCGCCCGCCCCGCAGCGGCCGCCGAAGGACGTCCGGATCGCGATGATCGCGCGGATCACGCCCTGGAAGGGGCAGGACCTGGTGCTGCGCGCCCTGGCCCAGATGGAGTCCGCCCCGCGGGTGCGATTCGTCGGCGGCGCGCATTTCGACGGGGACGACGCCTACCTCGCCGAGCTCGAGGAACTCGTCGCGCGCCTCGGACTCACCGACCGGGTCGAGTTCACCGGCCATGTGCCGGACCCGCTCGCCGAGGCCGCCGCGGCCGATGTCGTGGTCCACTACTCCCGGCTCACCGAGCCCTTCGGGCAGGTCGTCGCCGAGGCGATGGCCGCGGGGCGCGTCGTCGTCGCTGCGGGCGCGGGCGGACCGACCGAGCTGATCGACGACGGACGCACCGGTGTGCTGGTGCCGCCACGCAGGCCCGACCTGCTGGCCGTCGCGCTGGACGCGCTCATCGAGGATTGGGAGCTGCGCGAGCAGCTCGCCGCCGCCGCGGCGGATCGCGGCCGCGACCTGGACCTGAAGACCTCCGCGGCGATCGCGGACTCCCTGCTGGCGCGGGTGGCGCGGGACGGGCGATGACCCGGGTCCGGCTCCGCGTATCCGCGGGCGTGGTGCGCGATGTCGCGCTGGTCTCGGCGGGCCGGTACGGCCAGTACGTCATCACGCTGGTGACGATCCCGCTCTGCGCGCGGGTGCTGGGCCCGGCGGGCATGGGCCTGCTCGCCGTCGCCATGTCGACCTACTTCCTGGGCGCGCTGTGCACGGACCTGGGCATCACGGCGTTCACCGCCGCGCGCGTCGGGCGCCCCGGCCTCGATCGACTGCGCGGCGACTACGCGGGGCTGCGGGGCGCCGCGCTCGGCGCGTTCACGGCGCTGTTCGCGCTGACCGTCGTGCTGCCGGTGCCGCGGGGTGTGGAGATGGCCGCACTGGGGCTCGTCGTCGGCTCGGTGAGCGCGTCCGGCGAGGACTGGGTGCTCATCGGCGCGCAGCGCTTCGGTGCCGTCGTGCTGCAGCAGACCGCGGGGCGCGTGGTCTATCTGCTGCTGCTGGTGACGCTCCTGCCCCGGGTGCGGACGCCGGAGGCCGCGATGGCCTGCCTCCTGGCCGGCGGCGCGATCGCGGTGACGTGGTCCTGGGCGCGCACCGTCCGCGACTACGGGCGGCCCGCCCGGCCCCGGCCGCCGGTGGCTCTGCTGCGCACCGGTGCGCCCGTCCTGGCGGCCCGGCTGCTGTCCTCGACGTACGGGCCGAGCGCCGCGACCGTCTTCTCCCCCGCGCTGAGCCCGCACTCGCTCGGCCTGTTCAGTGCGAGCGACCGGCCGGTGCAGGCCGCGGGGTCACTGCTGGACGCAGTGGGCATGAGCCTGCTCCCCCGCCTCGCGCGGCGCGCCGACGGCGAGTTCTGGTCGGTCGCCCGGCGCACGGTCGTCGTGGTCGCGGCCGGTGGCGTCGGCCTCGCCGGCGCCGCCACGGTGCTCGCGCCGTGGGCGGTGCCCCTCGTCTTCGGTGCGGAGTTCGACGGTGCCGTCCCCCTCCTGCAGGTCCAGGCGTGGGCGCTACCGGGCCTGGCCGTCGCGTCCTTCGTGGCCACGGCCGTGCTGCCGGTACGCGACGACGCGCGGGGCGTGCTGCTGGTCGGTGCGGTCGGCGCCGTCGTCATCGCGGTCGCCCTGCTCGTGACGATGCACACGCACGACCCGGTCACCGTGGTGCTCGGCGTCGTCGCCGCGCAGACCTCCGCGGCGGGGTTCTCGGTGCTACGGGTCCGGCGGCTCGAGGCGGCGCGCGCATGAGGATCCTGTTCGCCGGCGACGACTGGTACGGCAGCAACGCCCGCTCCCTCGCAGACGGGTTCCGCCGGGCGGGACACGAGGTCGAGGTCGTCGACACCACACCCGTGACCCTGCCGCGGCGCCTGTCCCCCGCCTGGTGGTACGCCAAGCGGACCGGGCGGCGCGCGCCCGGCACCGTCGACGCCGTGCACCGCGCGCTCGAGTCCCGGCCCGCTCCCGACCTGCTGTTCTGCTACACAGCGGTGCACCTGGACCAGGAGCGGCTGCTCGCGCTGCCCGCGGCGCGGCACGTGCACTACAGCGCCGACGACGTGTCCAATCCCGGCAACACCACGCCCGCCTACCTCGCGGCCGAGCCCGAATGGGACGCGATCGTGACCACCAAGGCGCACAACGCGCCCGAGCTCGTCGCGCGGGGCGCGCGGCGGGTCGTCCACGTGCTCAGCGCCTACGACCCGGCCTGGCACCGCCCGGTCCCGCCGCGGACGGCCCGACGGTACGCCGCGGGCTTCGTCGGCAACGCCCGCCCGGACCGCGCGGAACTGCTGACCGGCTTCGCCCGCACGCACGGCGAGGACTTCTACCTCGCGGGGAACGGCTGGCGTCGCCGCCCCGGCCTGCGGTCGACGCGGGCGACGGTGCGCGGTCCGCAGTACGGCACCGAGCTGTCCGCGGCGATCGCGGCGATCGGCGCCAACCTGGTGCTGCTCAACTCCGACAACCGGGACACGCACACCTGTCGCACCTTCGAGGTGCCGGCGGCGGGCGGCCTGTTCGTGGGACCGCGGACCGTCGAACACGCGCAGCTGCTGGCCGACGGCCGGGAGGCGCTGCTCTACGACGACCCCACGGAGATCGACGGGATCATCGCGCGGGTCGCGGCCGACCCCGCGACGGCCGCGCGGATCGCCGCCGCCGGGCACGCCGCGATCACCCGCGGCGGGCACACCTACGAGGACCGGGCGAGGGAGATCATCGATGCCCTCGACTGAGATCCGCACCTACTTCGGCCCCGAGGCGGCGCCGCTCTACGGTGCGCTGCACCTGCCCGCGTCCCGGTCGGTCCGCGGGGCGGTGCTGATCGTGCCGCCGCTGGCGAAGGAACAGCACGATGCGCTCCGCGGCCTGCGCCGACTGGCGGACCTGCTCGCCGCGGACGGGTTCGCGGTGTTGCGCTTCGACTACGCCGGGACCGGCGATTCCGCCGGCGCCGCAGGCCGGGCCGACGCCGTGACGATGTGGATCGACTCCGTGCGCGCCGCCGCGGCGTACCTGCGCTCCCTCGGCGCCGGCGCCCCGGCGGTCGTCGCGGTCCGTGCCGGGGCCGCGCTCGCGGGTGCCGCCGGACTCGACCCGCCCGCCGCGGTGCTCTGGGATCCGGTCGGGGGCCGGGCCTTCGCCCGGTCCCGGGTGGCGCTGGCGCACATGGCCGTCGGCGCCGGACCGGGGACCTGGATCGGTCTGGACGTGCACGCCGACGCGGTCGCCGACCTCGCACGACTACCGGCGGACGCGCTCGCCGCGCCGCGCACGCTCGTCGCCGCCCGGCCGGGCGCGGAGCCGGTGGGCGCCGCGGACGCCGACCGCCTCACCGTCGACGGCATGGCCGAGTTCCTCGAGGCCCCGACGCACCTGGTCCGGATCCCCGACCCGGCGCTCGACGACATCACCGCCTGGCTGTCCGCGGCGCTTCCGGACCGCGCACCGGTCACCGTCGACCCGGTGATCCGCACCCGGGCACGCTTCGACGGCGTGGAGGAGCGCCTCGAGGACCTCGGGGGCGCGGCAGCCGTACGCACCCTGCCCGCCGAGGGCGCCCCGGCGCGGTCCGTGGTGCTGTGCGCCACCGCGAACGACACGCGGCACGGCCCGAACCGGGCGTGGGTCGCGCTGGCCCGGGAGATCGGGGCGCTCGGCGGCGAGGCCGTGCGGTTCGACCGGCGCGGCGCCGGCGAGTCGGGTTCCGTCTCCGCCACCGAGGTCGTGCCACTGTTCCCGGCGACGGGGATCGACGACGCGATCGCCGCCGCCCGCAGCTGCACGGGCCCACAACTCACGGCCGGGCTGTGCTCGGGCTCGTGGTTCGCGGCGCACGCGGCGCGCGCCGTCGGCGCCGACGCGGCGGTGCTGGTCAACTCCGTGCTGTACTCGTGGCGGATCAAGGCCGCGATCGCCGAGGACCCCGCGGGCGACCTCGGGACCCCGAGGTCGGACCGCGCCTTCGCGGTCAGCGGCCGCGGGCGGCTCAAGCACCTGCTCCGCCGCCGCCTGCCGTACGCGGGCTGGCGCTATCTGGGCCGACGGGGCGTCACCCAGGTCCCGGAGGTGCTGCTGCGGCCCGTGGTCGACGGGGGCACGCACGCAGTGCTGGTGCTGTCGCCACCCGACGCCGGCTGGTTCGACGATCAGCGCGGCCCGGAGGGCATGGATTCGCTCGCGCGGCGCGCCGCCCGGGGGGCCGCCGCGCCCGCCCGCACCGTACGGATCCCCACCGGCGACCACCCCGGCCACCACCCCGAGGTGCGACGAGTCGTTGCAACCGCGATACTGGACTGGTGCAGGCAGCGGTGAGCGGACAGCGGCGCATCCGCCGCTTCCTCACGGCGGTGGTCGCGCTCGTGCTGCTGGTCACCGTCGGGCTCACGGTCGACCGCGCGTACGTGCAGCCCCAGGTGGACCGGTCGCTCCAGCGCGCGGACGCGATCGTCGTGCTCGGCGGCAACCCCTACGACCGGTTCGAGTACGGTCTCCGGCTCGCCGAGCAGGGCCTCGCGTCCCAGGTCGTGCTGTCCAACTCGGTCGGCGAGAACGACACCCGCATGCAGGACCTGTGCGCGAGCCGGATCACCGGTGTCGACATCACGTGTTTCCTACCCAAGCCGTGGACCACCCGCGGGGAGGCGCGGGAGATCAGGCGGATCGCCGAGCTCCGGGGCTGGACCGACATCATCGTGGTCACCACCACGGCGCACGTCGAGCGCGCGCGGTTCATCCTGGAGCGCTGCTACGGCGCCACGCTGCAGATGACCGATTTCCCCGAACGACGCGGCACCGCCGAGACGGTGTTCGGCTGGGGGTACCAGAGCGCGGGCTGGCTCAAGGCGCTGTACCAGACGGGCTGTTAGCCCGGGTCGCGCAGTAGGCCAGGGCGCCGGCCGCGACCACGACGATGCCGCCGGCGACCGACCCCACGGGCAGCGACAGCGCCACGAGCAGGCATCCGACCAGCCCCAGGCCGGGCACGATCCGGGCCCGGACCGAGCGATCGAGCGTCCACGCCGAGGCGTTCGCGACGGCGTAGTACAGGAGCACGGCGAACGACGAGAATCCGATCGCCGCGCGCAGATCGACGGTGGCGGCCGCGACCGCGACGACGGCTCCGACGGCGAGCTCGGCGCGCACCGGCACCCGACGCTGCTCGTCGACCGCGGCGAGCGCCCGGGGCAGGTGCCCGTCACGGGCCATCGCGAGAGTCGTGCGGGAGACGCCGAGCAGGAGCGCGAGCAGTGACCCGAGGGCTGCGACGGCGGCGGTGATCGTGACGACGGCGACGGGGAACCCCGCGGCGCGGGCGGCGTCGGCGATCGGCGCGGGCGACCGCGCGAGCCCGTCCACTCCGAGCACCGCGACCAGCGCGAGCCCGACGAGGGCGTACACCGCCAGCGCGATACCGAGCGCGCCGAAGATCGCCCGCGGCAGCGTGCGCGCGGGGTCGCGGACCTCCTCGCCGAGCGTGGCTATCCGGGCGTACCCCGCGAACGCGAAGAACAGCAGGCCGGCCGCCTGGAGCACCCCGAACGGACCGGCGGCGGCGCCGTCGACGACGCGGGACGGGTCCGCACCGCCGGAGGCGAGGACGAAGGCCACGACGGCGACGAGAACCGCGAGCACGCCGGCGACGACGAGGCGGGCGATGCGCGCCGAGCGCTCGACCCCGGCGACGCCCAGCGCGGTCAGGGCGACCACCGCGCCGACCGCGACGGCGTGCGCGTGCTCCGGCCAGGCGTAGTGGCCCACGGTCAGGGCCATCGCGGCACAGGACGCGGACTTCCCGACCACGAAGCTCCAGCCCGCGAGATGCCCCCAGAACGGGCCGAGACACATCCGGCCGTAGACATAGGTCCCGCCCGACTGCGGATACAGCGCGGCGAGCCGCGCCGAGCTACTCGCATTGCAGTAGGCGAGGGCGGCGGCGACCACGAGCCCCACGAGCACCGCGGACCCGGCCGCCGCGGCCGCGGGCCCGAAGGCCACGAAGACGCCGGCGCCGACCATCGCCGACAGGCCCACGGCGACGGCGTCGCCGACGCCCAGCGTGCGACGCAGCGCTGGACCGGTCACCGGTTCTCGGTGCGTGCCGCGAGCCGGTCGAGCGACGCCGCCAGACGGTCCGCGGTGGTCGCCCGAGCGCGCGGCAGGCGGTGCTCGTCGTGCAGCTGCGTCCAGTCGTAGGTGTGCGTGACGCGGGTGCCGCCGTCCGCCAACGGCGCGAGCTCCCAGCGCCAGAGGTGCCCCGGCGCCGGCTCGCCGACGGGTGCCGGCCGCCACGCGATCAGGCGGCCCTCCTCGAACTCGACGACGTGGTTCTCCCGCACCTGACCGATCGTGAGGAGTGTGCTGAAGACGTCCCCGGTCGCGCGGACCCGCTGCCCTGGAGCGGACTCCGCGAGGTTGTCGTTGCCGTCCCACTCGGGCTGGCGCGCCGGATCGGCGATCAGTTCGAACAGGAGGTCCGCGGGCGCCGCGATGTCGCGGGAGGCGGAGACGATGCGGGTTTCTTCCGATGCGCTCATGTCTGCCATCGAACCAGGTCCACCGGCGTCGTGCCCAGTGTTGGGATCACGGTGCGGCGCTCTCGCACCGCGCCCGGGCCGCTGTGGCGGACGCCGCACGGGCGCGCGGCCGACGGCCGCCGGTGACGGTTTATTCTCGGTTGTATGAAAGCTGTCGTGGTCAACGAAGGCAACCTCACCGTCGAGGACGTCCCCTCGCCCAGCCCCGCCCGCGGCCAGGTGCTGCTCGATGTCACGCGGACCGGGATCTGCGGATCCGACCTGCACGCACGCCACCATGCCGACCTCGTCGCCGACCTCGCCGCCAAGGCCGGGTACGACGACTGCATGCGCACCGACCAGCACATCGTCATGGGACACGAGTTCGTCGGCACCGTCGCCGAGTACGGCCCCGGCTGTCGCAAGCGCTGGCCCGTGGGCACGCGGGTGGTGTCCCTCCCGACGGTGATGGTGGGCAGCGAACCGCAGCTCGTCGGGCTGTCGGAGCGCGCCCCCGGCTCGTACGCGGAGCAGGTTCTGGTCCAGGAGTCGATGACGATGCCCGTGCCCGACAAGCTGTCCGACGAGGAGGCCGCGCTCACCGAGCCGATGGCCGTGGCGTGGCACGCGGTGCGCCGCGCCGAGGTCGGCCGCGGCCGGACCGCAATCGTCATCGGCTGCGGCCCCATCGGGCTGGCCGTGATCTCCATGCTCCGCGCGTCGGGCGTGAAGAAGATCATCGCCAGCGACTTCTCCCCCGGCCGCCGCGCCCTCGCGAAGCAGATGGGCGCGCACGTGGTGGTCGATCCGCGCGAGCAGCAGCCGTGGGCGGCCTACAAGCAGCCCCGCACCGAGATCCGCAGGGCCAGCGACCTGTTCAAGCTGGGCGTGAGCACCATGGACAAGCTGACACTCGTCCCCGGCCCGGTGCCGTGGTGGCACGTCTTCCGGCTCGCGGACCGGATCGGCGAGACCCCGTCGGGTCCCGTCGTCTTCGAGTGCGTCGGCGTGCCCGGCATGATCAACTCGATCATCGAGGCCGCGCCGCTGCGCACCCGCGTGGTCGTGGTGGGCGTGTGCATGGAGCCCGACCAGATCATGCCCGCCCTGGCCGGGAACAAGGAGATCGAGCTGCGGTTCGCCTTCGGCTACGACCCCGGCGAGTTCCACGACACGCTGCACATGATGGCCGACGGCAAGGTGAACGTGAAGCCGCTGGTCACGGGTACCGTCGGCCTCGAAGGGGTGGAGGCCGCGTTCAGTGCGCTGGGCGATCCCGAGGTGCACGCGAAGATCCTCATCGACCCGTCGAGCACGGTCGCGGCGCCCTGACCGGCGCTCCGCTGCGGGTCGCCGCGTTCAACGTCAACGGGATCCGCGCGTCCCGTCGCCGGGGCTTCGACGCCTGGCTCGCGGGCCGCGGGCTCGACATCGTCGCGCTGCAGGAGCTGCGCTGCCCGCCGGACGAGGTGGGTGATTTCCCCGGCTATCACGCGGCGATCGACTGCGGCTCGGTCCCCGGGCGCAACGGCGTCGCGATCCTGACGCGGGCGGCACCGTCGGCCGTGCGGACCTGGGCCTCGCACCCGCCCCGCGCCCGGGGCCTGCGTGAGTTCGCCCACGAGGGCCGGTACGTCGAGGTGGACCTGCCGGGCCTGACGGTGGCCTGCCTGTACCTGCCCAAGGGCGGCGTGCCCGCGCACCTGCAACGGCCGGGAAACATGCGGGACAAGCCCGACGGGGGCGCGAAGTTCGACCGCAAGATGCGGTTCCTCGACGCGTTCGCGCGGGAGCTGGGCCGGAACCGGCGCGCCGCGCTCGCCGCGGGACGCGAGTTCCTCCTGCTCGGCGACCTCAACCTGGCGCACCTGCCCCACGACGTGACCAACTGGCGCCCCGCTCAGAAGATGGAGGGCTTCCTCCCCGAGGAACGCGCGTGGCTCGACGCGCAGATCGGCCCGAGGACGCTGGTCGACGTGGTGCGTGCCCTGCACGGCGACCGGCCGGGGCCGCTGTCGTGGTGGAGCTGGGCCGGCGAGTCCTTCACCAAGGACGTGGGCTGGCGGATCGACCATCACCTCGCGACGCCCCGGCTCGCGCGAGCGGCGCTGTCGGTCGTCGTCGACAAGGAGCCCTCGCCGGATCAGCGGCTGTCCGATCACGCCCCGGTCGTCGTCGAGTACGCGGTGACCTCCGGCGGAGATGGCGCTCCGCACGTCGACTGATAACATTATATATGTGAATGGTCTCCGGTTGCCGCGCGTTCCGGGGTACACGACGCAGATCCTCTCGACCACACTGATGGCCACCGTGGGGACCACGCCGTCGTACCTGCTCAGTGTGCAGGCCGTCACCGTCCGCGCCGACCTCGGCTTCGGCGCGGCCCAGTTCGGCGTTCTGATCAGCGCGTTCTTCACCTTCGCGGCGCTCGTCGCCACGTGCAGCGGGCCGCTCTTCGACCGGATCGCTCCCCGGACCGGGGTGGTCGTCGCGGGCGCCCTGTCGGTGACCGGCTCACTGTTCGTCGCGGGGGTGGCCGATAGCTACGCGCTCCTGCTCATCGGCGCGGCGATCGTCGGCAGCGGGCACGCGTCCACCCAGATGGCCGCCAACGCCTCGGTGAACGGCGCGATTCCCGCGAACCGGCAGGGACTCGCGTTCTCGGTCAAGCAGTCCTCGGGTCCCGCCGCGCTGCTGGTCGCGAGCCTCCTCGCCCAGCTGATCGGGCTGACCGTCGGGTGGCGCTGGACCTTCGTCGTGACCGCCGCCGCGGCGGCCGTCGTGGCCGGCGTGACCGCCCGCACCGCCCCTCGTCAGACGCCGCCCGCGCCCGAGACCTCCGGCGGCGGGGGGGGCCGGCCGCCCCGCCCGCCCGCCCCGCACGGGGGGGCGGGCGGGGGCGCGGCGGGCCCGGGGCGGGTGGGTGGGGACAATAAGCCGAGCAATCTACCCCCACCTCGCCAGCTCACCTC